>DRLC01000208.1 GCA_011053145.1 Planctomycetota bacterium | reverse complement strand
CTCTTCCCGAGGATCCGCGCCGACCCCTCGGTCCATTGCGGGGACGCTCGCTCCCCCTCTCCCGCGGGGTCCGCGGTTGCTAGACTGCCCCTGCCGGGAGAGCCGACCCCCGCGTCGCGTTTCGCCGCCACGGAGGACGGAAGGGGACCCTCCGCGGCCCCTTCGCCCGGTCCCCCCGCTCCCCACCACCTCCCCCATACGGCCATTCCCGAAGCTCCGGAGTGGCGGTCCTCCATCCCACCGAAATCGCGTGCCCAGCCCCCGCCACCTGATCCGCCTGCAGGACCTTTCCGACACCGAACTCGAGGAGATCCTCGATCTCTCCAGCCGCCTCGACCCACGCTCCGGCCGGCCGGTTCTCTCGGGGCGCTCCGTCGGAATGCTGTTCTTTCGGGGCTCCCTTCGAACGCGGGCATCGCTCGAATCCGCGGTTCATCGTCTCGGCGGACACGCGATCAACCTCACGGCGATGAGCGACTTCTGGGAGCTCGAGGAGCGCGACGGCGTGACGATGGATGGTCGCTCCCCCGAGCATGTCCGCGACGCCGCGGCCGTGCTCTCCACCTATGTGGATGCCCTCGCGATCCGCCCCTCGGCCAAGATGCAGTCCTGGGACGTGGACCGTCGCGACGAGCGCATCTCGGCCTGGGCGCGCTACGCGACGGTGCCTGTCCTCAACATGGAAAGCTCCCTGTGGCACCCGATGCAGGCCCTCGCGGATCTCTTGACGATGCGCCAGCGGCTCGGAAGCCTCGCGGGACAAGAGCTCGCGATCACCTGGGTGCACTCCCCCGAACCCGCTTCGGCGGCGGTGGTCCACTCCCTCCTCCACGCCGCATCGCGCTTCGGGATGCGCGTGCGTATCGCCCACCCACCGGGCTTCGACCTCGACACCGGTGTGGTCCGCGAGGCTGAGGAGGTTGCGGCGGCGAGCGGCGGGGGGATCGAATTCTCGTCGAGCATGGAGGAGGCCGTGCGCGGGGCCGGAATCGTCTATGCCCGTTCCTGGCAGTCCCTGGAGTCCTACGGCAACCCCACGCTCGCGGCCAGCCACCGCTCGCGCGCGACCGACTGGCGCATCACCTCCGAACTGCTCCAGCTCGGAAACGATGTCGGACTGATGCATGCGATGCCCGTGCGGCGTAACGTCGAGGTGACCGACGAGGTCCTCGAGAGCGATGCCTCACTGCTCGTGAAACAGGCCGGCAACCGCCTTCCCGCCCAGATGGCGCTGCTGATGCACATGCTCCGCGCGCACTGACCCGACCCCACCACACCGCAGATCCCCCCTCGACGCGCCGCCACATCACATGTCCGCACCCGAGTTCGCGCACCTGCACGTCCATTCCGAATACAGCCTGCTCGACGGAGCGAACCGGATCCGCGACCTGGTGGCGGCCTGCGTCAAGGACGGTCAGAAGGCCCTCGCGCTGACGGACCACGGCAACATGTTCGGGGCGGTCGAACTCTTCAAGGCCTGCACGGATGCCGGCATCCGCCCCATCCTCGGTTGCGAGGTCTACATCGCCCAGGGGAGCCGTCACAAGCCGCACCACAAGGTCCACAACCCCTACAACCACCTGACGCTCCTCGCCCGCGACGAGGAAGGGTACCGCAACCTGCTCGCGCTGAACTCCCTCGCCTACATCGAGGGCTACCACTTCCGTCCGCGGATCGACAAGGAGATCCTCAGCCAGTACGCGCGCGGAATCACATGCCTGTCGGGGTGCCTCTCCGGCGAGATCAACAGTTTCTTCCGGCGCGGGAAGGAGGACGAGGCCGCTCGCGTCGCTGCGGAGCTCCGCGACCTCTTCGGCCCCGAGCACTTCTGGCTCGAGCTCCAGCGCAACGGACTCGAGATCCAAGACAAGGTGAACGAGTCCATGGTGGACCTCGCGAAGAAGACGGGCATCCCGCTCGTCGCGACGAACGACATCCACTACCTGCGCCACGAGGACTGCCAGGCTCAAGACGTGCTGCTCTGCATCAACACGGGGGCCAAGCGGGACGACGAGAAGCGCTTCCGATTCGATACGGACTCCTTGTACTTCCGCACGCGGGAGGAGATGGGGCACATGTTCCGCGACCTTCCGGACTCGGTGACCGCGACCCTCGACGTGGCCGAGCAGGTGGGCTTCGAAATGACGTTCGGCAAGTACCACCTGCCTGTCTTCACCCCGGACGGAGACGAGACCGCGGAAGAACTCTTCGATCGTCTCTGCGAGGAGGGGCTGCGCGCGCGTTACAGCGAGGAAGAACTTCCAAGAGCTCGCGAACGCATGGCATACGAGCGTCGAGTCATCGAGGAGATGGGCTTCACGCACTACTTCCTCATCGTCTGGGACCTGATCCGTTGGGCACGAGAGAACGGCATTCCCGTCGGGCCGGGTCGGGGCTCCGCCGCCGGGTCGATCGTTGCCTACGCGCTCGACATCACGCGTGTCTGCCCGCTTCGATACGACCTGCTGTTCGAACGCTTCCTGAACAGCGCGCGCATCTCGATGCCCGACATCGATATCGACTTTTGCAAGGAAGGGCGCGAGCGCGTGATGGAGTACACGCGGGCGCGCTACGGCGACGACAAGGTCTCGCAGATCGGCACCTTCGCGACGATGGCGTCGCGTTCGGTCGTGCGCGACGTTGGGCGCGTGCTCGACCTGCCGCTCTCCGACGTGGACCGCATCGCGAAAAAGATCCCTTCGGGCCCGGGCGCTCCTCCGCTCGCGAAAGCGCTCGAGGATCCCGAACTCGCCGAGCTCGCCAGCGAGCCGATCGTGAAAGAGCTCTTCGAGTTCTCCGTGAAGCTCGACGGCATGGCACGCCATATCTCGACCCACGCAGCGGGGGTCGTCATCGCCGACCGGCCCATCATGGAGCACGTTCCGCTCTGCAAGCATGGCGACGACATCGTCACCCAGTTCCCGGGCAAGTACCTGGAGGAGCTGGGGCTCCTCAAGATGGACTACCTCGGGCTCCGGACCCTGACGATCCTCGACAAGGCGCTCGAGAACGTCCGCCTGGCAGGCGGCACACCACCGGATCTCGAAACGATCCCGTTGAAGGACGACGCGACCTTCGCGCTCCTGAACCGCGGGGACACCCTCGGCGTGTTCCAGCTCGAATCCGAGGGAATGCGGAAGTTGATCGGCCGCCTGCGGCCGGACTGTTTCGAGGACCTGATCGCCATCCTGGCGCTGTACCGCCCCGGCCCGCTCGAGTCGGGGATGGATGACATGTTCATCCGGCGCAAGCACGGGCTGGAGGAGATCAGCTACCCGCACCCCTCGTTGGAACCGATCCTGCGAGACACCTACGGATGCATCGTCTACCAGGAACAGGTGATGCTGATCTCGAACGTCCTGGGCAACTTCTCGCTGAACGAGGCGGACAACCTGCGCAAGGCGATGGGCAAGAAGAAGCCCGAGATCATGGAGAAGTTCGCCGCGCAGTTCCTGGATGGCGCGGAGTCGAACGGCTGCCGGCGGGAGGTGGCCCAGGAGATCTGGGACAACATCGTCAAGTTCGGCGGCTACGGCTTCAACAAGTCGCACTCCACAGCCTACGCGCTGATCACGTGGCAGACGGCCTACATGAAGGCCCACTACCGCATCCCGTTCATCGCCGCGAACATGTCGTGCGAGATGAGCAACTCGGACAAGATCAAGGACTTCGTGGACGAGTGCAGGATGCGTGACATCCCCGTGTTGCCCCCCGATATCCGACGCTCCTCGTGGGAGTTCCGGCCGGAAGGAGACGCGATCCGCTTCGGGTTCGGCGCGATCAAGGGGACCGGCCAGAAGGCGATCGAAGCCTTCGAGGAGGGCCGCGCCAAGCTCCTCGCGGACGGCAAGCCGCTCACGCTCCACCGTCTTTGCGCGGAGGTGGATCCCCAGGCGATGACGAGGCTCACCTGGGAATCGCTCATCAAGGCCGGCGCGTTCGAATCGACCGGACACAACCGCGGCGCGGTGCTCGCGGGGCTAGACACCGCCATGGCCGAGGGGAACCGCGCCGCCAAGGACCGCAAGGCCGGCCAGGCATCCCTCTTCGGCGGCAGCGCGAAGGTCGAGGAGGACACGGGGGGAGACGGCATCGACGACTCGGCCGCCATCCCGCAAAAGGACTGCCTGCGCCTCGAACACGAGGTACTCGGCTTCTACCTCTCCGGTCATCCTCTCGAGGAGCGCGCGGGACTGTTTTCGATCCTCTCCACGACGAACACGCGCGACATCCAGTCCCTCCCCGGAGGAGCGGAGATCACGCTCGG
>DRLC01000207.1 GCA_011053145.1 Planctomycetota bacterium | reverse complement strand
GCTGAACTGGACCGTGAAGGTGTCCCCGCCGAGCCCCACCGTTTGCGTGCCGGCCGAGATCGTGAAGGTCGGAGCCGAGGGGTCCGTGCTCGTGACCGCAACGAAGGCCTCGGTGATCCCGGAGATCCCGACCGCTTCCACCTGGTGCGACGGCGTGACGCGCGAGTCCCAGGTGACCGTGGCGGTCGCTCCGCTCACGACGACGCTTGTCGCGAGTTGCCCGGCATCGGCGACGAAGTTTCCCGGAGTCAGGGTCGTCGGGACCGCGCGCGAGAAGGTGACCACCGTGGTCTGGCCGGTCGGGTCGAGTCCCAGGTCCTGGGAGACCGCGTTCAGGGTGCCGGCGGCGCTGCCCCCGCCTCCCCCGCTGGAGCAGGCTTGCAGGAAGAGGGAGACGAATAGGGTGAGGACGGAAAGGGGTTTCCCGAGTGTCATGCCGCGAATCCTTGGGCGTTGTGGGGGGCCCGTGCCCCCTCCGCCTCGGGGAGGAAGCGAGGGAAGACACGGACCGGGGACGATCAGGAGGGGCACCCTGTGCCTCTCCTCGCCCGCCTATCGGCAGGCCCCAGGGAGCACTTGACGTCTGAAAGGCGGTTTCCTGCTCCGTCGACCGGCGGTCGGAACGCCAGCGCCTAGAGGATCCGCGGTCGGACGACCGTCCGGGAAAGGGCCGCTCCCGCGGGCACGAGGGCGAGGGCCTGCGCGGCGAAGCGAGCCCCCACCAGGGCCGGATCGAGCGGGACCGCGATCCCCAGGACGGCCCGCTGGGTGGGACCGGCCACGGAGCGCAGGACGTGGGTGCGGTTGAAATCGATCCAGATCGGGCCGAGCGGGAGCAGGTTCGGGGCCGAGAGCTCGGTCCCGATCGCGAAGAGAGCGTCCCCGGGCTCGGGAAGCTGGAAGGCGAGGTCCAAGCTGCCGCCGGGCCGGCTCGCCCCGAGGAGCTGTAGATCGCGCTCACCGGTATCGAAGAATTCGAGGGTCCCGGTGGTCGAGAAGACGTTCGCATGGTTGTCACGCCTCGCCACGGCGAGTCGGGTCCCGTCGCCGGAGAGTGCGAGGGCCTCCACGCTGCCCGGGAGGTCCTCCGCCAGGACGACCCCCGCGCCGGCCCGCTCCAGGAGCAGCACCTCCGGCCGCCCATCGCCGGTCCCCCACAACCCCACCGCGACGCGGGATCCGTCCGGGGTGATCGCCAGTGCAGCGGGAAAGTTTTGCAACCCGACGACGCCGGCGCCGCTTTGGAGGGCTGCGCCGAGGAGCGCCCCGCTCCCGGCGTCCAGGATCTCGACCCGCACGTCCAGACCGTTGCGCACGTTCCACCACAGGACCGCGAGGGTCCCACCGTCCGCGGAGAGTTCGGCCCGGATCGCGACTTCGTCCGGCGCGGCGGTACGCGCGGTGAGGGGGCCGAAACCGGCTCCCAGATCCTCCCAAACCTCGATCCCGGTCCGCGTCCCGAATGCGATCCTGGCTCCGTCCCCGCTGATCGACATCGCGGAGGGCGCGGAGGCGTCCTGGCGCGCGAAGAGCACGCCACCGCTTGCGTCCCATACATATTGGTAGGAACCGGCCGCCGCGGCGGTGCGCGCACCCGAGTCGGCGAGCTCCAGCGCCGCGAGCCCGCTCGCGGGAAGATCGACGCTCCAACGCTCGGTCCCATCCGAAGGCTCGAGCGCCACCAGGTGCAGGCGCGAGGTGGTCGCATCGAAGACGGCGACCTCGAGGACCCCACCGTCCGGCGAGGCAACGATCCGCGCCGGCCCATTGACGCGCAGACCGAGATCGATCGACCAGAGCGGCACGAGCCCGGCCCCGAGGGTCGCATTCCGCCGGGAGACGACCGTGGAACGCATCGAGCCCGTGGGTGCGGGATACTGGGCGGCATCGAACAGCTCGTCGGGTTCGTCCCCGGCCGCGAGCCGCACCGGCCCGATCGCTCCGGTGAGGACCTGGGAGGCCGCGAGGGGCGCCACCCCACCGCTCGCAATCTCCGCGCTCGCAAAGAACTCCACCGATGGGTTGGCAACGGCCGGCGCAGCCAGGGTGAACTCGCCGTCCCCCACCAGGACCACGTCGCGCGGGATCCACGGGTCGAGGGGGTCGGGCGAGTGGGCCCACCGGAGACCGCTCTGGAACGGGTCGGGAGCGCCCGACTGGGCGGCGGACGATGCGGTGCAGAGCAGGACCGCGATGAGCACGCGGACTGCGGGGGGGGCTGGGAAACGGGGCATGGGAGCGCGGAGGGCGTGGCCCCCCGAAAAACCTATCCCGCTTTCGGGGGCAAGGTCGGCCCGGCACCTGGCCCGCGCGGCAACCATCCTTTAGATTGCGCCGCCCTCCTGCCCCCCAGCCTCCAGCCCATGAAGACCACTTCCCTGCACGACATCCACGAGGAGCTCGGCGCTCGCATGGTCGAGTTCGGCGGATGGCACATGCCCGTCCAGTACGGACCCATCCTCGAAGAGGGCAAGACGGTCCGCAGCGCGGCCGGACTCTTCGACCTGGGGCACATGGGACGTTTCCACGTGCGCGGCCCCGAAGCGGTTCGGTTGGTGGATCGGGTCAGCTCGAACCACGTTGCCAAGGTGAAGCCGGGAGGCATCCGGTACTCGCTGCTCCTGAACGAAGAGGGCTATCCGCTCGACGACTTCCTCTTCTATGTCGAGGAGGACGGCGTCTACCTCGTGGTCAACGCATCGAACACCGAGCGCGATCTCGAGTGGATCCGCTCCCACACCGGAGACCTCGATGCGGAACTCGTGGACGAGACCGAAGCCACCGGAATGATCGCGCTGCAGGGCCCCGCCTCCGCGGACGTCCTCGCGAAGGTGACCGACCTCGACCTCGACAAGCTCGGCTACTACCGCTTCGCCTTCGGCACGGTTTGCGGGATGGCGGGCACGCGCGTGAGCCGGACGGGCTACACCGGAGAGGACGGCTTCGAGATCTACTTCCCCACCGAGGAAGCGCCGCGCGTCTGGAACGAGCTCAGCGAGGCGGGCGCTCCCCTCGGCCTGAAGCCGATCGGCCTCGGAGCGCGCGACATCCTGCGGCTCGAAGCGGGCATGGCGCTGTACGGGCACGAGCTCGATCTCGAGACCGACCCGCTCGCGGCGGGCGTCGACTTCGCGATCTCCCTGACCGAGGCCAAGGGAGACTTCATCGGCCGAGCTGCGCTCGAAGCCCGCAAGGGCCGCCAAACGGAACGGCTGGTCGGAATCGTGACCGACGGCAAGCGCGCGCCGCGCCAGGGCTATACGCTCTTCGCCGGTGACCAAGAGGTCGGCCGCGTCGTCTCCGGCGGCGTTTCCCCGACCCTCGGCAAGAACATCGGCTCGGCCTATGTCCGGCTGGGCCACGACGGCGAGGGCACCGAGCTCTCGATGGACATCCGCGGCAAGCGCCAGGCGACGACCGTCTGCGAACTGCCCTTCTACTCCCGAACCCGCAAGAAGAAGAGCTCCTGACGGAGCCCCCTCCAAGCCATGCGCCCCGACGATCGCAAATACACGAAGACCCATGAATGGGTGAAGCGCTCCGGTGACAACGTCCTGATCGGCATCACCGACTTCGCGGTGCAGGAGCTATGCAGCGGCAACGAGGGCGACCTCGTCTACTGCGACCTTCCCGAGCCCGGCCGTGTCCTCGAGGCCGGCGAGACCTTCGGCGAGATCGAATCCGTGAAGGCGGTTGCCGACCTCAACACGCCCGTCGCCGGCACCGTCGCGGAGGTCAACGTCGCGATCGAAGAGCACCTCGAGATCCTCTCGAAGGATCCCTTCCAGGAGGGCTGGATGCTCAAGATCACGCCGAAGACGAAGAACTTCGAGACCGACGACATGATGGACGCGGCCGCCTACGAAGAGTTCGTCGCCTCGGCCGAGACCCACTAGTACGCCGGGCGGTCAGAGCGCCCTTCCGCCGTGGAAACCTGGCGCCTCCTGCGAACCTTCGACGGCCCCGCGGGCTGGAACATGGGACTCGACGAGGCCCTCTTGCTCCTTCCCGCGGAACGCCCGACCCTACGGCTGTACACCTGGGATCCGCCGGCGCTCTCGCTCGGCTACTTCCAGCGCGCGGCCGACGTGCCCGCACTCGCCCGGGTCCCTCGCGCGGTCCGGCGCCTGACCGGGGGTGGCGCGATCCACCACGCCGAGGAGCTGACCTTCTCGATCGCGCTCCCCGCCGACCACCCGCTCTACGCGGGACCCGTGCGCGAGTCGTACCTGCGCATCCACGCCACGATCGCCCGCGCCCTCGAGGGCCTCGGCGTCCCCGCCTCCCCGCGCGGAGACCGCCCCCTCGCCTCCGACCGCCCGTCCGGCGGCATGTGCTTCGAGGACTCCTGCGAACTCGACCTCGTCTGGGGGGATCGCAAGGGGGTCGGCTCCGCCCAGCGCCGCACGGGAGGCCGGATCCTGCACCACGGCTCGATCAAGCTCTCCCCGTCCGAGTTCGACACCCAGGTGGCGTCCATCCGCTCACGAGCCCCCGGAACGACGCCCGAACAGCTCGCAGACCTCCTGCGACTCGCGTTCGAGAAGGAGCACGGCATCGAATTCACCGAGGAATCCCCAGGGCCCGAGGAGCTCTCCCACGCGGAAGAGCGCGCCCCGCACTTCACCTCCGACGCCTTCCTGCGGCGGCGGTAGTCCGGAGTCAGCGGTAGACGGAGTCAGGAGTACCGCGGGAAGGTGGTGGTTACCCCGCCAGGACTTGAACCTGGAATGACTGGACCAAAACCAGTTGTGTTGCCAATTACACCACGGGGTAGCTCGGCCGGTCGCCCCCGAGGACGGGCCAGGGGACGATTGGGCGGGGACGATACCAACGCCCCCTGCATCGTTCAATGCGGAGGGGGACTTGAGGGCTCGGTTTTTGCTCGGCGCTCGAGGCGCCGCAGGCCCTCGAACAGCGCGGCGCGGGCGGAGAGGGTTCGGATCCAGTTCCGCTCCCCCGGCGGGAAGCGCCGCTCCGTCGACTCGGCCTTCCCGTCCAGCGCGGAGCCGATCCAGACGAGCCCTACCGGCTTCTCCGTGCTCCCACCGTCGGGTCCCGCGATCCCGGTCACCGAGATCGCGAGCCGCGTCCCGAAGCGCCGCGCCGCACCGAGGGCCATCGCCTCGGCCACCTCGCCGGAAACCGCTCCGTGGGTCGCCAGGAGGTCGGCCGGCACACCGAGCTCGTCTCGCTTGACCGCATCCGCATAGCTCACGACGCCTCCGGGGAAAACCGCACTGATGCCGGGGACGCGGGTCAGGAGCGATGCCACGAGGCCGCCGGTGCAGGACTCGGCGAGCGAGACCGTGATCCCGCGCTCGATCAGGGCTCGCCCGAGGGCGCGCTCGAGGTCGGGGCTCTCCTCGCTGAAGATCCATTCGGCGAACGCGGCGCGGAACTCGGCTTCCCGACGGGCGAGTCGCTCCGCCGAGCCCTCCCCCGGGAGCGCGCGCAGAACGACCGAGAGGACCCCCTTTTTCACGCTGCAGCCCATGCGCGGATCCTCGTCGCGATCCATCCAGGATCCGACGCGTTCGGCGAAGAGGCTCTCGGAGAGCCCGAACAGGTGGAAGCGGCGCTCGCCGGGAACGGGGAGGGCGCGGCCGGTTTCGAGGAGCCAGGGAGCCACCTCCTCGTGGAAGACGACGCGCATCTCGGCCGGTGGTCCGGGGAGGACCACGAGCACGGAGTCCCCGCGCAGTGCACGGAACCCCGGAGCGGTCCCGACACGGTTTCGGATCGCCACGGCCCCCTCCGGCAGGAGCGCCTGGCGCAGGTTCGCCTCCGGCATCGGCCGGCCGCGCCCAGCGAACCACCGCTCGAGCTCGACCACCGCTTCCTCGTCACGCACCAACCCGCGCCCCAGCGCAGCGGCTGCCCCATGGCGCGTCAGATCGTCGAGCGTCGGCCCGAGACCACCGGTGACGATCACGAGCGAGGACTCGTCGAGGGCGCGATCGATCGCGGAGGCGATGGCCTGCTCCTCGTCACCCACGACCCGCACGCTGCGGGTCTCGAATCCGAGTTCGAGGAGACGACGCGCGAGCTCCGGCGAGTTCAGGTCCGGGTGCAGACCGGCGAGGAGTTCATCCCCGACGGCCACCAGGGAAACCAGCCTCGAACGCTCCGCTGCGCTCACGCGCCCTCTCCGAGGCCAGGGGCCCGGCGCCGCGCAGCGGCCTTCGCGCACCAGATCCCGATCTCGAACAGGATGACGAGCGGCACGGCCATCATCGCCTGGGTGAAGGGGTCGGGAGGGGTGAGGATCGCCGCGACGACGAATGCGCCGACGACGAAGTGCCCGCGGTACTTCGTAATCGTCCTGGGATCGAGCATCCCGACGCTCGCGAGGAACGTCATCAGGAGTGGCAGCTGAAAGACGAGGCCGAAGACGAGGCAGAGCCCGGTCAGGAAGGTCAGGAAGTACTGCACCGTGATCGATGGTGTCGAGACCTCGATCGAGACGGTCCGGTTCAGGAAGTACATCCCGTAGGGCACGATCCAGAAGTAGCCGAACAGGATCCCCGAAAGGAAGGCGAGGAGCGAAAACGGGAAGTAGAGCACGATCGCTCGCTTCTCCTTCGGGTACAGCCCGGCGGCGATGAACTGCCACATCTGCCAGAGCAGGACCGGGGAGCCGACGATCAGGGAGATATAGAAGCAGACCTTCAGGACGAAGAGGAAGCTCTCTCCAGGACGGATCGTCACGAGACGCGTCTCGAAGTTGCGCAGGCGCTTGTCGGACGGGTCGTCGGTGATGAAGTACTCGGTGCGCTTTCGGTCCGGGTGCTCGGCGAGGACTTCCTCGGCCTCCTGGACGTAGTACTCCTCGAGCCAGCCCATCGCCTGGGTGTAGGGACGCGCCATGATGCGCGTGACCTCGTCCTGGAAGAACCACGCCACCAGGAACACGACGAGGATCGCGGACAACCCCTTGATCAGCCGGCTGCGGAGCTCATCGAGGTGCTCCGCGAGGCTCATGCGGGTGTGCGCAAAGGGGTCGTCGGTCGGCTCGCCAGCATTCATCGCGCGGAGTATCCCAGGAAGGGCGATGTTTCACCACCAGGTGACGCGGATCGATGCGGGGTCATGCCCCGGGCGCACCTCGGGGCTCGTTCCCCAAACGGGAGCGGGGCCGCCCCGCCCGTGGCGAAGCGGCCCCGCTCCTTGGGACCGGAGGTCGTTAGCCCGCGTTCTTCCTGGGCCTGTGCACCAGACGCAGCGACTCGTTTCCTGATGGTGCTTTCCGGTTCCCGGCCCCGGAGGGTAAGCACCGGTCCGCGAAGCGGATTCCAGGGGTCCAGTGGACCCCTGGAAAGGTGACCCCCTCGACCGGTCGACGAGGACGGCAGGAATCGCAAAGTGCCGTCAGGGGACGAGAGACCGCCGAAGGCGGTCGATTGCGAAGTCTGGGGTGCAGGCTCTCGAAGAACCCGGGTTAGGACTCGAAGCGGAAGAACTGGCGCACGTCGCGCAGGGGAATGATCTGCACCTGCATGTTCACCGCGTTCTTGTAGCTCGGAAGGTCCTCGACGCTCATCGGCTCCTCGAGGGGCTCGTTCGTCTCCGGGTCGTTGTAGATCCGGCCGCCGACGATGAGGAAGTCGGTGGTCGGGCCGACCTCGTCCTGGATCTCGATCCCGAGTTCCCCGAGCAGGGATTCCAGCTCCTTGCGGCTGTAGTCGGAGAAGCTGCCGGCGAGGACCGCGTTGCGGGTGCCGACCGGATCGTAGATCGGGTTGATGATGACGTCGCCCGGCTGGACGTAGTCGTAGGGGTCGACGAGGTCGGAGATCGCGATCTCCGCGCGGTTCGCCTCGACCTTGGTGACCTCACCCCAGCCCTTGAGCCGCATTTGGCCGGGGATCCCGCCCTCGATGCGGAAACGCATGCCCTCGACCAGCCGCTGCTTGGCCCCGATGTCGACCCAGGCGAGTCCCGTGCGCTGGGAGACCTCGAGGACGTGCCCATCGGGTTGGTTCGCGAAGTCGCCGCGGGCGAACTTGGTCTTCGAGGTCAGGTTCAGGATGCGGGCCTGGGCGATCTGGCGCTCCTTCTCCCAAGCGCGCTCCTTCTCGGCCACCTCGGCGCGCAGGGAGCGGAGCTGGGCATCGCGATCGGCGAGCTGTTCCTGGACCCCGTTGATCCGATCCTCGAGCTCCGACTGGCGCTGGGCCGCGCTCTGCTTCTCGTCGGCGATCTCCTGGCGGAGCTGGGCGATCGTCTGGTCCTTGGTGCGCTGGATGTCGGCCACGGCCTTCTGGGCCGCCGCGATCTCCGCCTCGAGGGACTTCACACGGGCCTCGAGGGTGCTGATCGTCGTGCCGCGCGCGTTGTACGCCGCGACGATCTTCGGGAGCACCGTCTCGAAATCCGTGTCGGTGTCCTGGATGTCGGGGAAGGTGGTGCGCAGATCACCGAGCGCACGGCGCGCCATCTCGACATCGGACTCGGGGTCGGCGCTCTCGCGGTCGTACCAGCCGAGGGTCGTCGAGAGTTCGCGCTTCTTCTCGTTGAGCGCGTCCGCGCGGGCCTCGGCCTCGACCTTGGCGGCATCGGCCGCGAGGGCTCGATCCACTTCCTTTTTCTGGTCGCTCTGGGAGATGAAGGCGAAGGCGAGGGCGACGAGGGCGACGACGCCCACGGAGATCATCCAGACGGCGCTGACGCGGGCCGCACCACGGTTGGAACGCAGCATGAGGAATTCCTTGGAGGGAAACAGAGGGACCGAGACCGGGACCACGCTCCCTTCGGACCCGGCGGGTCCGAGGGCTCCCGCGCCGATCCCAGCCGTTCCGCGCGCGCGCGGAGCCGATCGGGGGGCATCGGGGCCGTCGGGAAGGGGGTCCGTCGGGCCCGCAGGGGGTTGGGGAGGTCGCCCGGGCCGGCCTAGATACCCGAAGGGCGGACGTTTTCGCAAGGTTCGCACCTGATTTCGAGGGGCTTGACCGGACCGGGGGAGGTTCTAGCCTCGGGGAGAGGATGGGATCGAGGGCGGCCCGGACGGCTCCGGGCCAGGCCCAGTCCGCCCCCCCGCCTCCCCGACGGCGCTGCCGAAGGGAGCGGAGGGGGGACCCCCTCCGACGGGTTCGCGGACCGCAGCAGTACCCGGGCGGTCCCCGTGGGTTTCTCTCCCGTCCGACTCCTCCCCCCACCGCGGCGCTTCCCCGATGTCCACCTCCGAACCCTCCCCCACCCTCGTCCTCGGCGTCGTCGGGGGCATCGCTTCGGGCAAGTCCTATGTGGCCCGGGCCCTGGCGGGCACGGACGGGATGCTGATCGACGCGGACCGGATCGCCCACGAGGTCCTCGCCTCGCCCGAGGGGGCCGCGTTCTGTCGGGAGAGGTTCGGCGAGCGCCGCCCCGATGTCCTCGGGCCGGATTCCCTCCCCTCGCGCCAGGTCCTCGCGGAGCTCTGCTTCGACCCCCGGGACGGAGAAGCGAATCGGAGAGCACTCGAAGGCTGGATCCATCCCCGGGTTCGTGAGAGGATCCGCGCGTCCTCGAGCGCCGCCCGCAGGGCGGGCCTCCGCGTCCTGGTCCTGGACGTCCCGCTCCTGCTCGAGAACAACTCCCAGCACGGCCTCGCCGATGCCTGCGACCGGATCGTGTTCGTCGATGCCGACGAACAGGTGCGGGACGCGAGGGCACGGGCGACGCGCGGCTGGACGGCGGGTGAACTCGCCCGTCGAGAAGCCGCGCAGCTTCCCCTCGCAGAAAAGAGACGCCGCGCGGACCACGTCCTCTCCAACCACGGAACCCTCGAAGACCTAGATCGCAAGATCGCCGCCCTGCGCGCCGAACTCGGACTCGGCTAGGAGCCCCGCAACATCACCATGGCCAAGAAACGCACCTGGCAACGCAAGAAAAAGTTCAAGCCCTCCGGAAGCGGCGGAGGGACGGCTCTCGCGATCGCGCCCTCACACGAGATCAAGATCGACACGGCCGCGCTCCCCGCGGACCTGAACGAAGAGGAGCTCGACGATCTCGAAGCGAGCCTTCCGCCCTCGACACGCAAGACGAAACCGAAGGCGACGAGCTACGACGAGCTGGCCGCTCTCCCGCTCGCGGAACTCCTGGAACTCGCGAAGAAGGAGAAGGTCGAGGTGAACTCGCGTCGGCGCCGCGACCTGATCTGGGAGATCGCTTCGGCGCGACTGCGCAAGCACATCCCGATGCGCGCGACCGGCCTCCTGGAGGTCACGACCGCGGGCCACGGGTTCCTGCGCTACGAGCGCAATTCCTACCTGCCCGATGAGACCGACCCGGTCGTCCCGCCCTCTTGGATCCAGCGCTACACGATGCGCACGGGCATGACGATCGAGGGCATGATCCGCGCGCCTCTCGAAGGCGAGAAGTACTTCGCGCTGAAAACGATCGACCAGATCGACTGGGCGAAGCCCGAGCTCGTGCTCGAACGCACGGCCTTCAAGGACCTCGTTCCCCTCTACCCCGACGAACGCATCCTGCTCGAAGGCACGAACGACAACCCCCTCGAGATGCGGATCGCCGACCTCGTCACCCCGATCGGGCGCGGCCAGCGCGGCCTGATCGTCGCGCCTCCGCGCTCGGGCAAGACCGTGCTCTTGCACCAGATCGCGCGCTCGATCGTCGAGAACGCGCCGGACGTCCACCTCATGATCGTCCTGATCGACGAACGCCCCGAGGAAGTGACCGATTTCCAGCGCAGCCTTCCCGAGGGGAGCTGCGAGGTGATCGCGTCCACGTTCGACGAGTCCACCGCGCGCCACATCAAGGTCGCCCAGATGGTGATCGAGAAGGCGCGCTGCATGGTCGAAGCCGGCCGGGATGTCGCGATCCTGCTCGACTCGATCACACGCCTCGCCCGATCCGCGAACAACGAGGCTCCGTCGAACGGCAAGTTGCTCTCGGGCGGGCTGGAGGCGACCGCGTTGCAGTTCCCGAAGCGCTTCTTCGGATCGGCGAGGAACATCGAGGACGGCGGCTCGCTGACGATCCTCGGAACCGCCCTCGTCGAGACCGGCTCCAAGATGGATGAGGTGATCTTCGAGGAGTTCAAAGGCACCGGCAACATGGAACTCGTCCTGGACCGGCGCCTCTCCGACCGGCGCATCTACCCCGCCATCGACATCAATCGCTCCGGCACGCGCAAGGAAGAGCTGCTCTTCACGGAGGAGGAGATCGCCCGCGTTTGGATGCTCCTCAAGGTCCTCAACGAGCTCGACCCGGTGGAGGCGATGGAGATGCTCATCCAGAAGATGCGTCGCACGGGCTCCAACGGGGAGTTCCTGCTCACGATCGGAAGCTGATACGCCCCTTCCGCCCGCGCCAGGCACGGGGACCGGGAAGAGGTTTCCGCCCCCGTCACCTCGCCGTAAGCATCTGCGTTTCCCCCGCTTCCCCTGAAGAACGGGCCTCTCGTCACCCGAGAAGTGCGCCCGGGAAGACCGAAACACGTTTCTTCGGGGGAAGAACATGGGGAGCCACATGGGACGCGGCGGGCGAGGCCCGCTCGCGCGTCCGAAAAACACATCCAGGAAGGGGCGGAGCGGATTCACGCTGATCGAGCTCACGGTCTCGATGTCCATCCTGATGATCGGCATCGTGTCCGTGGTGTCCGCCACGACGCGCATGCACGCGCTTCGCAAGCACAACCGCGAGCGGATCGTCGCGAACAACGGCCTGCGCTCGGTGGCCGAACGAATCCACGCGCGTTCCTATGAGCTATCGCGGTCGGATCCCGACAACTGGGCTGCCGACCTGATCGCCGTCTACGGCCCTGACGGCACCGTCGGGGACGAGTTCATGGTCCAGGGGATCAACGTCGCCCAGGGACAGAACGCGATCGGAACGATCCAGATCCTCACCGACGAGACGCTCGACGATGCGAACCTTCCGGTCGCGCTCGGACTACCCCGGGACCTGAATGGCGACGGCGACGACGACGACGCGGATGTCAGCGCCAACGCGACTCTCCTGCCCGTCCTGCTTCACCTCGAGTGGACCGGCCAGTCGGGAGTCCAGACGATCGACACCGGGTTCTACCTCACCAAGTACTGATCCCCTCCCGCCCCATGCACATCCACACCAAGCTTCACCGCCACGACGCTCGTCGCAGAGGATCGGGAATGATCGAGATGATCATCGCCGTGACCCTCTTCAGCATCGTGATCCTCTCCGCGATGGAGATGGTCCAGTCGGGAAGCCGCTTCTCGCGAACCACGCTCGCCACGACGGCGATCGAGGACCTCTCCCAGGCGATGCTGTACCGCTTCGAGCGCGAGCTCGCCGATGCGACCGCCGAGGAAACGGCGAGCGCCGTGCTCGCCGTCGGCATCACCTCCACGGAGGACGATGAACTGGAGCTGGATTCAACCCTCGGATTCCCGCCCTTCGGATCGCTGGTCATCGATCCCGGCGGCGCCGCACAGGAACGCATCGACTACGCCGACCTCGATCCGGATCAGATCCGACTGACCGGACTCACCCGAGGGGTGCAGTGCACCCAGCCCGCGGCCCACGCGGCACAGACGACGGACGTCTACTGGAGCGGCTACGCCCAGGTGATCGATGACCAGAACAGCCCCGCACCCGGAGATCGCGTCTCCCAGGAGGAAGGAATCGACACCTTCTTCCGGGGCGACGGCGTCGGCTTCAGCTACCG
>DRLC01000206.1 GCA_011053145.1 Planctomycetota bacterium | reverse complement strand
GGCACGGGCCGCGAACGAACCCGCACCTCCCGCGGTCGTCGTCGGCGAGCCGGACTTCGAGCCGATCCTGCGCGGCGTCCTCCCCGAGGACGCCCGGCCGACGTCTCCCCGGCGTGAACGCACCCAGCCCGGGACCGCCCTCGCGGCGCGCTCCCAGCGCTTCGTCCCGGCCTTCGGCGAGGAGTCCCTGCTCGCCGAGTCCGAGGCCGTGTGGCGCGAGCGACGCGCGTTCGACGGTGCCCCGCCCGCGATGCCGCACTCGGCAAACTACGGCGGCGAGCGGCAGACGTGCCTCGACTGCCACCTGGAAGGGATGGCGATCGGCGAGCGCATCGCGCACCCGATGAGCCACCCCCGTTTCGCCTCCTGCCTCCAGTGCCACGTGGAGGGACGAAGCGCGAGCTTCCCGCGCACCGCGGGTCTGCTGCGCACGTCGAACCACTTCCGCGGCATCGGTCTCAGCGGGCCGGGAGAGCGCGCCTTCGAAGGTGCGCCTCCAACGGTTCCCCACAGTCTCGCGATGCGCTCCAACTGCCTCGCCTGCCACGGCGAGTACGGTTGGCCCGGGATCCGCATCGACCATGCGGGCCGGGGCAACTGCGTGCAGTGCCACGTCCCGGGTGCCGAGCCCGTGACGGGGGACTGACGGGGGACTGACGGGGCCCTGCCCTGTGCCGGGGTCTCCGAGTCGCTTCGCGGCGCTCGGAGGCCCCGGCCCGTTCCTTGCTCTCTTGGAGGAACGTTTTTCCGGCACCGGGAGCTCTCCATCGCCGCCGCCCCTTCTCCCTTGGGGCGAGGTACACTCGAATCCCATGTCTGCGGATTCTCCTTCCACCCGCGCGGATCAGACGACGCGGCTCATGAATCGGTTCTCCGCGGGAGAGGAGGGCGTTTCGGAAGAGCTGATGGAGTTGATCTTCTCCGAGCTCCATGAGCTGGCCTCGGCCCAGATGCGAGGGGAGCGTCCGGATCACACGCTCCAGCCCACCGCGCTCGTGGGGGAGGCCTACATGCGGCTCGTCGCCTACCGAGATGCGAGCTGGGAGAGCCGCAAGCATTTCTACGGAATGGCCGCCAAGGTCATGCGGTCGCTGCTCGTGGACCACGCGCGCGAGAAACGCGCCGCGAAACGTGGCGGGGGTCGTGCGAGGGTTCCGCTCGAAGAGGGAGCCCTCGGCCGCGAACTCGACGGCTTCGAAATCGACATGATCGACCTGGACAACGCGCTCGCCGAACTCGCCGCCGTGGATGAAAACCTCGCCCGTGCGGTCGAGCTTCGCTACTTCGGAGGCCTCTCGGTGAACGAGACCGCGGCCGCGATGGAACAGTCGGTGCGCACGACCGAACGCCGGCTGCGGGCCGCGAATGCCTGGCTTCGCGATGCGCTGGGGGGAGGGGGCGGGTGACGAGGGAGAACCGCGAACCTGACTCCTCTCCGGCACCCGCGGAGGTCCGGCCGTGACCACCGGCTCCCGGGACCCAGAGATCGAGCGCCGAGCCCTCTTGATCCTCGATGAGCTGCTCGAACTCGACGGAGCGGTTCGCTCCGCCGCGGTGGAGGAGCTCTGCGGCGGGGACGAGAAGGTGCGTGAGCGGGTCCAGAGGCTCCTCGCCGCTTCCGGCGAGGGAGAGCTGGAGCGGCTCGACGGGCTGCCTCGGATCTCCGACTTCGCCCCCGGCGACGGGCCGGAGTTCATCCCCGGGGGCGTCGTCGGGAACTATGAGCTGGTCCGTCCCATCGCGAGCGGCGGCATGGGGTGGGTGTTCGAGGCCATCCAGCGCACCCCCCGTCGCCGTGTCGCGGTGAAGATGCTGCGCTTCGGCGCGGATTCCGCGGAAGCGCGACGCCGCTTCGAGCTCGAGTCCGAGGTCCTGGCGCGGCTCGAGCACCCGCGGATCGCGAAGGTCTTCGATGCGGGGGTGCACACCGAGGCGAGTGTCGCGGGCACCCGCGAGACACCGTACCTGGTGCTCGAGTACGTCGAGGGCGCGACCCCGATCGTCGAGTACGTGCGGAGGGAGGGGCTCGGAACGCGCGCGATCCTCGAGCTGTTCCTTCCGGTTTGCGACGCGATCCAGCACGGCCACCGGAAGGGGATCGTCCACCGCGACCTGAAGTCCGGCAACGTCCTCGTCGACCGGAACGGACGCGTCAAGGTGATCGACTTCGGCGTCGCTCGCATCCTCGGGTCGAGCCTCGTACCCGGCAGCGGGAGCACGCGCGCGGGCCAGCTCATCGGTACCCTCGAGACGATGAGCCCCGAGCAGTACTCCGGGGACCCCGACGACGTGGACACGCGCTCGGACGTGTATTCGCTCGGCGGCCTGCTCTTCGAACTCCTGACCGGCGCACCGGTTCGTGACCTCACCGGCCTCTCCCTGGCGGATGTCGCCCGCGTGATCGGCGAGGTGGAGCCGGTTCCGGCCCGCCGCATCCGCCCGGACCTCGCTCCGGACCTGGAGGCGATCCTGGGGCGAGCCCTCGAGCGCGACCCGGCGCGCCGGTACCAGTCCGCCGAGGCCCTCGCCGACGACATCCGCCGCTACCTGAACCGCGAGCCCGTCGAAGCCCGCCATCCCTCGCGACTGCGCCGTGTCCTGCTCTTCGCGCGGCGCAACCCGGTCGCCTCCGGTGCGGCGCTGCTCGTGACGGTGACGCTGGTCGCGGCGAGCCTCGTCAGCACGCGCTTCGCAATCCGCGCGAACCGCGCCTCCGAGCGCAAGGACCGTGAGATCGAGGCGGCGAATCGAGCGCGCCGAGCGGAAGCAGAGGCCCTCGATCACGCGGAGCAGCTGCGCGGAGACCTGCTCGGATTCACCGAAGCCGTCTCGGGAGGCCTCCTCGGCAGGCTCGAGCGCGAGGGGGCGACGACCGCGGTTCGGCGAGCCGCGGCGGAGTTCACGATCGAACAGGTCGAGGGGCTTCGCGAGCGGGCCGCGGGGGACGTCCCGACCCTCGCCTCGTTGGCGATGAGCTACCTGTCGCTCGGCGACAGCCTGGGCAACCCGACCCAGCCGAACCTCGGGGACTTCGAAGCGGCCGAGGCGTCCTACCGCAGCGCCGCGGAGATCGCCGGGGAACTCCGGGAGCTCGAACCGGAGGGATCCGAGGCCGCCTACATCGAGGCCGGGCTCGCGATGCGGTACGGAGATCTCGATCGTGGGCGAGGCGACTTGGAGGGCGCCGAGGCCAACTATCGCGAGGCCGTGGAGACCTTCCGGGAGGCGCTGGATCGTTCGCCCGAGGACGAGCGCTATCTGGCCGGCCTCGCCGCATCCCAGTCGATGTACGGGAGCATCCTCGGGGTGCGGGGAGAGGACGAGGAGGCCGGGAAGCTCTTCAGCGCTGCGCTCGAGATCACCGAGGAGCTCGTCCGGCGCGACCCCGAGAACGAGGGACGTCGGCGCAACGCGAACGCACTGCGCTCGAAGCTCGCCACGAGCCACCTCGAGCTGGGGCACCTCGAGGAGGCGGCGCAGCTCTTCCAGGAGGCGGTGGATGGAGCCCGCGAAGCCCTCGCGGAACACCCCGAGAGCCACCTGGCCCAGCGAGCCCTCGCCGAGACCCTCGGGCCGCTCATCCAGACCCTGGTGGCAATGGGGCGTTTCGAGGACGCCGCCGAGACCATGGAGGAGGTGGAGGAAATCGTCGCGGGTCTCCTCGACTCGGGCGATCGCGATCTGCGTGTGCTCGCGCTCGAGCCCTACTCCGCCCAGTTGCGGGCCGCGCTCGAACTGGCCTGGGGCACCCGGGGGGCGGACGGTGCGGGACGGGCGCACCTCGAACGCGCTCGATCCTCGGTGCGCCACTGCCTCGAGGTGCTCGGGGAGCTGCGCGAGGAGAAGCTCTGGAGCGGGATGCTCGGCTACCTCGAGTCCGCGGCGCGGGACCTCGAATCGCAGCTCAACGAGGTCGATGCGTCTCCAGCAGGAGATGGCCCCCCGCGGTGACGCTCGCGCGCGTGCGCGGCGGAACGAGCGTGGTCCCCGAGTACTCTTCGACGAGGGCGGGTCCTTCGAACACGTGTCCGGGGCGCAAGGCGTCGCGATCGATCACCACCGCGCGCCGCGGCCGATCGAAGACCGCGCGCCGCTCTCCGATGCGTGCCCGCGCGGGGAGTGCGCGGGGCCGGGGCCGCTCCACCTTCGGTTCGGGAGCAGCGCTCGTGACGCGCGTGCGCAGGCAAACGAGTTCCACCTCGCGGTCGGGAAGCGCGTAGCCGTAGAGGCGCTCATGCGCGAGGTGGAACTCGCGCGCGGGCTGCGCACCGTCGGGGATCTGGATCTCGAAGGATTGCCCGCGGTAGCGCAGGTCGAGTGTGTTCTCGACGCGGATCGAGCGCGCGGCGACTCCGCCCTCGCGCAGGGAGGC
>DRLC01000205.1 GCA_011053145.1 Planctomycetota bacterium | reverse complement strand
GGCCTCCTCGAACTCGCGGCGCTCTTCCGGCGCGCGCGGTTCGTGATGACCGCCGACACGGGGCCCCGCCACATCGCCGTGGCCGTGGGGGCTCCGGTCGCCTGCGTCCTCGGGCCGACCGATCCGCGCCACACCGCCGACCACCTCGAACGAACCGCCCTCGCCCGCGTTCCCGTCCCGTGCGGTCCTTGTCACCGAGAACGCTGTCCGATCGAGGGGGAGGGCCACCTCGCCTGCATGGCTTCGATCCCTCCGGACGAGTTCGCCCGCCTGGCCCTCTCGCTCGTCGAGTAGGATCCCGCGGCCGGACCGCCCTCTCGGTCCGGGCCGTACTTCGACGCCCCACAGCCCAGCCATGTCCCGAGTCCTAGATTCCTTCCCCGCCGACGTTCCCGATCAACCCGAACTCGTCTCCACGTCGCGCGAGGGCGACCTCCTGTGGATCACGATCCAGCGCCCGGAGGTGATGAATTGCCTCTCCTTCCCCACGCTCCGGCGATTCCGCACGCTGCTCGAGTCGCTTCGGGACGACCTCTCGATCCGCGCGATCTTGATCACGGGGGCGGGCGAGCGGGCCTTCTGTGCCGGCGCCGACCTGAAGGAACGCCGCACGATGCCGGCCGATCGCGTGCCGATGTTCGTGCGCAACATCCGCGGACTGATGGACGACGTCGAGGCGATGCCGCAGCCGACGATCGCGGTCATGGGGGGCTTCGCGTTCGGAGGAGGGACGGAGCTCGCCCTCGCCTGTGACCTGCGCGTTGCCGCCGCCCATGCGAGCCTCGGGCTGACCGAAGTGTCGCTCGCGATCATTCCGGGGGCGGGAGGGACCCAGCGCCTTCCGCGCCTGATCGGGAAGTCCCGGGCCAAGGACCTGATCCTGACGGGGCGGCGGATCGATGCGGCCGAGGCGGAGCGCTTCGGTCTCGTGAACCGTGTGGCCCCGGAGGGAGCCCTGCGCGAGACCGCGCTCGAGGTCGCCGAGGCGATTGCGGGAAACGGCCCGGTGGCCGTGCGAGCGGCGAAGGAAGCGATCGATCTCGGGGTCGAGATGAAGCTCGAGGACGCGCTGGCCCACGAGGCTCGCTGTTACGAGAAGGTCCTCGAGACCGAGGACCGACTGGAGGCCCTCGCGGCCTTCGCCGAGAAGCGGAAACCGCGTTATCAGGGGCGCTGAGCCCTTATCATCGCACGAACGGCGGGAGCGAAACGGTTTGCGGCGGTGTGCGGAGACCGGGGACGATTCGTCATTCCAACGGCCCTCCCCGGGGTAACCCATGTACCCCTTCCCGAACCTTTCCGCTTCGAAGCTGGCGCTCCCTGTCCTGGCCTCCTTCCTGGGTGGGTGCATCATCGTGCATTCCGATACCACCCGCTGGGCGCAGCGTGGCTCCGGCGTCCGCGCCGAGGTCACCCGCGACCTCCCGTCCTTCCACGCCGTCGAACTCGACACCGCCGCGGACGTGATCGTGCACGTGGGCGGCGCCCCGCGGGCCGTCGTGTCCGCCGATGACGACCTGCTCGAGCACGTCGAGACCCGGGTGCGGGGCGGCGTGCTCGAGATCTCGGTGGAGCGCGGCTATCTGCTCCGCGGGGAGCTGCGCGTGGAGCTCACGACTCCGTCCCTCGACTCCTTCTCCATCGATGGAGCCGGTGACGTGGCGATCCTCGGCGTAGAGGGCTCCGCCCTGGAGTTGGACATCGACGGCGCGGGAACGGTGCGGGCCGAAGGGACCGTGGATCGTCTCGAGGCCGAGATCGACGGCGCCGGGACCTTCGAACTGGGCGAACTCGACGTGCGCAATGCCTCGGTCTCGGTGGATGGGGCGGGGAGCATGGACCTGCACGTCTCCGACCGGCTCACCTACCGGATCGACGGCAGCGGGGAACTTTCCTACACGGGCGATCCCAGCGTGTCCGGCACGGTCTCGGGCGCCGGAACTGTCTCGCGACGCCCGAGCCGGTGATCTACTTCACGTCGATGATTTCGATGTCGTAGACCAGGGTCGCGTTCGGCGGGATGATGTCGTTCATCCCGGCCTCGCCATAGCCCATCGAGGGCGGGATGATGAGCTTGCGCTTTCCGCCGACGCGGGCCCCCACGAGTCCCTCGGCGAAGCCGCGGACCGGCGCGTTCTTGAGCTTGAAGGAGGGCGCCTTGCCCTCCTGGTAGGTGTTCAGGATCAGCGAGCCGTCGAGGAGGGACAGCATGAATTGGACCTTCACGGTCGAGTTCGCCGCGACGGCCTGTCCATCCCCGGGGTGGACGTCGTGGACCATGACCCCGGAGGGGAGGGTTTCGATTTCACCGCGCACCGGGGTTCCGGGGAAACGCTCCTGGATCAGCCAGTACTTGATCTTGTGCGTGACGACCCCGACGCGTGCCTGCCAGCGGTGGATGACGTCCTTCTGCTTCTTCTCATTGAACTTCTTCGAATACAGGAAGAAGCGATAGTAGGGCTTGCCCAGGAGGACGAGTTCGCCGGAGAGGACTCTGACCTCGTCGAACTGCTTCACGTAGGTGGAGTTCAGCAGGATGTCGAGCGCGTCCTTGTAGGAGAGTTCCACCGGCGCCATGCGCTCCCAGAACGCCTCGTCCGAAGGGCGGATACTCGCCATGTCGTCGCAGTCCATCCGGTACACGGGGTCGTCGTCGAGGAAGGCGGGGCCGTCCTGGACGAAGGCGATTCCGGCGAGGAAGAAGGAGCTGGCGAGGGCGGCGAGGTTGAGGAGGCGCATGGGCTCAGGCTGGAGGGAATGGGGACGGCCGAGGGCCCTTCATCGGACGGAAGAGGGCGGACCTGGAGGGATGGAAAGGCGCCGTACGGAGAGAGCGGGGGGGAGTTGGCGGGCTCTGGGGCCGGCGGGCTCGCTCGGGGGTCGGAATGGGGGCGGGGCGGGGCCCGTAATCCACCCTCAAGGGAATCC
>DRLC01000204.1 GCA_011053145.1 Planctomycetota bacterium | reverse complement strand
TCAAGAAGGACAAGGGGCGCTTCGGGGATCCGTTCGTGCTGGTCGAGGCGGCCCGGCTCCCGGACTTCTTGCGGGCCGTGCGGGCCGACGAGCGGCTCTCCTTCGAGCTCCTCGTCGACCTGACCGCGACCGATCCGGGCAAGGACGAGGAACACCTCTGGATCCATGTGCAGCTCCTCTCGCTGACCCACCGCCATCGGCTCTCGATCAAGTGCCTTCTTCCGAAGGAGGATCCGCGCATGCCGACCTCGGTGCCGGTGCACCGCACCTGCCAATGGCACGAGCGCGAGTGCGCCGAGATGTTCGGGATCACCTTCGAGGGCCACCCCGACCCGCGCAACATCCTGTTGCCCGAGGACTGGGAGGGCGCGCCGCTGCGCAAGGATTACGAGTATCCCGAGGAGTACCACGGCATCTCGTGCAAGTGAGCCCATGACGACCACGCAGGAACACACGCCCTCGATCAGCGAGACGGCCGCGCGGATGCTCGAGTCGGGCGAGCGCGAATTCGTCCTCGACGTGAAGACGAGCGACCTCGAGGTGAACATGGGGCCGCAGCACCCGGCGACCCACGGCGTGATGCGGATCCTGTGTCGCGCGGATGGGGAACTGTGCACGGGAGCGCAGCCCCATCTCGGCTACCTCCATCGCTGCGCGGAGAAGATCGGCGAAAACGTCGAGTGGCTCCAGTACCTGCCCTACACCGATCGCTACGACTACCTCGCGGCGATGAACAACAACCTGAGCTACTCGCTGGCGGTCGAGAAGCTCATGGGGATCGAGATCCCGCGACGCGCGCAGATGATTCGCACGATCTGCGCGGAATTGAACCGCATCGGCAGCCACCTGATCGCGTTCGGGACCTACGGGCTCGATATCGGCGCGATCACGCCGTTCCTCTACATGTTCCGGGAGCGCGAGTGGATGATGGCGCTCTTCGAGAAGATCTGCGGGGCGCGCCTGACCTACAGCTACATCCGGATCGGCGGCGTGTTCAACGACGCGCCCCCGGGGTGGCTTTCCGAGGTGGAACGCTTCTGCGACACCTTCGACGAGAAGTGGCAGGAGTACGTCGACCTCCTGATGATGAACCACATCTTCGTCAAGCGGACGGCGAACATCGGCGTCATCCCGAAGGAGATGGCGATCGACTTCGGCCTGACCGGACCGATGTTGCGCGGCAGCGGCATCGACTGGGACCTGCGCCGGGACCAGCCCTACGAGCTGTACGACGAGATCTGGGCGGACGGCGCCTTCGAGATTCCGCTCGGCAGCGGGGCGAAGGGAACCCTCGGCGACTGCTGGGATCGCGTGTATGTGCGTGTGATGGAGATGCACGAATCGATCAAGATCGTGCGCTGGTGCCTGGACAACATCGAGCCCGGGCCCGTCATCGCGGACATTCCGAAGACCCTCAAGATCCCACCCGGAGAGGGCTACGTCGGCATCGAAAACCCGCGCGGCGAACTGGGGCACTACGTCGTCTCGGACGGCGGCAAGGTCCCGGTCCGCGTGCGTGTGCGCGCCCCCTCGTTCGTGAACCTGGCCGTGCTCGAGGCGCTGATGCCGGGCACGCTGATCGCGGACGCCATCGCCATCATCGGGTCCACGGACATCGTCGTCGGGGAGACCGACCGCTGATCCCATGAGCCTTCCCCTGCACCTCGCGGCCCTCGCCGCTCCCCGTTCGGCGACGAACCAGATCAACGATTTCCTGACGGGCGTGAAGCCCGACTTCGTCCCGGATTGGGCCCTGCCGCTCACGACGGCGCTGATCTCGGTCGGCATCGCGGTCGCGATCATCTCGCTCGTAGCGATGAGCGGGACCTGGCTGGAGCGCAAGGTCTCCGGCCACATCCAGTGCCGCTACGGTCCGATGCGGGTCGGCTGGCACGGTTGGTTGCAGCCGATCGCGGACGGGGTGAAGTTGCTCCTCAAGGAGGACATGATTCCCCTCGGGGCGGACAAGCCGCTGTATCTGCTCGCCCCAGCGCTCGTTCTCGCGAGCATCCTCGGCGCGATGGCCGTCTTCCCGCTGGCTCCGGACTTCTACTTCGCGGACATCGACCTCGGGATCTTCACGATCCTCGCCCTGACCTCCACCACGACGATCGGGGTCGTGATGGCGGGCTGGTCGTCGAACTCGAAGTGGTCGCTCTACGGCGCGATGCGCGAGGCGGCCCAGGTCGTGGCCTACGAGATCCCGCTCGGGATCAGTCTCCTGGTTCCGGTCATGGTCGCCGGCAGCTTCAACCTGCTCGAGGTGTCGAACGGCCAGGCGGGGGGCTTCGGCGTTCTCAACTGGTACATCTGGCCCTGGGTCAACCCGTTCATGGGGCCGGCTTTCCTGCTCTTCTTCATCGCGATCCTCGCGGAGACCAAGCGCGCCCCCTTCGACCTTCCCGAGGCCGAGTCCGAACTCGTCGCCGGCTTCATGACGGAGTACTCCGGCATCCGCTGGTCGTTCTTCTTCATGGAGGAATACGCGGCGATGTTCCTGTACTGCGTGGTCGGTTCGTTCTTCTTCTTCGGAGGGTTTGAGAGCCCGCTCACCTCGCTTGCCCGCGCCACGGACGTCCACCTCTTGGTCCAGGTCGCGGCGGCCGTGACGATCATCGCCAAGGGCTACGCCGGCCTCTTCCTGATGATGTGGTTGCGCTGGACCCTGCCGCGCGTGCGCATCGACCAGGTCATGACCCTCGGCTACAAGTACCTGACCCCTCTCGCCCTCGCCTGCGTCCTCGGCGCGAGCGTCTGGGAGGTCTTCCTCGCACCCGTCCTTCCCTGGCGCTAACCCGATGACCGCCGTAGCGAACTACGTCAAGAATATCGTCGACACGGTCAAGACGACCCTCGTCGGGATGCGGATCACGGGCAAGTATCTGCTCCAGAAGCCGATCACGGTCCAGTACCCCGACGAGCGCCTGCCGATTCCCAACCGGTATCGGGGGATCCACTACCTCGAACAGGAGAAGTGCATCAACTGCCTCGCCTGCGCGCGTGCCTGTCCGATCGACTGCATCGAGATGGACGCGATCCGGCACGGCAAGGAACTCGAGTGGGTTTCGTTCACGCTCGATTACCAAAAGTGCATGTTCTGCGAGCTGTGCGTCTATCCGTGCCCGAAGGATTGCATCCACATGGGGACGGAATTTGCCTTCACGAGCTACGACCGCTCGGAGTTCGTCCACGACCTGCTCTCCTACCAGGGCATGAGTCGGGAGGCGAAGGCGCGGATGATCGAGGCGGAGAAGAAGAAGAAGGCCAAGGAGGAGGCGAAGGCGGCCAAGAAGGCGGCCGAGGCCGCCAAGAAGAAGGCTGAGTCCGAGGCGAAGGGTGAAGACGCACCCGATGCGGGTACGGACGGAGGGGAGGGGTAGCCCATGGACGAGTCCAAGCTGCAACGGGGCTTCTACGGGGCGATGGCGCTCCTCGCGCTGGGTCTGCTGGGGGCCGGGCTCGCGGTGGGAGGCGCGGCCGGCCTCTCGTTCGGGCTCTTCGCCACATTGACCCTCGGCGGCGCGCTCGTCTGCCTCTGGGAGCGATCGGTCGTGCGCAGCGCATTCGCGCTGATGGGCACCTTCATCGGGATCGCGGGGCTGTTCCTGCTCCTCGAGTCCGACTTCCTGGCAATGGCCCAGATCCTGATCTACGTCGGCGGCATCCTGGCCCTACTCCTGTTCGGCGTCATGCTCTCACCGCCCGACCTCGACGAGCGTCGCCTGACCCGCGTCCTTCCGGGCCTC
>DRLC01000203.1 GCA_011053145.1 Planctomycetota bacterium | reverse complement strand
GATGATCGGCCGCACGACCTTCGGGTCGGGCTTGTCCTCGACCGCCGACTTCGCTTCCGGCAGTTGAAGCTGCTCCAGGTCCGCCTGGGTGAGGTCGGTGATGATCATGAAGAAGATGATGAGCAAGAACACGACGTCGATCATCGGCGTCATGTTCATCTCCATCTCCGTCCCGGCATCATGCTTGTTCATATCCATGGCGGATTCTCCTTAGCAGCGGCAGGGGGTCGGGAAGGGGGGGCGGGGGTCGGAGGCACCCCAGGGCCGGAGGGCACGCGGGCGCCCTCCGGCGGTGGGTTGCTCGTTCCTTCGTCCCATACCGACGTTCGACTTGGCCTAGGCCGTGGGACGGAAGCGCTCGAAGAGGTCCTCGACGATCGCGCCCACCTCGATCACCGAACGCACCAGGTTGTTGCGCATGTAGGCGAACGCGGCCGTGGTCGGGATCGCGACGACGAGCCCGAAGAGCGTCGTCAGGAGGGCCTGGGAGATACCGTTGGCCAGCTCGGCCGGGTTCGCCTGGCCGGCGGAGGTCGCGATCGTGTTGAACGCCACGACCATACCGGACACCGTTCCGAGCAGCCCGAGCATCGGGGCCACGTTGGAGATCAACGACAGCCAGCCGATCTTCTGGTGCAGCTTGACCGACTCCTGGTCGCCCATCTCCTCGACGGACTTCTCGATGACCTCGAAGTCGTGGCCGATCTTCGCGATTCCGGCCCCGGCGATCCGCGTCAGGAACGTGGGCTCGTTCTCGCAGAGCTCCATGGCCTCCTGGTACTGCTCCTCGTCGAACAGAGCCTGGATCTCGTCGATCAGTTCGGGCGGAGCGAGCTTGTCCCGCTTGAGCGAGAGGAAGTTCTCGATCACGAGGGCCAGGGCGATGATCGACAGCAGGATGATGATCCAACCGAAGATGCCCGAGGCCTTGATCAGGTGCCCGATCGTGAGGGTGTTCTCGGTGGAAGCCGCGGCGGCGTCATCCTGCCCGAAGGCGGGGGCGACGACCACGAACAGGAACGCGAAGGCGAAGGGGAGGATCGCCAGAACCAGGGTCTTTGCCCGGGAACGGATCAGTTGGGAATCCATTCTCGTCGAACTCCAAGAAGGGGGTGGATGGGAGGTATGGGAACTGCGCCGGGCCCGGCGCGGTGGGGGATTACAGGGATTTCAAGAGCTCCTGGGCCCGGAGCGCGGACGGGGTGTCCCCGTATCGATTCGTGAGCGTTTCGAGCCAGAGCTTGCGCTGGGCCGGAGCCTTCGTGTCGCTGAGCTTCTCCGCGCAGGAGGCGAGCCCGAGGAGGGCCCGCGCGATGCGGTCTCGATTCGCGGGCTCGAGGGCGGAGACCTGGGCGAACTCGATCTCGGCGTCCCGGACGCTGCCCGCCGCGAGGAGGGCTTCGGCGAGGCCGAGGCGCGCGCCGTAACGCTGGGCGCCCGCCTTGGGGGCGGAGGAGAGCTGCCCCTGGAAGAAGGTCCGGGCTTGGGAGTCCGATCCCTGGGCGAGTAGCGAGAAGCCCTCGCCGAGACGGGCCTCGGCGAGCACCTCGCCCAGCGCGAAGCGCGAGGGGGCGTTGTCGTCCAGGCCCGCGAGGTGGCTCGTCAGGGCGGCGCTGATTTCGTTGTAGAGGGCCGAGGCCCCGCTCGGATCGCCGGCTTCGATCAGGCATTCGGCCGCGGCGATGCCTGCCTTCGCGCAGAGCAGGAGCGGGTAGCCCTTCGTCGGGGAGTCGGAGACGCCCTCCTGATAGAGCTCGCGATACGCCTGGGCGGCCCCCGCCGGATCGCCCGTGAGTCGCATCGCGCGGGCGCGCAGGGAACGAGCCTCGGGGACCTCCCGGTCGTTCGGGAAGTCGGTGAGGAACGTGTCGAACTGGGCGATCGCCTTCTGGAACGCACTCGGATCGTTGGCCCCGGCGCGCATCTGCGTCTTTCCCGCCAGGAAGCGCGCGGAAGCGCGAACGACGTCCCGCGCCTCGCTCTCGCCGGCGGCCACTTGGAAGCGGGCGGCCGCGTTCTCGAAGTCCCCGCGGTCGAGGTACGAGCGAGCCTCACGGTAGCTCTCGGGGACGTCTCCGAAGTACACCAGGTCGACCCGCTCCGATTCCACGTTGCGGGTGCGGCCTCGCGCCTCGATGACGGTGCGCTCCAGGGAGTTCTCGGTGACGGTCCCGTGCCAGGTGCGCGCGCGTCCGTTGCTGTCGCGGTAGCTCACCTGGTCCAACTGCCCCTGGGCGGCGACGGGGATCGAGCAGAGGAGCAGGGCTGCGGCCAGGGCTCCCGTTCTCGGGAGGCGCCTTTGGAACGGGGTTCGTGTGGGATGGGCCATTTGGAGCAAACGGGCGGCCATTCTAGCCGGGGCGCAGGAGCCCACAACCCGGAACTTGGGGCCGGAGGGGGTGGAGGAATGGGGGGAGGGGAGAGAAGGGGTCATCGCACCTTGTCCAGCAGCCAGAGGAACTCACGGCGTAGCGTGTCCTCGCCGCATGCGTCGGCGACTCCCTGCAGCCGCTTGTCGTCCAGCTTGTTCTGCAGGTCTTCGATCGAGACCCTGGCGCTCTTCGTCCGTTCGGAGTCGATGAGGCCCCACTGGTAGTAGCCGTAGGCCGTGTCGAACTTGCGGTGGTACCAGGGGCAGGTGTACTTCTCCCGGGCGCCCTCGGAATCGGTCAGCTTGCGCAGGAGCTTGCAGGCCAGCTCCAGGTTCTCCGCACCGCCGACGCCGGGCACCTCGACGAAGGTCGAGCCCTTCTCCTCGACCCAGCCGGTCACCGAGCGGCACCAGCGCGTCATCATCTTGCCGGAGGGCTTGCGCGTGTCCGAGTCGTCCTTGGGGATCAGCGGATCGAGCACCGCGAAGGCCTCGGGAATGCGCTTCTGCTCGAGGAGCGCGAGGCCCAGGTCGGGCAAGATGTGCTGGTTGATCTTGTCCGCGAGCGTCGAGTCCTTTTCGAAAGCGCCGAGGAGCTTGCGCAGCACCGCTTCCGCGGCCTTCCAGTCCCCGAGTTCGAGCCACAGCGTCGATTCCGAGCGCAGGTCTCCGTACTTCGGCTTGGTCTCGATCTCGTTGGCGTGGTGCAGGTAGGTGACCATGGTCTGGCGCAGGGCATCCAGGGCTTCCTCGTCACCGGCCTTGATCGCCGCATCCTCTGTTCCCTTCAGCGCGAGGTAGTAGTTGAGCGCCGAGTAGCCCGTGCGCGAGTGCGTCGGGAAGACCTCGAGCATCTCGTCGACCACCTCGCGCGCGCTGTCGAGGTCCCCCTTGGCGATGAACGCTTTGACGACCATGTAGAGAGCGTTCGGGCCGTAGTCGTTCTGTTCGGGGAAACGCTTCGCAAAGTCCCGCAGCTCCTCGATGACCTTGTCCCATTCTTGGTGGGTGTAGGACATGCGGCCGAGATAGAAGACCGCGACCGCCATCGCTTCGGCGCGCGTCTTCTCCTTCTTCGCCCCGACCGGCTTGTTGCGCGGGTCCTTGACGTAGACGTTCAGGTAGTTCTCGAACTCCCTGCGAGCGCCGGCCTCGTCCTTGAGCTTGTAGAGGCACAGCGCCGCCTTCACGACGGCGATCTCGTAGTCGTCGGTGCCCTTCTCGACCTGCAGGTACAGGTCTCGCGCGCCCTGGTAGTCCTTCTTCGAGTAGGCGCGCTCGGCCTGGCGCACCGCGATCGCTCCGCCCCCGGCATCGAGGGCCTTCAGGAGGTTCTCGGCTTCGAGGTAGAGGTTCTCGAGCAGCGGGTCGCCCCCCGCCCCGGACTTCGCGCGGGCGACCGACTTGTAGTAGCCGTCGGCCAACTTCTGGTCGTATTCGGGGTCGCCGGCCCAGACCGTCGCCCCCTCGCGGAACGCCATCGCCGCCTCGAGGTCTCGACCGAGGTAGGAGAGGCACTTGCCGATGTGGTAGAGGACCTTGGGGGCGTATTCACGCTGCGTGGCCTCGTCGCGCGATTCCAGACGCGAGACGATGCCTCGGAACGCGTCGAGCGCTTCGGCGTAGTTCTTGGCGAAGTACTCGCCCTGGGCGGCCTCGAACAGAATGTCCGGCGACACCTCGACGCCGGGACGGGCGATGATTTCGCTGATCACCTTCTGGGCGCGGACCTGCAGGGTGTTGCCGCGGTTCTCCGAGTTGACGTACTGGGCGATCGAGAGCGCCATGTCGAGCGCGGAGCGGGAGCGCCGTGTTCCCGCGAACCCGGCGGCGTTCATCTCTTCCTGGGTGGGGAACCACTGCAGCGCTCCGCTGTTGAGCTGACCGCCGACCCAGCCTCCGGACTCGAGCAGGGCACGCGCCGCACTCAGCATCGAGAGGTATCCGACGGGGGAGATGTCGAAACCCTCGGCGCGCCAATCGTTGTAGTACGAGAGCGCGTAGCGGCAGGCATCCTCCACACGACCCTGTTGCAGGAAGGCCTGGACGACCACGTCGAGCGCGACCTCTCCGAGTTTCCAGCGCGGGACCTTCTCCTCGAACGAGAGGGAATCCCAGTCCATGGCCTCGCGCACCGCCGGGTCGGTGGGCAGCACCACGTCGTACACGTACGTCGCGAAGTCCGAAGCCGTCGCCGGGTCTCCCTGGGCCAGCTTCACGCGGGCGAGGAGCAGGTAGGCGTTGAGCCCCGCGCTCGAGGTCTCTCCCGCCTCGAGGGCCAGGTTTTCGAGGGTCTGGGCCGCGCGGTCATAGGCGTAGGAGCCGTCCTCGGAGACGTTGGCGATCGTGAGCAGCATCTGGCCCCGGTTGAGCATCAGCCGATAGCGCTCGTTCAGCTCCACCTTGCTCGTCGCGCCCTCGGTGTCGTCGATCAGGTCCCCGGTCAGTTCGAGCCCGGGTTCGAGCGCGTCCTTGATCTGCTTGCGGGTGGCCTCGGCCTCGGCTCCCACCTGTTCCTTCAGGCGCATCTCGAGGATCCTGCCGTAGTCGTTCAGCAGGGCCACATAGCTCCTCTGGGCCTGGGGGAGGAGATCGGAGTACTCGTGCTCCTCGATGAACTGGCGATAGGCTTCGATCGCCTTCGCGTACAGCTCGAGTCGCTTCTCGGCGTTGCCCTCGCCGCGGGCGCCCGCGGTGTAGATGTCGCACTCGAGCAGGGCCAGGGCCTCGGCGTCCTCTCCCGAGAGGTTCGAGGCTTCGAGGCCCGCGACCACATCCTGGGCCAGGTCGACGTAGGCGAACTCCGTTGCCAGCTTGCGCGCGAAGTCCATGTCGGCCCGCACGCGCGAGTTCGTCTGGGGACTGACGGCGGGAGCCAGGGTGGCGAGGAGAAGGACGGTCGGGAGGAGTCGTGCCGGCTTCATGTCGGGCGGGTGAAGGGGGGGAGGGCCCGTGGGCTCCTCGGGCTCCCGAACGATCGGGAGCGGGCGGGGCCTAGAGGGGGTTCCCGAGGCTACGGGGCTTGGACCCGGGGAGGCTACCCGGCTGGGCCTGGGCGGTTTCCCGGGGGGATGGACGTGCGGGGGATTCGCGGAAGAGATGGGTGGACGCGAGATGCGGGCCCCATCGACGATCCCTCGGCCACTCGCGGGGTGCGTGCGGTCGAGGGATCGGCCGGGTCGGCGAGGCCGACCCGGGGGGGCTAACCCGAGAGGCGGGGGGTCAGCCTCAACGGGGGCCGACCTGCAGGGTCTCGTCGAGGCCGAGCTGCGCCGGGGTCGGCTCGCTCTCGGCGGGGATGACGATGCTGGCCTTGATGAGGGCCAGGAGCTTGCGGTTCGTGACGAACGTGCCCTGGCGCTCGAAGAAGAACGAGATGATCGGGATTTTGTTCAGGATCGGGACACCGGAGCGGTAGTCCTGCTCCTCGTGCACCTTCATCCCGCCGAGCAGCACGGTGGCGCCATCGGGCATCGGGATCGAGGTGCGGACGCGGGAGATGTCGAGCTCGGGGAGCTGGATCGTCACCGAGTTGCCGGAGACACCGAGAGAGGTCGTGAAGGTCCGGATCGGGCGCTTGAGCTCGGCCACGGTGGGGCGCAGTTCGAGCGTGATGAAGCGCCGGTCAGCGCTGACCACGGGCCGCACGTCGAGCACCACGCCGTCCTCGACGGTCGAGATGATCGGATCGGCGATCGAGGCCGCTTGGGCGATCTCCACGTCGAAGTCCTGGACGTAGGCGACCTGGTTCATCACCGACAGGTTCGAGCGGGCGGTGTTGAAGACCATGATCCGCGGCGCGGTCACGAGCTCCACGCGCTCGGACTTCGAGACGGCGGTGAGGACCATCTCGAGCTGCAGGTCGTTCAGGTAGGTCCACTGGAACTGCAGGCCGCCGGACCCGGTCAGGACGTCGGGATCCCCGAGGAAGGAGTCGTACAGGTTCTCGGTGCGTCCTTTGACGTCGCCGTCTCCGCCGTCGTCGTAGAAGGCGCCGAGGGAGGTGTCGTTTCCGATCTCGTTTCCGATCGACTGCTGCGCGGTCGGGTTGCCGAAGTCATCGAAGAACTGGTTGGTGCCCTTGCCCGGGGCTCCAAGGCCGCGGAAGTCCACGCCGATGTCTTCGAGGAAGTTGTCCTCGACCTTCAGGAAGCGCGCCTGGATATCGACCATGATGCCGGTCGCTTCACGCAGGTCGTTGAGCAGCTTCTGGATCTTGGCCTGCACCTCGGGGGTCTGGTTCACGACCATCGTCCCGTTCGTGATCGTCAGGCTGTTGGCCGGATCGGCTTCCCAGGTCTCGGGGGCGACATTGTCCTGGATCAGGTTCTCGAGGGTGTCCCCGGTGAGGACGAGCCCTTCGCGCTCCTCCAACTCATCGTCCACCTCCGGGACACCATTGGAGGGGTTGACGTTGATCTCGCGGCCCGGGAAGTCGGTGATCGCGCGGATCAGGTCGCGGACCTCGTACATCTTCAGGATCTGACCGCCGGTCATTTCCTCGGAGGTCACGAACTTGACGACGCCGTCCTCGATCTTCCAGTCGAGGTTCTCACGCACCTCGGTGATGATGTTCAGGAGCGAGAGCACGCTGCGCTCGGGGAGGTCGAGCAGCACGGAAGTCTCTTCCTCATCGAGTTCGTCGGTGACCTTGGGCGAGACGAGGAAGTTCACTCCCGCGACGTTTTGCAGGTACGCGGCCACTTCCTTGAGCGGGGCGCCTTCGCCGTCGGAGCCGAAGCGGGCCGGCACGCGCGTGCGCGCGAGCATTTCCTTGATGGCTTCCTTGTCCGCGTTCGCGGCCGGGTCGCCCTCGGAGAATGCATACGGTTGACGCTCGCGCACCTGGCGCCAGCGATCGAAGTCGTACTGGACCGCGTCGCTCTGGGCGAGGCCGAGCGCGTTCAGCTCGTCGAAGGTGCGGATCCAGTTCTCGCGGTAGGAGCGGGAAGTGTCGCGACGTGCCTTTTGATGGCGCGCCTCCTGGGCGATGTCGCGCATGCGCAGCGCGTGCTCGTTGCCCGGATCGTAGAGCAGGATCTGTTCGGCGAGAGTCTCGGCGAGACCGTACTCCTCGCGCTGGAACGCGGAGTTGGCGTTCGCGTAGAGCGCCCGCAGCTTGGTTTCCCGGTAGTTGCGCTGGGCTTCCTCGGCGGCCTGGCGCTCGGCCTGGGCCGAGGCGCGTGCGGAGGCTTCCTCCTCGGCGCGGGCCTTTTCGGCCAGTTCCACGGCTGAAGCGAGCTTCTGGGCGAGGAGTTCCGAGTCGACCGAGTCGGAGTGGATCAGCGGGTGGTATTCCAGGATCGTTCCGGCGCGCCGGTAGGCTTCGATCGCCTTGTCGTACTCGCCCTGGCGCAGGTAGTTGTCCCCGTCCGTGGCGAGCTGCTCCGCTTCGAGGCGGGCCTGGACGCGGCGCACTTCCTCACGCTGCGTCGCGTCCTCGATGAAGTCGGCCGCCTGGCTGTACTCGTCCCCCAGAAGGGCGCGTACGTGGCGCATGCGCTCGCGCGCGGTCTGGTTGCTCGGCATGACCTGGACCGCCTGGGCGTACTCGGAAAGAGCACCCTCGAGGTCCAGGTTGTCCATCAGCTCATCGCCGCGCGCGATGTACTGGTCCGCGAGATAGGCCTGGCGCTCCTGCTGGCGCTGGAGACGCTGGCTGATCTCTTGGCTGTCCTGCGAGGTCACCGGGGCGGAGGCCTCGGTGGTCTCGGCGCCGCCTGCGGGGGCGGCGGCCTCGAGGGCGGGGGCCGAGGAGTCGCTCGAAGAGGACTCGGGGGTCTTGGGTTCGGCCGACTGGCAGCCGGCGGCGATGGCCACCAGGCCCGAAAGGAAGAGGGAGCAGGTGCGCATGGTTTCGAGGTGCCCGGCGATGGTGAGCCGGGCCCGAGCCAGACCGGAGGGGAGGGGAGAAGTGATGGTGGGTGCGGGGTCTCCCTCGCGCACGTCCCTTGTGAGTCCCACGCGGAGAATCGGTCGGGGTGACGGGGAGGGAACCAACGCGACCGGACGGACCTCTTCGACTCGGTGCCCCGCCCGCGGGTCGCCCACCTTCCCAACCGGCTTCGTCCCCGCCGCGCGGGGTGGGTCCGCGCGCTCGGTCAACGCGTGACCGTTTGCGGGATCGGGTCGGGGAGCAGGGGGGCGCCTCGAAGCGGAGCCCCGAACCCCGTCCGACCGCGATGCTTCGAGATCGCGGTGCGTCCGAGGGCAGGGGGTTTCGGTGCGCGTGGTTGTTCCTTGGGTGAATCGTGAAAGAGCGGCGACGGAGCCGGGGAGGAGCGCGCCGCGCGGGTGCGCACCGATCCTCGAAGTCGTCGAGCGGAGAGGGGGCTTGCGACCCCCCTCGCGTCCGAAGCGGATCGGAGCGCACTGCCGCGGGTGCCGCGCGGGCATCCCACCGGAAGCGTGCATCGCTCCGAGCCGAACCGGGGGCGGGAGGATAGCCGGGCCCCCCCCGAGGGTCAACGGGGGTCAACTCAGGGGGCCCTACCGGGACCCCCCCCGGCGGTTACCGGGGAGCCGACCTTCTCAGCCCGGTCGCGGGAGGCCCAGCTCGGCCATCGCGAGCTGGATGTCCGCCCAGCACTCCTTCTTGTGGGAGGGGGAGCGCAGGAGGTAGGCCGGGTGGAAGGTCGGGATCACGACGCGTCCCCCCAGGGCGCCCGCGGCGGGCCCGGGGCGGTGGACCCGTCCCCGCAACCGCCCCATCGATTCCGTCGAATGCAGGATGTGCCAAGGCCCTGCTAGATGAAGACCCGGATGTGCGCGCTGATGCAGCAGCAGCTTTGGGCGAGTTGAACGACCCATCGACAGCCGAAAAATTGATGGAGAACTTGGTTGG
>DRLC01000202.1 GCA_011053145.1 Planctomycetota bacterium | reverse complement strand
CCCCGAAGCATGGAGATCGGGAAGACATCGTGCGCGCTCTCTTCCAGCGCGCCAGGAGCAAGGAGCAGAACCGATGAGGATTCGACCCAGACGCAACCGCAAGACAGCCCTGCTGCGCGACTCCCTGGCCGAGACGCGCGTGCACCGGGAGCAGTTGATCCAACCCCACTTCGTCCAGGACAAGGACGGGATCACACCGATCGGGGCGATGCCCGGCATCTCGCGCATGGGCATCGAACCGCTCGTCGACCAGGTCGGCGCGGACCTCGAGCACGGGCTCTCCTCCGTGCTCCTCTTCGGAGTGCACGATTCCGACGAGAAGGACGAGCACGCGTCCGCTGCGACGGATCCCGACGGGCTCATCCCCCGCGCGGTCCGGCGTTTGCGCGATGTGTTCGGGGATCGGCTCACGATCATGACCGATGTGTGTCTGTGCGGCGCGATGTCGAGCGGGCACTGCGGTGTGCTCGAGGCATCGGGGCGTATCCTGAACGACGAGAGCCTGCCGTTGCTCGCGGACATGGCCCTCGCGCACGCGCACGCGGGCGCGGACGTCGTCGCTCCGAGTGACATGATGGACGGTCGTGTCGTCGCGATCCGCGACCGTCTGGACGACGACGGGATGAGCGACACCGCGATTCTTTCGTACTCGACGAAGTTCGCCTCGGCGTTCTACGGGCCCTTCCGCGAGGCCGCCGACTCCTCGCCCCAGTCCGGGGATCGAAAGACCTACCAACTCGATCCACGCAACCGACGGGAGGCCGTGCGGGAGAGCATCCTCGACCAAGAGGAGGGGGCCGACATGCTGATGGTGAAGCCCGCCCTCTCCTACCTCGACATCATCCGCGACGTGGCCGACTCCACGGACCTTCCGCTCGCGGCCTACAACGTCTCAGGGGAATACGGCATGGTGAAGGCGACCGCGGAGCGCGGGTGGATCGACGAGCGTGCCGTGGTGCTCGAGATCCTGACCTCGATCGTCCGCGCGGGCGCGGGCCTCGTGATCACGTACCATGCGCGCGAGGCCCTCGAGCAGGGATGGCTCCAATGAAGACGACCACCGCCGACCGAATGACGGATCTCCTCGAACGCTCCCGTCGCGTGATGCCGGGTGGAGTCTCGAGCCCCGTGCGGGCCTTCGGTGCAGTCCCAGGCGACCCGCCGATCGTCGCGCGCGGGGAAGGTGCGTTCGTCGTCGATGTCGACGGCAACCGCTACCACGACCTCGTCGGATCCTGGGGGCCACTGATCCTCGGGCACGCCCACCCGGCGGTCGTCGAAGCGGTGGAGCGGGCGGCACGGAACGGCTTGACCTTCGGGGCGACCTGTCCGGGCGAGGTGGAGCTTGCCGAGCGTGTCCTCGAACGGTACTCGTTCGCCGACCGTGTGCGCTTCGTCTCGAGCGGTACCGAAGCCGTGATGAGCGCGGTCCGCCTCGCGCGTGGAGCGACCGGTCGGGACCGCATCGTGAAGTTCGACGGGTGCTACCACGGCCACAGCGACGGGCTCCTCGTGAAGGCCGGTTCGGGGCTCGTGACCTTCGGGACTCCGAACTCGGCGGGCGTTCCCGAGGCGATCGCCGCGCTGACCGATGTCCTCCCACTCGATGACAGCGAGGCGGCCGAGGCCCTGTTCGCCGAGAAGGGGAGCGAGATCGCCTGCGTCCTGATCGAGCCGATGCCGGCGAACAACGGGCTCCTCCCGCAGCGCCTGGAGTTCCTGCGCCGACTCCGCGAGTTGACGCGGGAGCACGGCGCACTCCTGCTCTTCGACGAGGTCATCAGCGGATTGCGCGTCGCCCCCGGCGGCATGGTCGAGCGAACCGGCATCGAGCCGGATCTCGTGACCCTCGGGAAGATCATCGGTGGGGGGATGCCGGTGGGAGCCTACCTCGCGACCGCCGAGCTCATGGACCAGGTCGCCCCTCTCGGTCCCGTCTACCAGGCGGGGACCCTGTCCGGCAACCCGCTGGCGATGGCCGCCGGCCTTGCGACCTTGGCCGAACTCGACGAGAGCGGGGTCTACGACGGGCTCGACCGCCTCGGCGCGCGCCTTGCGAGCGGGTGGAGCGCCGCACTCGAACGGCATGGGATTCCCGCCGAGGTCGTGCGTGTCGGATCGGTCCTGTGGCTCTCGCTCCAGGAAGGGGAGGCGCCGCGGCGGGCCGCCGACATCCGACCGGAGGCGGCCGAACTCTACGGCCGGATCCACGCGCGGATGCTCGCGGACGGGGTCTGGATGGCGCCCTCGGCGTTCGAGGTCGCGTTCCTCTCGACCGCTCACACCGAAGCCGATGTGGACGCCATCGTCGCCGCCTTCGATCGCGCGCTGTCCACCGACTGAAGCCCATGGAGCGCACGAAGAAGTCCTTCATCCTCTACCTGACGATCGCCGGCGTCGCGGCGCTCGTCATCTCGTGGTGGTTGATCTTCTTCGCACGCCAGGGAGAGGTCCTCATCGAACGCCTCGGAGCCTCCGGTGTGAACCTCTCCCTCGAGGAGATGGACGCGGTGAGGGATGCCACCCATGAAAGCCTGCGGATGTTCGCATTCGAAGGTGGTTTCCTCGCCCTGCTGACGGTCGGGGGTCTCCTGCTCCTGATCCGCGCCCAGCGCCGCGAGGTGGAGATGCACCGTCGCCAGCGGGATTTCCTCTCGGGCGTGACCCATGAGCTGCGAAGCCCGATCGCCTCGGCGCGCCTGCAGGTGGAAAGCCTGCGCATGGGACGGGTTCCGAAGGACAAGCAGGAGCGCTACCTCGTGCGCACGCTGGCGGACCTCGACCGGCTCTCCCGCACCGTGGACCAGCTCCTGAAGGCGGCGCGTGCCTCTTCGGGTCGGGTGCAACTCAGCCTCCAGCCCCT
>DRLC01000201.1 GCA_011053145.1 Planctomycetota bacterium | reverse complement strand
CTGCTGTCGCCCCCTTCGGCAAGCCAGGGCCGGCTGCCGGTTCCGTCGACACCGAGGAGGACCACGGGCGCAACCGCCCAACGCGCCTACATCAAGGCCTCGAACACGAACGCGGACGACGCTTTCGGAACTCCACTCGCAGTCTGTGGAGACCTCGCGGTCGTCGGAGCCCCTCTCGAGGACAGCGATGCGGTCGGTGTCGCGGGCAACGAAACGAACAACGACGCCACGGACTCCGGCGCCGCGTACGTATTCACGCGCGACCCCTCCACGGGTTGCTGGACGCAGGAGGCGTACCTGAAGTCGTCGAACTCGGAAGCCGGCGACCTGTTCGGAATCTCCGTTGCGCTGACCGAGGACACGATCGCGATCGGAGCCGTCGGCGAGAGCAGCACTGCGACCGGCGTACAGGGGGACGAATCGAACAACGGTGCGGTCCGCGCGGGAGCCGTGTACGTGTTCGTGCGAGATGCACAGAACGGTGCCTGGACCCAGCAGGCCTACCTGAAAGCATCGAACACGGACGCGGAGGACGCATTCGGGTCCGCCGTCGCCATCGTCGGCGATACGCTCGTCGTCGGAGCAAAGGGGGAATCCAGCAGCGCGACCGGCGTGAACGGAGTCGAAGGCGACAACGGGTCGATCTTCTCCGGAGCGGCCTATGTGTTCACCCGTCAGCCCCAGACAGGGGCGTGGTCCCAGCAGGCCTACCTCAAGGCTTCGAACACCGACGCGAGGGACTTCTTCGGCGGCGCCCTCGCGATGTCGGGTGAGATGGTGGTCATCGGAGCGACTCGGGAGTCGAGCGGAGCGACTGGAGTCAACGGCGATCAGGGAGACAACTCCGCCCCCCTCTCCGGTGCCGCATATGTGTTTCGGCGCACAGGAGCGAGCTGGTCACAGGAAGCCTATCTGAAAGCGTCCAACACGGATGCCAACGACGTGTTCGGGGAGAGCGTCGCCATTTCCAGAGAGACGATCGTGATCGGCGCTCCCAGGGAAGCCAGCGCGGCCGGCGGGGTGAATGGAGACCAGGCCGACAACAGCCTCACGATGTCCGGAGCGGCCTACGTGTTCACTCGGAATCCGGCAACGGGTCTCTGGAACCAAGAGGCCTACCTGAAAGCATCGAACCCGGACGCCTTCGACCAGTTCGGTCAGGCCGCGGTTTCGGGAGACCACATCGTCATCGGCGCTCTGGCCGAGTCCAGTCAGGCCACCGGAATCGATGGGGACCAACTCGACAACAGCCGGCTCTCCGCCGGAGCCGCATACGCATTTGCGCGCGTCCCCGGGGCGGGCTGCTGGAATCAGCGGAACTACATCAAAGCGTCGAACACCCGTGCATCCTCTCTCTTCGGCAAGTCGCTCTCCCTCTCCGGGACGACGCTTTGGATCGGCTCTCCCGGCGAGTCGAGCAACGCCACCGGCATCAACGGAAACCAGGGGAGTACGCAGGCGTTCGGTTCGGGAGCAGCCTACGTCTTCCACCTCGATCCCAGCCTCCCCGGTAGCGAAGTCGTCCGCCTCGGCACTCCCCCCAACCCGAACGCTCTTCTGCCCGGTCGAACCTCAGGCCCTGTGGTCGGCACCACATGGGATCCGGCGATCGACCACACGGGTTTCTTCCCCGGCGCATCCCTCGACCTACTCCTGGTTTCCCCGCTCGGTCCGCAGAACCTCCCCTCCCCACGGGGAACCCTGCTCTGCTCGCTCACGCCGCCGCGGATGGTCTTCAGCTCGCCCCCTGGCATCGCCTTTTCGCTCCCCATCCCCGCTGACTGCTCCCTCATCGGGGTCCCCGCCTGCGCGCAGGGCGCCTCGATCGGGGGGGGAAGGGTCCAACTCACCAATGCCCTCGACCTGGTCCTCGGAGCTCCCTGACCGGAACATCGGGGGAAGGGGCCCCGGCAGGGACTGAAAACTCTTCCCGCTCGACTCCGGCAAGGACGATCGCAGCCCTGGCGGGCTCCGCCGGAATCCGCTCCCGTGGAGGAGTCCGATGGGCCGATAGGTGCGGAGGCCGTCCCGGCCCACCCCCACCATGAGCACGGACCCCACTCTCCACGGCCCCGCCCCTGTCGACCCCGGCGGCCTCTCGCAGGTCCTGATGCGCCTTCGCGACCTCCGCCGTCACCTCGAGAACTCCCTCGGCGGCGGCCTGGAGGACGAGCAATCGCAGTTCCTCCGAACCCAGGTGGAACAGGAAGTCCGAGAGATCGAGGCGCTGCTCCAGCCGCTCAAGGGAAAGAAGACCAAGGGGCTCGTGGCCCGCTTCAAGGAACACCGGGCCAAGCGCGGCCGAGAGGCTCCCGACTTCCAGGGGAATTCCTGGACGATCTCGATCCCCGACCTCGTGGGCTTCCTCTCCTGCGGTCGGAAGACCGGCGTCCTATGGGTGGACTCCGAGGCGGAGAACTTCGTGATCGAGCTCCGCGAAGGCGGACTCGTGCGCGCGACGAGCAACCGCACGCCCGAAACCCTCCGGCTCGGGGAGCTGCTCGTCCAACTCGGCGCCCTGGACAAGGGGGAAATCGAGCAGGTCGTCCAGGACGCTCGGCAGGCGGGAATGAGCCTCGGGGGCTACCTGATCCGATCGGGACGCGCCAAGGAGGAAGAGATCGAAGCCGCTCTTCTCGTGCAGGTCCAAAGCCTCTTCCAGCGCCTGATGAGCACCGAGAACGCCGTCTACCGATTCCGTGAAGGCGTCGACCTCGCAGACGCACAGTCCCTCGACCTGAACGTCACGCAGCTCCTGCTCGAGGGGGCGCGCCTGCACGACGAGGGTTCCCTCTGGCGCAACTGCGACTGTCCGGCGCAGGACGGGGACGACGCGGAAAGCGAAGAGCCCACTCCCGTCGACCTCCTCGAAAGCGAAGAAGCGTTCTGAGCACGGCCGGGGGGTTCCTCCCAGGGATCGACCCGATCCCACCAACCGGACCCGACTACTTCCCGGTGTATCCGAGCTCCTCGAGCTCGACGCGCGTGCCCTCCTGCACCTCGCCGCGCCCCGCGCTCCCCAGCTCCTCCGCAAGCTCCGCATAGTCGCCACGCAGCTCGAGAAGGCGATCCCGCAGGCGTCCCAGGACCTCCGGTGCGGAATCCACTCGGTTCACTCGCTCACCGGGGTCGCGGGTAAGGTCATAGAGTTCCCAGTTCACGCTCGGCGGAAAGAACACCTCGGGATCCTCCGGCGAGTGGATCAGGACGAAGCCCGCCTGATCGTCCGTGAGGCCGTAGCGGTGCACATACCCGTCGTCGACCTCGCACCAGCGCTCGGACGTCCCCGCGTCGGACCCGAGGAGATCGCGCCCCTGCATCCGGGGATCTCCCGGCAGCCCCAGGGCTCCGAGCAGCGTCGGTGCGAGATCGATTCCCGCGGCGGGAGTCTCGATCACCAACGGGGACTTCCCCGGCACCGAGAGAATCCACGGAACGCGAACGACCTCGCGATAGAGGGTCTTGCCGTGCTGCACGAATCCGCGCTCGAACATCTCTTCGCCGTGGTCGCTCGTCACAGCGACCACGGTGCGGTCGGCGAGTCCCAGCTCGTCGAGCCGCTCGAGGACGTGCCCGAGCGAGTCGTCGACGAACGAAAGCGCCTCGTCGTAGAGGTGCCCGAGGTGCGCGCGGTCCGCATCGCTCACCGGCTGCGGCGTCCAGGGGTGGGCGATCCCGAGGTGGTACTCGCGGTAGTCGTCCCGCGTCGCCGTGCAGCCCCGCTGACCGCACGTCCGCCACGCGGGCGGTGGATCGTAGTCATGGACCGCGAAGGTGTGGAGGAACAGGAAGAAGGCCTCGTCCCTGTGCTCCTCGAGGAACGCATCGATGCGCTCGGGGCCGTACTCGCCGAAGAGCGCGCGGTCGAAACGGGTCGGGTCCCGGTCGGCGAGGACCGCGAGGTGGCGCGAGTCGGGGTCCCGGATCGGGTCCACGGTCGAGAAGCGGTCGAAGCCCTGGTCGAAGCCGAAGTCCGCGTTCAGGAATCCCCCCGCGGTCATGGCCTCGGTCCGGTAACCCGCCTCGGCGAGAATGCGCGCGAGAACGGGGGAGCGACGCGGCGTCAGGACACGCCCTCCGCGGGTCACCCCGTGCACCGTGGGCACCTGTCCGGAGAACTGTGACGCATGGGAGGGCAGCGTGTACGGCGCCGAAGACTGCACCTCCTCGAAGAGAATGCCTTGCGCGGCGAGCGCGTCGAGCCTCGGGGTGGCAGCCCCCCCGCCGTAGCACCCGACATGGTCCGCGCGCAGGGTGTCGATCGACACGAGCACGAGATTCATCGGGAGATCTCCCTGCGAACCGGTCGCCCGCAGGGTCGGCGCGCCGAAGACGCCGGGAAGATCGCCCTCGACGCCGAAACGCAGCGTCACCTCTTCGCCCGCGGCGTCGGAGAGGTCGGCCGATGCGTCGAGCCAGCGGGCCTCCACCGCATGCTCCGGGGGGTGGACGTCCCGATGAACGATCGCCTTGCCGCCATGCTCGACGGACATCCGCAGATCGCGCCCGCCCCGGGCCCGAAGCACCCCGAGGTACGCGGGACGCCAGGGGCCGAGCCCGGTCTCGAGGATCGCCCCCGAGCGCGGTACGCGTACGCGCAGGGTCAGGGTCTCGCCGGGCATCAGGAGGATCGCGGGTCGCCACTCGCCCCCCAGCCAGGCGCGCACGCGGCGCTTCGCTCGCCAGCCGGAGAGGTCGGGCTCGGTCTCGGAGAGGATCCGGATCTCCTCCGCCGCGAGTTCCCCCCAGAGCTCCGGTTCCGAAAGGCGTTCGAGGCGGAGGTCGCGGAATGCAACCGATCCCTCCAGCACATCGCCTTGGAATCCGAGGAGGCAGCTCACGAGGAGTGCCCCGGTCTCCGGTCCGGTGACGAACGTCGCCGAATACGATCGCCAGTCCTCGGAACCGATCGCGGAATCGAACTGGTGGCGGGTGTGCACGAGCCCATCGAGTCCGTCGCCGAGGTCGGGGGGACCGTGGACCTCACCGAGAAGCTCCGCGATCCACGGCGCCGCGCCGAAGAAGGGCTCGCTCTCCGGCACGAGCCCCTCGCAGCGCACGCGCGCCTGGAATCTGTACGGCGTGTTCGGCTCCACCTCGACGACGCGGTAGAGCGCCCCGCGCCTTCCCGACAGGACGGCAGCCCCGGCCCCGTTCGTCCCCTCCACCGTGCGCGTGACCGAGAGGACCCCCGGCTCGAAGTCGAGCGGCCGGTTCGGATCGGTCGCGAGGCGCCAACCGTCGGGCACGCCGTCGCGGAACTCCGTGCCGAAGCGCTCGTCGAAGACCGTCTCGGCGGGCGACGCGCTCGGACCGGAAAGGACCCCGACCGGCTCGTCCGCGAGACGCTGGCGCTGGGGAGCGTCGGGCACGGATTCCCCCGCGCACCCGAGGAGCGCGAGACCGAGGAGCGCGGTCCCGATCCCCCTCATGCGTCCCTCTCGATGCGCTCCACCCGCTTGCGGCGCGGATCGATCTGGCGCCGCCGCAGGTCTCCGAGGCTCTCGACCGTGAGGCGCATCGATCTCCCCTCGCCGTCCACGCGCACGACGTGTCCGAGGTGGCGTCCGTCGATGCGCACCCAGTCCCCGCGCTGGAACGGCGTGTCGGAGGAGCGCTCCCGGTCCGGCTCCGCGCGGCCCTCTTCGGTG
>DRLC01000200.1 GCA_011053145.1 Planctomycetota bacterium | reverse complement strand
TGGCACCAGATCCCGTTGGCCTCCGTCTTTTCCGCGTGTACGGGCGTTCCGGACCTCGGGTACATGTCCTACGCGGTCCCCCAGGCCATCGCCGACCGGGTGTTGGAGCTGCAGTCCCAGGAGAGCCGAGAGGAGCTCGCCGCCGGTGCTTCGAGCGTCGTGGACGGCAAGGGCTTCGACCGCGTTTCGGACGCGGTCTTCGGCTGGGGCACGGAGGAGGACCTGTGGACCGAGGCCGCCGCGTAGCCGCCGTCGTCGTCGCCCGGATGGGGTCCTCGCGGTTCCCCGGGAAGATGCTGGCGCGGCTCGGTGACTCGACGGTGCTCGGCACCGCCCTCGCCCGCGTCCGCGCCTGCACGAGTATCGACGAGGTGGTCCTGGCCACGACCGAGGAGTCCGAGGACGACGCCCTCGCAGCCCACGGAGAGGAACTCGGCGTTCCGGTCGTCCGCGGCAGCAGCGAGGATGTCGTGGGGCGCATGTCCGCGGCAGTCGCGAGCCTCGATCCACCGCCGGACCTGATCGTGAGGGCCTGTGCGGACAACCCGCTCGCGATGCCTTCGGTCGTCGAATCCGCGATCGAGGAACTCGTCGAGACCGGGGCGGACCTCATCACTCCCTTCGAGCACGCGACCTATCCGTTCGGGTACGGCTTCGTCGTGATGACGGCGGAGACGCTACGGCGCATCGACCGCGGGGCTCGGTCCGCGGTGCACCGCGAGCATGTCGAGAACTACTGCTTCGACCATCCGGCGGATTTCACGATCCGCTATCAGGTGGCTCCCGAGGAGCTGACCTTCCCCGAACTCTGCCTGAGCCTCGATTGGGAGGCGGACTTCGCACGGATCCGCATCCTCCACGAGCGGATGCAGGGCGTCCCCCTCGAGGACCAGGCGGCTCGGCTGATCGAGGACCTGCGCGCGGCTCGCGTCTTTGTCGAGGGACGCGGGGACGGGGAGCCCGAGGATGCGGACCTGGTCCTCGCGACGCGTCTTCCCGACGGTTTCGATCCCGCCAAGCCGCGCCTCGGAGCGGTGGTCGCCGACACCTTCGCGACCGCGGCCGGGCCACGCCGCGGCCTGCGCTATGCCGACCCCCGCCCCCCGGGGTTTCCCGCCGGGGCGGTCTTCCTCGATTCCGCGGCCCATCCCGAGCGTGAAACGCCGCTCGCGTTCCTGCACCGCGTCGCCGGGGCCCCCACGGCGAAGCTCCTCGCCGCGCCCGCCCGGGAGGTCCGCGCCGAGGAGCCGGCTGCCGCGGCGGAAGCCAAGTGCGACGCCGGGGCCGAGCGCGAGGGCTTCGCCGGTCCGAACCAAGCACGCTTCCCGGCGCGCGTTGTGTTGGAGCTCGCCGCATCCACCGAAGACGATCTGCTCGAACACCTCTTGGAGGAACTCGAAGCCCACCCCGAGACGCGGGTGAGCCTCCACGGAGGCGAGGACTTCGACCCGCGTGCCGCGGCCGAGGTGATCCGCCGGCTCGGCGCCTCCCGCCTCGTTCCCTGGGACGGGAGCGACGGCGCGATCTTCGAGGAGGTGTGCGTGGCCGCGGACGGCACGCTGCGCGCTGGAACCAGTGAGGCCGAGCTCGCCACTTGGCCGTCGCTGTCCGCGTTCTGGGGTTCCCCCGAACTGCGGCGAGCGCGGGCGGAGGCGTTGAACGCGGAGGCACGTGAAGGACGAAGCGCATCGCCTGTTGCCAGCCGCACTACATCCCGTGGATCGGCTACTTCGAGATGATCGACCGCGTCGACGAGTTCTGGTTCTTCGACGACGTGGACTTCATCAAACGCGAGTGGAAGAACCGAAACCGGATCCGCAAGGAGCGCACCTCTTCGGAGACGAAGTGGCTCAGCGTCCCGATCGAGCGTTCTTCCCAACGGGGGACGGCACTCCATCGAGCCCGGATCGCGGTCGGGGAGCCCTGGCGCAAGCGGCACATGGATGCGTTTCGGCATGTGTACCGGGATGCACCGCATTTCACCGATGCGCGGGACCTCCTGCGGAGAGGGCTGGAACGACCCGCGGAGACACTCGCCGACCTGAACGTCGGTCTCGTCGAGGACATCGCGGACTACCTCGGGATCGAGACGCGGCTCGGGCGCACCTCGACCCTCGGTGTCGGAGGGAGGAAGACCGAGAGGCTCGTCGAGGTCTGCCGCGCGACCGCGGCCACGTCCTACCTCGCGAACAACGGATCGGCGACCTATCTCGAGCCCGAGCGATTCGCGGCCGCTTCGATCGAGCTCGCCTATCAGGATTACGCGCATCCGACCTACGAACAGCGCAGCGGCGAGCAACCGCTCCCGTTCCTATCGCACCTCTCGGTCCTCGACCTGATCGCGAACGCCGGGGAGGCCTCCCTCGCGATCCTGCGGGAAGGAGCGCCCGCCGGAGTGCGATGAGTCGGCGTGCGCTGGAAGGCCGCATCACCGTGTCCGGGATGTTCCGGTCCGGGACCACGCTCTTCAGTCGGATGCTCGGCGCGACCGGGGAGAACCTCGTCGTCTCCGACCCGCTGGTCTACTACTTCAAGGCCTACCGCAACCTGCACCTGCGGAAGCTGGGAGCACAGGGGTGGCACCCCGACGAACCCACCTGCGACGCGTTCCGGCCGCGCTTCCCCGCGGTGAACGCCGCGATCGCGGCCGCGGATCTCTCGGAGGCCGTACCCGCCGACGTCCTCGCGAAGCTGCGTGAGGATCTGCGTCTCTGGAAGGGGGAGCAGCACCCGAGACTCGTCGAGTGCCTCGACCGGATCGGCGGCGCATCCTTCGCCGAACTCTACCGCAGCATGATCGACCTCATGGTGGAGCTCTACGGGGGAGCGCGGACACGCCGGGCCGGGGTGAAGGTGAGTTGGTGCGAGGAGTTCCTGCCGGCCATGGCGCGCGCGTTTCCGACCATGCGGTTCGTCCTGATCGTGCGCG
>DRLC01000199.1 GCA_011053145.1 Planctomycetota bacterium | reverse complement strand
TCACCCCGCCGATGTACATCGGCGCGAAGGTGACCGCGATCGAGAGCGGGATCGAGAGCCCGATGATGATCGTCGCCGAGAGCCGGCGCAGGAACAGCCAGATCACGAAGACCGCGAGCAACGCGCCCATGTAGGCCGCGGACTTCACGTCGTTCACCGCGTCGCGGATGAAGATCGATTGGTCGGAGAGCACCTCGGGCACGAGCTGGTCGCGGTACTGCCAGGCGATGAACTCCACCGCCTCGCGCTCGGCGACCGTCGTCGCGGCGCGCCCGCGTTCGGCGAGCTCCCGGGCGGCCTCGCGCTCCTTCTCGTTCCCGAAGATCGCCTCGTTGACGCGCTCGGCGAGATCCACGATGTTCGCGCCCGCCTCGCGAAAGATCGCAAGCTCGACCGACTCCGAGCCCCCGAGCCGGCTGATGACCTCGCGCTTCTTGTAGGTGCGCTCGACCGTACCGACGTCCTTGATCCGGATGACCGCGTCGCCGCGCTGGGCGAGCGGCAGGTTCTCGATCTCCTCGGTCGTGCGGAACTGGTTGACCGTGCGCACGAGGTACTCGGCCGAACCCTCGAGGAGCGAACCGCTCGAGGCGTTGATGTTCTCCTGGGCGAGTCGCGTCGCCACCGTCGTCGAATCGATGTGCGCGGCGGCGAGGGCATAGGGATCCACGCGCACGCGGATCTCCTCCTCGAGTCCGCCGTGCACCTCCACCGCGGCGACGCCCTCCAGGGACTCGAGCTCGCGCTTGAGACGGTTGTCCGCGAGCCAGCGAAGCTGGATCAACTCGCGCTGGCGGTCCTCCGGGGTCTCGGCCGCGCTCTCCTCGGGCGCGCGGATTCCGATGCGCAGGATCGGGTCGAGGTTCGGGTCGTAGCGCAGGATCAGCGGTCGCTCCGCGTCCTTCGGCAGGAACACGCCGTCGAGCTTCTCGCGCACGTCCTGCACCGCGAAGGTCATCTCGGTGCCCCAGTCGAAGTCGAGCACGACGTCCGAGGTTCCCGCGCGGCTGATCGAGGTCTGGCGCACGAGGTGGTCGAGCGTCGCGAGCGCCTCCTGCACGCGCTCGGAGATGCGCTCCTCCACGTCCTCGGGCGCGGCGCCGGCCCAGGTCGTGCGCACGGTCAATGTCGGATAGCTGATCTCCGGCAGGAGGTCGACCGGCAGCTTCAAGAGCGACACGATGCCGAAGACGACCAGCGCCACCATGAACATGGTGATCGCGATCGGCCGCTTGGTGACGAAGTCCAGGGCGCTCCGCCGTTCGGGAGCGTCGCTCATCGGGGCGTGGAGTCCTCTCCGACCGTCTCGGTCGCGTCCCCGAGTTCATCGACGCGGACCGGATCGCCGTCGACGAGGTCGCGGCTGCCGATCAGCACCAGGCGCGTGCCCGCGTCGAGCGCGCCCTCCTCGACGGGGATCACCTCGACGTACTCCTCGTCCTGGAACCCCTCCTCGACCGGTACGCGGCGCACGATCGTCCCGTCCGGGCCGTCGACGAGTTCGAGCACGAAGCGCCGCTCGCCCTCGCGCCGCAGCGCGCGTTTCGGGATCACGAGCGCGTCGGGGTGGCGCGCGGTGATGATCTTCATCCGCACGAGCATCCCGGGCAGCAGGACCCGGTCCGTGCCCTCGGCCTCGCGCAGCCGCGCCACGACGCGGAACTGGCCCGAGGTCGCGTCGATCGTTGGGCTGATGCGCTCGACGTAGCCTTCGAAGGAGCGGTCGGGATACGCCTCGGTCGTCGCCTGGATCGCGAGTCCGCCGTCCTCGCCCTCGCCGCCGTCCGAGGGGCGCAGGTCCGAGAACAACCGCAGCTCTTCCTGGGGGCGGGAGAAGAGCGCGCGCAGGTGGTCCGTGTCGGTCAGCACGAAGGCCGCCTGGGCGGTGCCGACGCTGTCACCGATGCGGATGTTGCGCAGCGAGATCACGCCGTCGAAGGGCGCGACGATGTCCTTCTTGCGGCGCGTGAGCCGCGCGCGGTCCAGCGCGACCTGCGCGCGCGAGACGGCCGTGGCGCTCTGCTCCTTTTCGAGCATGCTGCGCTCGAGCGCGATCCGCGCCTGCTCGACCGCGTGCTCGGCCTGCTCCTTTTGGAGGCGCCGCGCCTCGAGCGCCTGTTGGGAGAGCGGCCGCGCGAGGTCGGACGAGGAGAACAGCTCTTCGTCGCGCTTCCAGTCGCGCTCCGCCTGGAGCGCTTCGGTCTCGCGCTGGGCGAGGCTGTCGCGCGCCTCGGCGATCTTGAGCTCGGTCTGGGCGGCGTTCTCCCGGGCCTCCTCGAGGGCCACCTCCGCGTCCGCCACCGCCAGGTCCTCGTCGCGGTGGTCGAGCCGCGCGAGCACGTCCCCCTTCTTCACGCGATCGCCCTCCTCGACGAGGATTTCCACGGCCCGCCCGGGGAGTTCGGAGAAGATCTGGACCTCCGAGTCGGACTCGAGGCGCGAGGTGGTCTCGAGCACGCGAACCATCTCGCGCCGCTCCACGGTGCAGGGGCGGACCGGCGGAACCTCGCGCTCGCGGATCCCGTCGGGGATCGTCTCGCTCGCGTCCGCGGCGGGCTTGGCGCAGGAGGGGCCGATCGCGGCCAGGAACAGCACGAGGCCGCTCGCGGGCCGGAAGAAACGGGGGGTCGACTTCACGGTGGGGGTGGGGTGGGGGCTCGATCGTCGCGGTCCAGGGGAGGCTCGGGGCCCTCCTTCGCCGGAGGCGCGCACCTATTTGAAGGGGAAGGGTAGCGCTTCGCGATTCGATCGCGGGCTGGAGGTGGAAGGACGGGGCGAATCGAAACGCGGTTCGTACCCGGGGGGGTCGACGGCCCCGGGCAAGCGGTACACTCGCCCCATGTTGACCCCCCGAGAAGCGCTGGCGCAAATCCTGGAGCGCATTTCCCCCTTCGGCGCCGCGGACGAGGAGAGCCTTCCCCTGCCCGAGGCGTGCGGACGCATCCTCGCCCGGGAGGCGGTTTCCGACGTGGATCTGCCGCCGTTCGAGAAGAGCATGATGGACGGCTTCGCGCTGCGCTCGGCGGACGCGACCGAGCCCGGAGCCCGCCTTCGCTGCGTCGGGGAGTCCCGCGCCGGCGCGGCCTTCGACGGGGAGGTGCCGCCGGGCGCCTGCATCGAGATCTACACCGGGGCCGCGCTCCCCTCCGAGCTCGACGCGGTCGAGATGGTTGAACTCACCTCGCGCGAGGGCGACGAGGTGCGCTTCGAGCGCCCGGTCCCCGCCGGCCGCCACGTCTCCCACCGCGGCGAGATCCTCACCGACGGCAAGGGCGTCTTCACGGCCGGCCATCGCCTGCGCGCCGCCGACCTCGCCGTGCTCGCCGCGGTCGGCGTCGATCCGGTCCCGGTCCTGCGCGCTCCCGTCGTGAGCATCCTGACGACCGGCGACGAACTCGTCCCGCCCTCGCGCAAGCCCGGGCCGAGCCAGATCCGCGAGGGCAACACCGCCTACCTCGCCGGGGCCTGCCGCGCGCGCGGGCTGAACGTGCGCACCGCGGGGATCGTGCCCGACGAGGCGGCCGCGCTCGAGGAGGCCTTCGGCGCCGCGCTCGAAGGGGGAGACGCGCTGATCACGACCGGGGGCGTCAGCATGGGCAAGTACGACCTCGTCGGCGCGTGCCTCGAACGGCTCGGGGTCGAGCCCGTCCTCCACAAGGTGGCGATCAAACCCGGCAAGCCGATCTGGTTCGGGATGCGCGGCGAGAAGCCGGTCTTCGGGCTGCCGGGCAATCCGGTCTCGACGATGCTCGGCTTCGAGGTCTTCGTGCGTCCCGCCCTCGCGCGTCTCGGCGGCGCGCCGGAGGACGAGCAACGCATGCAGCTCCTCGCGGCGCGCTGGCTCGGCCCCGAGCGCACCGCGAGCGATCGCGAGCACAACCTCCCGGTCCGCGTGCGGACCGGCGAGGACGGAGTGCGCGAGCTCCACCCGCTCGCCTATCGCGGTTCGGCGGACATCGTCGGCGCCGCGGCCGCGGACGGGCTCTGCGTGATCCCTCCCGGCGAGACGATCCGACCCGGCCAGAGCGTGACCTATCGCCCGTTCGGCGCGGCCCGCGGCTGAGCCGCATCGACCCGAGGCCCATGGAAGCGGAGCACGCGGACGCGGGAGGCGAGCGCGGAGCGCGGCCGGCGCTCTCCACCGGGCGGCGATTCGGCGGTCTGCTCCTCGCCTGGGCGCTGCTGTTCGCCGCGCTGCCGGGGGTCGTGACCCCGGACGGGCCATGGGGGCTCGCGGTCCTTGGGATCGGGGTCTTCGGCGCGGTCGCGCTCCGCCCCGCGCCCGCCGGCCGCGCCCGGCGTGCCTTCCTCGCCGCCTGGCTCGCGAACGCGATCGGAACGGGCGCGACGATGGCCTGGATCTGGTACGTCGTGCCGTTCGGCCTCCTCTACATCGGGTTCGGGATGGGGTTCTACGTCACCCTCGGAGCGGTGGCCGCGCGGCGCATCGCCCGGCGCTTCGCACCCGGCGTCGCCCTGGCGGTGGCCTGGGCGGGCTTCGAGGTGGCCCGAACGGTCCTGCCGCCGCCGTTCGGGCTCGGGTGGTTCCTCGTCGGCTTCCATGCCCACGCGACGCCGTGGCTCGTCGGCGGCGCGCGCGTCTTCGGGGTGGAGGGGCTCGGGTTCGTGCTCGCGGCGCTCGGGGGGGTCGTCGCGGAGCTGCTCCTCGATCGGCGCGTGCGCCGCTCGACCGCGCTGCTCTCGGCGGGGAGTCTCGCGGCCCGTGTCCTCGCGGGAACGCTCGTCCCCGCGCCCGAGACCATTCCCGGCCCGCGCGTCCTCCTCGTCCAGCCTTCGGTCCCCCAGGAGGTGAAGCAGAGCACGGACTTCGTCGCGGCGGAGCGGCGCGCCGCGAGCCAGACCCTCGACGCGCTCGCGGATCAGCCGCGGGACGAGCCGGTGGACCTCGTTTGCTGGGGCGAGTCGATGCTCGCCGAGTGGCTCGTCGAGCCCGGGGTCGAGGCCGCGCTCGCGGCCGGCGCCGAGGTGCCGGAGTGGTGGGGGGACGGCTTCGAGGGGCGCGTCGCGTACTGGCGCGCGAGCGAGGAGCGCTTTTTCCGCCGCGGGCTCCTGCGCCGCTTCCCCGACGGGGTCTCGTTCCTGACCGGCGCGGTGGTCCTCGACAGCGCGGGCGATCGGCTCGTGCGCCGGAACGGGGTCGTGCTCTTCGATCCGGCCGGGGAGCGCGGTGAATCGGCCTCCAAGCGCTTCCTCGTGCCCGGTGCCGAGACGGCGCTCGGGTTCGAGCGCTTCGCCTGGGCGCGCAAGCTCGCCTGGCGCGCGATGGGCTATGTGCCCGACTTCTCCCGCGGCGAGCGGACCGGAGTCCTGCACCTCGCCACCCGCGACGGGCGGGGCTTCGAGGTGGCGGCGCTGGTCTGCTTCGACAACGCGTTCCCGGAGGCCTTCCGTGAGCCGCTCGCCGCCGGCCGGGTGGATTTCCACGTCGTGGCGAGCAATGAGGCCTGGTACCACGACTCCTTCGAGATGGACCAGATGCTGGCCTTCAGCCGGGTCGTCGCGGCCTCGACGGGACGCTCGGTCGTGCGCGCGACGAACTCCGGGGTGAGCTGCGTGATCGGCCCCGACGGCCGCGAGATCGCCCGCCTGAGGGTCCAGGGGGCCGACCGGAGCGTCCGGGGCAGCCTCGCGGCCCTCGTCCCGGTCCCGGTCGATCCCCTGGCGCATCCCCCGTACGTGGATCTGCGGGACGCCCTGCGGGGCGGGCTCCTGCTCCTCGTGGCGCTCCTCCTCGGCCTCTCCCGGTCCGTCGGGCGATCCCTTCGGTAACCGGTGGGGGAGGTCGGGTTAGAGGGGGCGGAGTCCATCCCCGGGCCCGGTCCCCGGACCGCCGGCGGGCCTGGACCCGAGTGCGGAGCCCCGGCTTCGCTTGACCGGTTTCGGGCGCGTCGCTAGAGTGCCCGGCCATCGTCCGCCCTCGCGCGTTCCGCGCGATCCCAGGACGCATGGCGGACTCCACCAGCGAGCCCCCCTACAGTCCTCCAGACCCAAGACCCCCTGCCGCCGAACCATTTCATGAGCGCCATCGGTCGGATTTTCATCGTTCTGAACCTCGTCCTCGCCGCCGCCTTCCTCGGATGGGCCAGCAGCGCCAACGGGACCACCGACAACTGGAAGAAGAAGTTCAACGACGAGGTGGCGGCCAAGGCCGAAGCCCTCGCGGAAAAGGACGCGGAGATCTCGGACCTTCGCGGCCAGATCTCGAGCCTCGAGGACGGCCAGCGGACCTTCCGTGAGGAGCGCGACGATGCCAAGGCGCGCGTCACCGAGCTCGAGGGGGCCCTCGCCGACGCCAAGCGCGAGAACGCGGACCTCGGGGCGAAGATCGCCGAGATCAACGCGACCCTCGGGGACTACAACCAGACGATCGCTTCGCTCGTCGAAGCCAAGGACGCCGCGATCGAGCGCGCCCACGAGGCGGAGAAGGAGCGCGACGATGCGGTCGATCAGGCCCAGGCGGCCGAGCTCGCCCGCCGGGACGCCGAGGAGGCCGCGAACATGGCGAGTGCGAAGATCGCCGAGCTCGAGAAGGCCAACGCCCAGCTCTCCGAGAAGGTGTCCTCGCTCGAGACCGAGATCGGCACCCTCGTGGCGATCACCGGGGTCTCGCGCAACCAGTTCGAAGCGGTGCCCGAGATCGAGGGCGCCGTCCTCGAGGCGGACACCGATTCCGGGACCGGCCTCGTGGTCCTGAACGTGGGCAAGGACAAGGGCGTCAAGCGCGGCTACGTCTTCCACGTCTACCGCGGCAACCAGTACAAGGGCGAGGTCCGCGTCGAGAACGTCCAGGACGGCTTCTGCTCGGCGGTCGTGGTCGGCACCGCGAACGGTCGCCAGATCGCCCAGGGCGACCGCGCCACGACGATCCTCTAGGCCCCAACGGAGATCCATCCCATGGCCAAGACACGCACCCGAGGCACCCGAGCCGGCTCGGCGGCCCGCACGCCCCGCGCCAAGTCGCGCAAGCCCGCGACCACCACCGAGGTGGAGGTCGTCGAGGAGGAAGGTGGCGGCAACATCGACACCGGAATCGTCGCGATCACCACGATCGTCCTGATCGCCGCGATCCTGCTGGTCGACCACCTCCGAGGCATGTACGGCGAGGGCATGTTCTTCTAGCCCCAGTCGTCTCCACGGCTCCTCGCGTCCGATTCGGAAGAATCGTTCCCGCGGGGGAGCCCCAGGAAGCAAGGGCCGCGCTCTCCGACTCCGGGAGCGCGGCCTTTCTCGTCGGTCTCCGCGCCGGGTCGAAGACGGAAACGGATTTCCTAGAACCGAGTCCGAAGTCGGAGGTCTTTGGGCGATTGGAACGGCTTTGCGGAGCTCGCGCGCCCTTGAATGCGGCCAGGCCCCGGGTAGACTCATGGGGTCCGATCCTCCCGTGATCGGTTTCGGTCTCCCCGAGCGGCCCGCGCGCACCGGACGGAGGCCTCCGCCTGTCTCCACCCCGCTCCCCGATCCCTACCCGGGCCGTGCCCGGGGAGAACGTGCATGGCCTCCCTTCTGAAACCGCTCGAGTGGATCCTCGGCAGATTCTCGGTCGACATGGGCATCGACCTGGGGACGGCGAACACCCTGGTCTGCGTGCGCGGACGCGGCATCATCCTGAACGAGCCGAGCGTCGTCGCCGTGAAGAAGGGGACGAACGAGGTGCTGCTCGACGGGATGGCGGTCGGCAACGCGGCCAAGGCGATGCTCGGGAAGACGCCGGGCGGAATCGAAGCCGTGCGGCCCCTGCGCCACGGTGTGATTGCCGACTTCGAAGTGACGGAGAAGATGCTCCGCTACTTCATCAGCAAGGTGCACGAGGGACGCAACTGGGTGAAGCCCCAGGTCGTGATCTCGGTCCCGACCGGGATCACCGACGTGGAGCGCCGTGCCGTGGTCCACTCCGCGGAACGCGCGGGCGCGCGCCGCGTCTACCTG
>DRLC01000198.1 GCA_011053145.1 Planctomycetota bacterium | reverse complement strand
GGCGGGAAAGCCGTCTCTTCGAAGTCGTACGCGCGCACCACGGGGAGGGCTCCGGCGTCGGGTTCCAGGGCACCGAACCAAGAGCGCCGCAGGGACCCCTTCTGGAGCTGTCCGGGGAGCGTGAGTTCATAGGCGTGGCTGCCCTCGAAGACCGCGCCGCCGCCCAGGAGCCCACAGGAGACGAAGACCCTTCGCGGACCGTGCGCCCCTTCGTCTCGTCCGAGCGCCTCCGCCAGCCGCGATACGCCCCGCATCCCGGCGGGAATCGCAATCCCCTCGGACTCGAGGAGCGTCGGAGCGAGGTCGAGTCCGCTGACGAGTCCCCGCACGACCGTCCCCGCGGTGCCGGCGTGCCCGGCGCGAAGCCGTAGGAGGAAGGGCACGCGCAGGTCTGCGGGCGAATAGAGGCCGCTCCGCAGGTAGAGCCCCGCCTCGCCGAACTGCATCCCGTTCACACCGACCACCGCCAGGGTCGTCGTTTCCTCGAGACCGAGGCGCCGGAGCCCCGCGATGATCGCGCCGATCTCCGCATCGACGCGCCGCACCTCTCCGTCGTAGAGGGCCTCGTACTCACCGAGGGGGCGCGCGCCGCCGCGCCAACTCGAATTGGGAATCGCGAAGAAGACGTCGTCGGTGCTCGCGACCGGCGGGATCTCGGAGAGCGACGGGCGCGGTTCGAAGTATCGCTCCCAGGGCGAGGGGGCTCGGGTCCAGGAACGTCCGAACGCGCGCGACAGGTCGGCGAGTTCGATGTAGGCGAACCAGTTCCGGTCGCGTTGCCCGCGGACCCAGGCGAGCAGCCTGCGCACGCCGACCTCCTCGGGATCGAACGGCACCTTCGAAGTCGACCACTCGAGGAAGCCACGCCGCAGCCCTTCGACTTCGCCGAGTTCCGGGGTCCCGAGGAACGCCGCGGTCCGCCAGCCGGCGGCGAGGAACTCCACCGCCAGGCTCGGCAGGCGGGGGGCGAGGTTCCAGCGCTCGAAGCCGAAGTCCTCGCGCAACCGGCGCTGGGCGAGGAACGGTTCGGTCCCGGAGAGGAGACCGATGTGCGAAGGCAGGGTGAGGGGAGAGCAGGCCAGCGCATCGCGGAACGAGACGCCGCTCCGTGCGAGCGCGTCGAGGTTCGGACTCGTGTCCCGGTCGTAGCCGAAGCTCCCGAGGTGGTCCGCCCGCAGGCCGTCCACCGCGACCACGAGCACGCCATGCCCGCCTCCCTCACCTCCGAGGACGGACCCACCGCATGCGAGGAGCACGAGGGTGAGCAGGCCGGCGGGGGCGGCGCGCACGATCCGATTCGTTCCGGCGGGGTGTTCCACACCCGAGAGCATCCACGCCGCCCCCCTCCCCCTCAAGCGCCGCCGAGCGAATCAGCTCGGGAAGATGCGTGCCGACTCGAAGACCGAGGGAGCGAAGCGCAGGGTGCGCCCCCCCTCGACGAGCCGCAGGCGGCGCTTCAGGACGAAGTCGAAGAGCAACGGATTGGCACGATAGATCTCGTTCAGGGGATCCCGCTCGGCCGGGTCGAGGAACTCCCGGTGCACGAGCTGTCGCGTGCTGACGAGGGGGTCGATCGCCGGCAGGGGGTAGTCCGAGCCGTTCACGAGCCGCTCGTGGAGGTCCTGGCGTCGCAAGAGCTCGGCGAGGACCCGCGCCGGGCGATTCACCTGGGTCACCGCGGAGATCCCTCCGAAGAGCCTCCCGTGTTCGCGCTCCTCCTCGAGCATCCGGAGGAAGAGGTCGAAGCTCGGGCCGCGGGCCCCGCCGCGGTCGAGGTCCGCGTCCTCGCCGAGGCTCGCACAATGGGCGGCGATGGTCCGCACCCCGGCCGCGAGCGCACGGCGCAATCGGAGAGGATTGCCGAGCGCCTGGTCGTGCACGTCCCCCACCGCGCGCTCCTCCCCCGTGTGGGTCAAAAGGACCAGACCGAGCTCGGCCATGCGCTCGTAGTACGGATCGAGACGCGCGGAGGCGGGGTCGATCCCCATCGCATTCGGGAGCCACTTGATCGCGACCGCTCCGGCGCGGGCGGCTGCGTCCAGGCGCTCGAGGGCATCCGCACGGTAGGGGTGCACCGATGCGGCGGCGCGAAACTCCGGGTGCTCGCGCGCGAGGGCGAGCGCGTAGGCATCGGGGGTGTGGAACGCGGTGCGCTCGGGACGCGGTCGGCCCGAGGGGTCGAAGGCCTCGTCGAAGGCGAGGAGCAGGAGCCGACCCTCGGGGTTGGCGTCCCGCTGCAGTGTCAGCAGCCGCTCGACGTAGGCCGCGTCGGGATGCTCCGCATCGCCGACCCCTGCGGCCCGGAGATAGGTGGAGAAGCGCAACCGCTCGATCGGATGCCAGGGGCTGCGCATGCGCTCGGAAACCGAACACCCGTCGAGGTCCGTCTCGAGCCCCACGAGGTGGACGTGCACGTCGAGGATGCGCGCGCGGTCCACGCCCTCGAAGGCGATCTCGACGAGCTCCCGGGCTGCGTCCGAGAGGCTCGCGAGGGGCCGGAACGGACCCGGACCGAGCCAGCGTGGAAGCAGCACCGGCACGCCGAACACACCTGCCCCCGCCAGCCCCGCCGCCCCCGCGGCACCGATCAAAAAGCGACGGCGTGTGGGATGCGGCGCGGAACCGGATTCCTCCTCCCTCACTTCGCTCCCCCGTCCGGTCTCTCGCTCCGGAATGGATCCAGGGGAAAGAGCGCGTCGGACTTCACCCAGCCGCGCGTCCCGTCGTCGAGCTCGATGCGCGTCCACCCGCCGAGCTCATCGAGGCGCCGGGCCTCCGCCCCTGCGGGCGCACTGGCGATGGCTTCGAGTTCCAGGCGGGGCTCGCTGCGCACGGCCGCCTCGGGAGCACGCACGACGAGCACGCGACCCGCTAGGGACCGGCGGGAGACCACGAGCAGCGGAAGGCTCGCGAGAACGGCCAGAACGAAGGTTGCCCAGGC
>DRLC01000197.1 GCA_011053145.1 Planctomycetota bacterium | reverse complement strand
TGGAGGAGCACGATCGGAAGCCCCGCCGGTCCGCCGCCGCCCGGGGCGAGGTCGAGGTAGGCGAGTCGCACGCGGCGATCTCCACGCTGGGGAGCATCGCCCGAGGCACCGCCTTCCACCTCCCGCACCTCCACCAGGTGCACGCCGGGACCGGGGGCGGCCGAGCCATCGGTGAGTCGGCGCACGAGGTGCGAGGCGGCGAGCACGACGAGGTAGAGGAGCGCGAGGGTGCGCAGTCGCGGCCACCGCCTCCGCTCCGGTGTGCGGTTCGTCCTGGCGCTTCCCATCGCTGTCGCTGGGCGTCAGGAGGCAGCCGCCTCTCGGCGGGCCGCGGGAGTCGACTCCAAGACCTGTTCCATCGGCTGGAAACGTTCGCTGATCGACCGGTGCAGGCGCTGGGCCAACGCCTTGCGGTCGGCGTCGACGATCGCCTCCTCGCCAAACTCGACGCGCGCGCGGAAACCGGGAGACGAGAGCAACTGGAGGATGTGCGGAGCGAAGTCCATGTCGCCCCACCACGCGACCGAAACGCTCGCGGGCGGCATCCCAGCGTGCGCTTCATAGCGGAGGACCGCATAGCGCACCGCAATCCCGTGCGCCGCTGCCGGCTCGAGGAGCGAGGAACGAAAGGGCTGTACCGAGGCCCCGCCCGTGCTGGTCCCCTCCGGGAAGAAGACGACCCGGCGCCCCTTCTCGAGTTCGCGCTCGATCTCGGCGCCCACGCGCACGACGTCGCTACGGCGGTTGCGATCGATGTAGATCGTGCCCGCGAGCCAGGAGAGCAGCCCGAGAACCGGCCAGGAACGCACCTCCGCCTTCGACACGAAGGTGCACGGCAGGCAGGACGCGAGGACCGGAATGTCCACGTAGGAAAGGTGGTTCGAAACGAGGAGGAAGCCCCCCTCGGGTCGCACGCCGACCACCTCGATCTCGCACCCGATCACCGCCACCAACAGCCGCGACCACCAACTCATCACGCGTACTCGCCAGGGGCCGAAGCGCCCGACCAGAGCCGCGGGAAGAGCTCCGAGGAACAGGATCAGGAGACAGGCGAGGGTGACGAGAGTGAGGAGGACGAGCCTCCTCAGGAGGCGCAGTCCTCTCACCGCGCGAGCCCTCGACCGAGCACCCCCGCCTCTTCGAGCGCGGGCTCCAGGTCCGAGAAGAACATCGAGCGGACGCGGCGCTGGATGCGGTCGAGATCGAGAAGAATCAAGAAGTCGATCGTCCGGAAGGCCGTGTCGAGCGCGGGGGCACTGCACACCTCGGCGCCATAGCGCAGGTACGTTCCGAAGAGCCGCGGCATCTCCACGTCCGGGAGCTTTCCCTTCGCCAATTCCGGATCGCAGTGGTACCCCTCGCGGGTCGCGATTCGCCATCGCTTCGACACCCTCCCCATCGCTTCGAGCCGGCGCTCCAGAGCGAAGCCTTCGCGGGGGTCCTGGCTCGTGAGCGAGCAGCAACCGAACAGAAGGCGGCGGTTCATCGCCGAGGAGTACAGGGCGAGGCCCCGCCACAGCGCGAAGAGCGCCATCCCGTTTCGGTGCCCAGCGAGGATGCAGGCCCGGCCGAGTTCGATCCCGTTGTCGAGAACCTCCGCGGGAAGTGCCGAGAGGTCGACCTCCGCATCGCAGTAGAACCCACTTCCGCGCGCTGCCATCTCCCGCGTCTGCATCCGGTACGTCCCGACCAGCGCGCCACTTTCCCCATCCTCGAGCATGAGATGGTCGCAGGAGTGGTCGAACTCGTCCTCATCACGCCCGGTGTCCCAGGAGGAGTCCAAGCCCTCGCCGAGTTCCCGGTTGAACACCTCGAAGCGGAGCCTCTGGACGCGTTCGAGGTCTTCCTCCACCAGGGCGAAGCGCACGCGATAGCCCCCCTCGAGGAGGACGGGGCCGGGGAACGAGGGGCCGCGGCGTCCCGCTGCTCGCCCTGGGGATCGGAGGGACGAGAGCGCGCGGCGGCTCAGGCTGCGAAAGGTCATGGTTGCGTACGATACGGTCGAAGCGCCCGTATCGAAACAGCGCAGGCGACCGCGCGATCGTCCGGGAGCCACGGGCCTACGGAACGCGCGGTCCCCTGGGACGGAGCCTTCCTCACCCCGGCGGAAGATCTCCGCGCGAGCGCAGGACCTCCTCCATCGAACCGAAGCGAAAGCGCTCGATGAGCCGGTCGAGTCGGGCAAGGGTTCGACCCAGCCCGACGGTGTGTCGAAAGCGCGTCAGCGCCGAGGTGGGCTGGCGGGGCTGGTCCGGGTCGAACTCCCAGGGATGCAGGTAGAGGGCCACGGGACGGCCACGGCGCTCGAGGGAGCGAACCGCTGCCCGTGTGACCCACCCCGGGAGGAGACGAAAGTATCCGCCGCCGCCCATCGGGAGGTTGCGCCCGAGGAAGGGCCAGGTGGAGACGGGAAACTCGACGAGCTCCCCCCCATCGCGCCGAACGCGACTGATCCCGGGATCGAACTCGGGCACGCCGTAGACCGGATGGCGGATCGGGTGGATCGACGAGTCGTAGAGATACCCCCGCTCGATCAGCACATCGAAGGCCCAGAAGGTGGAGCGCGTGAGCGTGAACGTCGAAGCCCGGAAACCGCGCGGAGTGGGGGCACCCGCGGCACGCAGCGCATCCTCCGTGCGCTCGAGATCGCGGTGCAGCGCCTCGGGCGTCTCGATGTCCCAGAGGAACGAATGCTCGTATCCGTGGCTCGCGACCTCGTGCCCCGCTTCGACGCAGCGGCGCACCCACTTCGGATGCCGTTCCGCGATCCACCCCAGGAAGAAGAAGGTCGCGTGGATGCCGCGGCGCTCGAGAAGCCCGAGGATCTGCTCCATCCCGATGTCGAGGCGGGAAGGAACCTCGTCCCACTCCTCACGGGCGAAGCAGTCCCTGAGGTTGGCGACCTGGAAGAATTCCTCCACGTCGAACGACAGCGCGTGCATCGGCTGCCCCTTCACGCGCCGCCTCCCGCCGCGCGCAGCCTCTCCACGCGCTCAACGACCCGCCGTGCGTTCCCGTCCCAGGTGAGGTCGCGCTCGACCACGGTCGATCGGGCTCGCTCCCCGAGCCGAGTGCGAAGCCCGCCGTCGCGGGCAAGCCGGAGCACGGCCGCCGCCATCGCATCCGCATCGCCCGGGGGCACGAGCAGCGCATCGTGCTCGTTCCGGAGCACCTCGCGCAGGTTCGGCTGATCCGGCGCGATCGTCGCAAGGCCGGCGGCCATGTACTCGTGGAGCTTGAGCGGCGAAGCGTACTCGTTGATCGCCGGCACGACGGCTTGGTCGAACGCGGCGAGGAGCGCAGGAATCTCCGCGTGGGGACGCCGGCCCGCGAAGTGCACGCGATCCGCCAGAGCGAGTCGGTCCGCTTCCCTCTCCAGGGACTCGCGCGCCGGCCCCTCGCCGACGAGCACGAGGCGCGCCGCCTCGAGGCCCGGCTCCGCCATCGCCTGGAGCACAACGTCCAGTCGGTGCCAATCCCGGTAGTACCCGACGAACCCGATCACGACCTCGCCTTCCGCCTCGGGGGGAAGGCCGAGCCGCACCCGCGCCTTCGCGCGGGCTCCCTCGGCGAAGGTTTGGCGGTACGCATCGAGATCGACTCCGTTCGGGGTCACCAGGACCCGGTCCCGTTCGACCCCGAGGTCGACCAGCATCCCCGCGAGGACCTCGGTCACGCAACAGACCGCATCGGCGGAGCAGAAGATCCAGTCCTCGAGACGGCGTGCGATCCTCGGGAACGACAGTCCCCGCGTGCGCTCGAGTTCGAGCACCATCGGGGAATTCACCTCCAGCACGAGCGGAACCCCGAGGCGAGGCGCGACCATCGTCCCCGCGGCGTTCGCGAACGCGTAGCGTTCGTAGAGGAAATCGGGCTCGAAGTGACGGCCGTCGGTGAGCAGTCGTTGGCGTGCGACCGTGTTGTATCCGTACTCGGCGAGTTCCCGCGCGAAGCGCGGCAAGCGGGTGACCCAGCCCCAGCGGCGACGGCCCTTCGAATCCGGCGGGCTGGGCTCGGCTCCGTGTTCGGGCGAAGCGCCGGCGCCGTGCTTCACGAGACCCGATTCGAACACCGCGTGACCGGCACGCTCGAAGGCGCCGAGGAGAGCGCGCACATGAACAGCCTGGCCGTCCTCGGCCTGGGTGCGGTGGTGATAGAGGATCCTCATCGCCGTTCCCCTCCCCCGCCGAGCGCTTCGGCGAGAACCCGTTCGAGTTCGGCGAGGCACGCATCCCAGGACAGGTGTGCGACGGACGCCCGAAGTTCCTCGGGGGGCGGAGGCGCTTCGAGCAGACTCCCCAGGCGGCGCGCGAGCTCTTCGGGGTCACGCCCCCGCACCAGGAGCCGGGAGGCGAAGGGTTCGAGGAGTTCCCCGGTCCCGCCCGCCTCGGTCGCGAGCACCGGGAGCCCGGAGGCGAGCGCCTCGAGGACCACGTTCGGACGCCCCTCGCGCCGACTGGTCAGGAGCAGGAGGTCCGCGGCTCGATACCACTCCGCGAGTTCGTCGGGAGGCGCTTCCCCGCGCAGGAGGACGCGGGCCGAAACACCGAGCCCCCTGGCGCGCGCGACGACCTCGTCGGCGAGGGGACCGCGCCCCACGAAGACGAGCCGCGCACCGCTCGGCGCCCCGCGCGCGAACGCCTCGAGGGCGAGCAACGGGTCCTTGCGTTCGATCAGGTGACCCACGACCAGGACCAAGGGGGCGTCGCCCTCCAACGGAAGTCGCTCCCGCGCCTCGCGCCGGCCCCCCGGATGGAAGCGCTCGAGATCGACCCCGTTGGGTGTCAACCGTCCGCGGCCCGGCGCACCCGCGAGCCCGTCCATCGCCCGCACCAGGTCCAGGCTCACCGCGCACCAGTGCCCTGCCGCCACGAGGCACCGCGCGAGTTCGTCGCCGAGCCCCGCCTCCCCGGCGACCTGCAGCACATCGCTCCCGCGTCCATGCACGACACAGGGAATGCGCTGCGCTTCGAGGAGGGGGGCCGCCTCGGCCGCGGGCCAGGCGTAGTCGAGGACCGCGATGTCCGGACGGGCGCGGGCGAGGAGTTCGCGGACCCCGACCCGGGCGAAGCGCTTCGCGTTGCGCCGAGCCCGGCGCGGCAGGTGGAGGTAGCGGGGCCGCTGAACCTCGATTCCGGCGCGACTCTCCTCCGCCGGCATGCGACGGATCTCGTCCCAGCTTCCGATGGCGAGCGGCCCGGGGGTGCGAGGCTGGGGGTGGATGACCCGGACCGAGTGCCCGCGCTCGCGCATCCCGCGCCATCGTCGTTCCGCGAAGATCCCTTCGCGCGGACGGGGCGGACTCGGATAGAGGGACGTCAACACGGCGATGTTCATGCCGACAGCCCCCTCACGCCGTGCCGCCGCCGCCAGTGCTCGAGGACGAAGAGCCCCCAGAGGAGCCGACCGTGGTCCGCGCGCCCCGCTTCGTGCTGCGCGTGCACGCGCAGGAGCGCATCGCGGTCGAACCAATCGCGCGGGAGTTCCTCGAGCGCTTCGCGGATGCTGTCGCGCAGGGGACCGCGAATCCAACCGGCGAGCGGGGTGTCGAAACCCCGCTTGGCTCCGTCGAGGACCCGCCCCGAAAGCCGTCCCCGCAGGGCTTCCCGAAAGGCGTGCTTGCCACGGTGACCGCGCACCTTCTCGTTCGGCGGGATCGGCGCGAAACGCTCGACGAATCGGTGATCGAGGATCGGAACCCGCACCTCGAGGCTGACCGCCATCGAGGCCCGATCCACCTTGGTGAGAATCTGATCGGGGAGGTAGGTGTGGAAGTCCGCGTACTGCGCCCGGTAGAGCGCGTCGCCACCGAGCGGTCGGCGGTAGTGTGCCTCGAAAGCGTGGAAGGGATCGTGGTCCCGAACGCGTGCACGCAGGTCGGGCGCGAGCAGCGCGGCCGCATCGGCGCGCTCGAAAGCGCTCACGCTGCGCCAATAGGCGCGGGCCGGATCGGCGGCCAGGTTGCGCAGGAAGGTGCGCGCGCGGAACACGCGCGGCGCGAATGCGAGGCGGGGATAGACCGAACCGATCGCGCCGGCGAGCGCGCGACCAGGACGCCCGATGCGCGAGCGCCATCGGTTCTCGGCGACATCGTGCACGTACCGCCGGTACCCCGCGAAGGTTTCATCCCCGCCGTCTCCCGAAAGGGCGACCGTGACGTGTTCACGCGCCATCTTCGAGACCAGGAATGTCGGGACCGTCGATGGATCGGCCAGGGGCTCGTCGTAGAACCAAGGCAGGTGGTCCATCGCGAGCCTCGGGTCGGGTCGCAGGATCTCGGTATGTTGGATCGCGCCGAGGGAACGCGCCGTCTCGCGCGCCAGTTCGAGTTCGTCGTGGCTACGCTCCTCGAAACCGACCGAGCAGACGACCGGCGCCCCCTCGCCGATCCGCGCCATCGAGGTGACGACCGCGGTGGAGTCGATCCCCCCGGACAGGAAGGCACCGAGGGGGACATCGGCCACGAGCCGGTCGGCGACGACCCGGTCGAGGAGTTCACGGATCTCTTCCCCGCTCGGCGCAGGCGCGTTCGCTTCGAGCGGCAGATCCCAGGTGCGTTCCACGACCGGGGCCGCTGAATCACCGGACTGGAAGCACAGGAGTCCGCTCGGGGGCAGGCGATGGATTCCGTTCCAGGCGCTCTCCTCCCCACCGACGTACCCCTGGACGAGGTAGTCGAGGAGGGCCTCGGGGCGGAGTTCACGTGCGACACGGCCGGTCGCGAGAATCGCCTTGGGTTCGCTCGCAAACGCGATTCCTCCATCGATTCGAGCCCAGTAGAGCGGCTTGATCCCCAGCCGGTCACGCCCGAGGAACAGCCGTTCCGTCGTTCCGCGGCGATCGACGAGAGCGAAAGCGTACATGCCGACCAGGCGCTGGACGAAATCGATCCCGTGCTCCTCGAAGCCGTGCACGAGCGTCTCCGCATCGGAGCCCGTTCGGAAGCGGTGGCCTTGCGCCTCGAGTTCGCTCCGCAGCTCCCGAAAGTTGTAGATCTCCCCGTTCAGGACCAGGGCCACGTCCCCGTCTTCGTTCGTGAGCGGCTGACGCCCACCTTCCGGATCGATGATCGAGAGCCGTCGAAACGCGAGCCCGAAGGGTCCGCTGACGAGGTAGTGTCCATCGTCCGGGCCGCGGTGGACCAGCGTGTCGCCCATCACGGCCAGCTCCTCTCGCGCGGGACTCCGCGAGGGATCGTCCCATCCCAGACCGGCGAAGCCGCACATCCTAGGCCCCCCGCGGCCGAAGCTTTCCCGAGCCCACCCCGACGGGCCGGAACCCCGTGTGGCGAACGTTCCGTATGGCACCGCGCGCGCCAAGGCGCGTGGGATAGGTGACCTCATCGCGCATCTCTGCCCGCGCGATCGCCCCGAACGAGACGATCAGCGCAACCCACTGGTAGAAGAGATCGAAGTGCGCGCGGTTCAAGAAGGTCGCACCGACCATGAACGCGACCATCGACCCCTCGAAGAGGGTCGCGTAGTTGATGATCCAGCTCGAGTAGTATCGCCGTCGGGCTTCCCTGCGCACCGACCAACAGGTCCACAGAGAACTGCCCATCAGGATCAGGTAGATGAGGAGTGAGACCGAGCCGCACTCGGCCCACATCTGGAAGTAGCTCGAGTGGGCGACGATGCGGCCCTTGCCCGAGAGCTCGTAAGCGGTCGGTCGCGGGTTGTAGTCGCGGTCCAGGTAGTGCTGGCGGAACTTCGTGAACCCCACGCCGAAGAACGGGTTGTCAACGGCCATCCGTGTGGCGATTCCCCAGGCCCGGAGACGACTGGCGGCCGAGCCTTCTTCGGTCGGGTGCTTGATCGTCTGGAGACGCTCCTTGTAGTCCTTGGGGGCCACCGCGAGAGCAGCGATCACGACGAAGAGCCCCACCAGGATCCCCAGCAACCGGTTCCTGGAGCGCCAGACCAGGACCCCGAGGGCCGCGCTCACCGCAAGGAATCCTCCCCGGGATCGGGTCAGGCCCACGGTGAGCACGGTCAGCGGCACCGCGAACCAGAACGTGCGTTTGAGCTCGGGCCGACGCTCGACCATCCCGAGTTGGAAGAGCATCGGCACGGCCATCGCCATCGCCATCGAGAAGTCGTTGTTGTCGGCGAGCAGCCCCCCGGGACCGACCAGGACCGGAGCTCCGAGGGAGACGATGCCTCCGATCCCCGTCTTGACGCCGTAGAAGCCCAGGGACAGGGCGATGACCCAGAGAAGGATCCGAAGGCGCTCACGGTTGTAGACCATCCCGGTCGTGAAGAGCGCGATCGCGATGATCTTCACGAATTCCAGGTAGGCGTTGACCTGGATGAAGTTCGTGCCCTTCGAGAGCAGGACCCCGACTCCGATCCACAGGGCCAGGAACATCATCAGGTAGCAGCGCCAGTCCGGTCGGAAGAAGCGACGCCGATTGGGGCTCAGGAAATACCCCGCGAACATCAGGATGGCGACGTAGTACGACCAGCGCTGATCCTTCGCGAATCCATACGTCAGGTCCTGGATGCGCATGTACGCGAGCCAGGTGAAGACGCACAGCCCGACGAAGGGTCTCCGGAAGCACGCCGGGAAGAGCCCGACGATGATCAAAGAGACGATGATGTCGCGCATGGTGGCGGGTGCGGCCCTGCCGCGTCACTCCGGCGGTGAGCCGGGGCACGCCGCGGCGCGCCGATTCACATGAGCGTCAGCCGGAAATCCTCGATGGCTCGCAAGACGGGTACCGGGAGCTTTTCCCAGCGTGACTCGTCCGCGTACAGGAAAGCGATCCACGCGACGCCGAGAAGGATCACGGCGCTCGAGATGCCGATGACCGCCCGCCTGAGGGCGGAGCGTCGTCGTTCGCGTCGCGTGGTGATCGTCCCGACCGCACCGAGCACGGGAACGGCCATGACGAGGGCGAGGTCCCCCACGGTCCGGTAGCAGTTACGAGCATACTCGGCGGCCAACGCGACTCCCAGCCCGAGGGCCAGGCCCGCGAACAGGAAGAACGCGGTCAGAAGCCATGGATTGGGCTCACGATCCTTGTCGCTCGCAACGGGGGGACGTTCCACCTCCGCGACACGTCCGCTCGTATCCCGGAAGAGGCGAATCGCCTTCTCCTTGGCCCGTAGCTCCGCTGCGAGTTCGTTGCGGCGTTTGAGTTCCTCTTCCTTGCTATCCCAGAACCCGGCCAGCAAGGCGAGCTCTTCGGAGCGCTGCTGGGCTCGCCCTTCGAACTCGGCCACCTTCGCGGCGAGGCGTTTGCCCGCCTTGGCGAGTTCATCGACGCGTCGGCGCGCGGCATCCAGTTGGGTTCTGAGCTCGACCCGAACCGGGTTCTCCTCGTACTTCGTCACGATCACCGGCTCGGTCTCGAGCCGCTCGAGCTCCGCGAGCTTGTCCTCCAGCTCCTCGATCTCCGCCTTGGTCTTGAGGTAGTCGCTGTGCGCGCTCTTGATCGACGAGAGATAGGCCTGCCTCTTCTCGAGCTGCGCTTCGATGGCGCGCCGCTCGGCACGGTAGCTCTCCCCCGGCGCCACCTCCACCGGAACCGCGACCGTCTCCGGTTCCCGAAGGTAGGACTCCTCGAGCGACTGGAGAGCGTTTCTCGCATCGGCGAGCTCGTTCTCGTTCACCTCGCGGGCGTGGCGGTACTCCGTGAGCTGCTGAAACGCGAAGTCATTGACCGAATTCCCCGAACGATCGGTCGCATCCGGCGGGAGGGACGGGTTGACGTCCAACAGCCGCGCCTGCTCATTCCACTTCGCATTCTCCTCCTGGAAACGCTTGCTGGCGGCCTTGAACTCGCTCTCGAGGACATCCCGTTCGAGTTCCAGGTTCTCGAGGTCGCGCGTGATCACGTCGTCGATCCAAGCGGTGTTGAGCTTCTTCAGGAAAGCCTCGGCCCGCTTGCCATCGACATCCTTGTAGGTGATGTCGATGAAGGTCGAGCCGATCTCCTTGTTCTTCTCGATCCTCTCGACGGTGAGGCTCTTCATGATCGCAACGATGATCTCGTCGCGCTTCGTGGAGTCCGCACGCTTGTACTCGGGCCACATGTCGATCAGCTCCGTCCCGACGATGCGTTCGATGCGGGCGTAGTTGATGATGTGCTGCTCGACGTTCTCGATTTCGCGAGCCGTGGTCGACTCGTTGCGGTTCTTGCTCTCGTAGTCGAAGGGGTTGCGCGACTCCTTGATCTCGACCCGGGTGCTGACGACGTATTTCTTCGGGATGACGACCGTGAACGCGCATCCCAAAACGAAGACGAACAATGCGGGCAGAGCAATCTGCCAGCGCCTGCGCCTGAGAACACGCAGGAACTCCTGGATCTGCCCGCTCGGGTTCGGATCACCTGCCATGGGAACTCAGAAGCGTCGGCGGTTGCCGAACCTGCCGCCGTTGTTGATGTAGAAGACCGTGCTGAGGATCGAGCGCAGAGGAGCCACGATCGGCACGACCGCCGCCGAGACGACATCAGCGAACTGCTTCAGGAGCGTCGGCGGCACGTAGACGATGTCGTACTCCTTCAGGCGTACGTTGTAGGTGGAGTCGCCCGACCTCCAAAGTTGCGTCACGTCCGCGGTGATCACGAGCGGGTCGGTGGGATCCGCACGGATCAGTTTCACTCGGCCGAGGTTGGCGGTGTGCTCCTGCGGGCCTGCGGCGATCACCGCCTCGAACAGTGTCATGTCGCCGATGAAGCGCTTGCGCCCGGGAGAGGCGACCTCCCCCCAGACATAGTAGGAACGCGTTCCGCCGGTCTTGATCGCGACCTGGATCGCGGTGTCGGTGTAGTACGGCGAGAGCTTCTGGGTGAGGAAGGTCTCCAGCTCGGCACGGGTCATCCCCGCGACGAAGACCGCGCCGGCCTGGTCGAACAGGATCGTCCCATCGATGTCCACCTCGCCGCTCCCCCGCACCTTCGGATTCCGCAGGTCGATGTACTGGATCGTGTCCCCGATCGTGACGTAGTTCTCCTCCTGGGCGTCCCCGTGGTAGCGCTTGCCGAAGCCCTCCCGATTCAGGTGCTGCAGGATGCGCTTGTCCACCGCTCCCGGAGAGCCACAGCCGGCCAGGGCGAAGAGGGAGGGGACAAGGCCCACCCAGAGGGCAAGGACGAGTCGCGTCGGGCGGAAAATCGGGGACATCCTGTGGGTCATCTCCTCGGGGGCTCTCTGGAGGCACCGGCGCCAAGAGTATCGACCCGATCGCCCTCTAGGTTGAACGGGAGCCCTCGGCGCCGTACTGGCGCTGGTAGTACTCACGATAGGCGCCGCTACGGACCCGTTGCAACCAGTCCGCATTCGACTGGTACCACTGGATCGTCAGCGGAAGCGCCTGGTCGAAGGTGTAGCTCGGCTCCCACCCCAATTCACGCTGAATCTTCGAGGCGTCGATCGCATAGCGCTGATCGTGACCGGGCCGGTCCTTGACGAACCGGATCAGGCTCTCGGGCTTGCCCAGGGTCTCGAGGATCAGCCGCACGATCTCGATGTTGGGATACTCGTTGTGCCCGCCGATGTTGTAGACCTCCCCCTCCCGGCCGGCCTCGAGGACCCGCAGGATCGCCAGGCAGTGGTCCTCGACGAAGAGCCAGTCCCGCACGTTCATCCCGTCACCGTAGACCGGAAGCTCCCGGTCCTCCGAGGCGTTCGCGATCATGAGCGGGATGAGCTTCTCGGGAAACTGGTAGGGACCGTAGTTGTTCGAACAGCGCGTGATCACCGCGGGGAAACCGTGCGTGTGGACCGCGGCTCGAACGAGCAGATCGCTGGCCGTCTTGGTCGCCGCGTAGGGCGAGTTCGGCGCGAGCGGAGTGTCCTCGGTGAAGTAGCCCTCCGCCCCGAGGCTGCCATAGACCTCGTCGGTCGAAACGTGGCAGAAGCGCTCGACGCCCCGCTTGCGCGAAACATCGAGCAGCACTTGGGTCCCCGCCACGTTGGCCTCGACGAACGGCATCCCCGACACGATCGAGCGGTCCACGTGGCTCTCGGCCGCGAAGTGCACGACCGTCACGTCGCCCTCGCAGGCGTCGAACGCGCGCTCGACGTCCTCTTCCTTGCAGATGTTGCCGTGGACGAAGGTGTACCCGCTGCGACCTTCGATCTCGGTCAGGTTCTCGAGGTTGCCCGCGTAGGTCAGCGCATCCAGGTTCACGATACGCCAGTCCGGCCGCTCCTTGGCGAGGAGGTGGACGAAGTTGCTGCCGATGAAGCCGGCGCCTCCGGTGACCAGGATCGTGCGCGTCATTGGGGATCGGGGTGGGTCAGGGACGGTTCAAGAAGGTGGCGAGGGCCTCGCGCCATGGAGCGAGGGGCTTGCCGCGCAGCGCGGCGAGGCGGCTCGAGTCGAGGACGCTGTAGGCGGGACGTGGGGCGGGCCGAGGGAACTCCTCGGTGGTGCAGGGATGCACGGTGGTCTTCCGCCCGGCCAATTCCACGGCCGCCGCCGCGAAATCGTACCAGGAGGCCTCCCCCTCGCAGGCCGCGTGGTACGTCCCGCGGCCCCCGAGGACGAGCACGTCCCAGAGGGCGGGCGCGAGCTCGAGGGTCGATGTGGGCGAGCCCACCTGGTCCGACACCACCCGCAGCTCGTCACGCTCCTCAGCCAGGCGCAGGATCGTGCCGGGGAAGTGTTGCCCCCGCGGTCCGTAGAGCCACTGGGTGCGGACGACCGCGAGGCCTTCGGGATGCTCCGCTCGGCAGCGTTCCTCCCCCTCGTACTTCGTGCGGCCATAGACGCCGAGGGGAGCGACCGGGTCCTCGGGGCGATAGGGCTCCCTAGCAGTCCCATCGAAGACGAAGTCGGTGGAGACGAGCACCATCGGAATGCCGTGACGGGCCGCGGCACGGGCGAGATTCCCCGCGGCCACCGCGTTGACCCGATGGGCGAGTTCACTTTCCTCCTCCGCCCGGTCCACCGCGGTGTAGGCGGCCGGATGCAAAATTCCGGCGAGGGGCAAGAGCGAGGCGACGAGCTCGTCCACCTCCCGTGCGCTGGTGAGGTCCACCCCGACGATCTCGACGGCGGGGTTGCCGTCGGGCGCGGCCCGAAGATCCGTCCCGATCGGGTGCACCCCGTCCGGAGCGGTCAAGAGGAGTTCGCTCCCGAGCATTCCAGCCGCCCCGGTGACCAGGACGCGGCCCTCGAACGGGGTGCTCATCCCTGCTCCTCGGGGTGATTCGCACCGCCGTCCGCCACCAGCTTCGCGGAACGCAGCAGCGAATCGAACGTTCCCGCATCCGTCCACCAGCCCTCGAGAACCTCGTAGGTCATCGAACCGTCGCGGATGTACCAGTTGTTCACGTCGGTGATCTCGAGCTCCCCCCGGTCCGAGGGCTCCAGCGTCCGGATCACATCGAAGACCCGGTTGTCGTACATGTAGATTCCGATCACCGCGAGGTTCGACTTCGGACGGGCGGGCTTCTCCTCGATCGAAACGACCCTGTCGCCGTTGAGCTCAGCGACCCCGAAGCGCTCCGGGTCGTGCACCTCCTTGAGCATGATCTTCGCGCCACCGCCCTGGGCCCGGAAGTCCCGCACCGCCTTGGCGATGTTCTTCTCGATGATGTTGTCCCCGAGGATCACGCAGATGTCGTCGTCGGCGGCCCAGTGACGGCACAGCCCCAGCGCCTCGGCGATCCCCCCCTCGCCCTTCTGGTAGGTGTAATTGATGTGCTGGAGCCCGAAGTCTCCGCCGTTCCCGAGGAGGCTGAGGAAGTCCCCCGACTTCTTCCCGCCGGTCACGACCATGATGTCCGTGATGCCCGCGTTCACGAGGGCCTCGATCGGGTAGTAGATCATCGGCCTGTCGTAGATCGGCAACAGGTGCTTGTTCGTGATCTTCGTGAGCGGATAGAGGCGGGTTCCAAGTCCGCCGGCGAGGATAACGCCCTTCATGATGTCGCTTGGATTTGGGGGGGAAACGGGGCGTCCGGTCGCGGGACGCACGGGGGGGGTGGTCGTCGGCTGGAACGCTGCGGCTCAGACCTCGGTCAGACGGGATTCGCGGTACCACGCAACGAAGCGCGCCAGCCCCTCCTCGAGGGAGGTGGAAGGCGCGTAGCCGAGTTCCTTCCTGGCCTTCGTGATGTCGGCGTAGGTGACCTCGACGTCGCCGGGCTGCATCGGCTGGCGGTCGAGGATCGGCTCGACCCCGGTCACTCGCCCGATCGCCTCGACCAACTCCGAGAGGGAAATCGTCTCCGATTCGCCGAGATTGTAGATCTCATAGCCCTCGCAGCGGTCCAGCGCACGCAGGACTCCATCGACGATGTCGTCCACGAAGGTGTAGTCGCGCCGCGTCGTGCCGTCCCCGAAGAACGGGATGGCCTCGCCCTTCAGGCACATGCGCGTGAACTTGTGGATCGCCATCTCGGGCCGCTGCCGCGGGCCGTAGACCGTGAAGAAGCGCAGGCAGGAGATCGGCGTGCCGTACAGGTGGTGGTGCGTGAAAGCCAGCAGCTCGCCCGCGCGCTTGGTCGCAGCGTAGGGCGAAACCGGTCGATGGATGTCGTCGGACTCGCTGAACGGAACGCGGTCGTTCGCGCCGTAGACGCTCGAGGAGGACGCGAAGACGAAACGCGTGCGCGCGTCCTTGAGCTCTTCCATCAGGATCTGCGTCCCGCGCACGTTGACATCGCTGTAGAGCAGCGGATCCTCGAGCGAACGACGCACGCCCGCCATCGCCGCGAGGTGCACGACCCCGTCCATCGCGCCTCCGGCGAGCAGGCCGTGGACGAGATCTCGATCGCGGATGTCCCCCTCGACGAACTTCGCTCCGGCGTTGTCCCGCAGGTTCGCACGCTTGATCTCGGGGTCATAGAAATCGTTCAGGTTGTCGAGGATCGTCACCTCGTCACCCCGCGCGAGGAGGTGCTCGACGACGTGTGACCCGATGAAGCCCGCTCCCCCGGTGACCAATACTTTCATGCTGGCAAACGTTATTCGACGGTGACGCTCTTGGCGAGATTGCGGGGCTTGTCGATATCGCAACCGCGCCTCAGGGCCACGTAATACGAGAAGAGCTGGAGGGGAACGACGTTCAAGATCGGCGAAAGCCACTCGCCGATCTCGGGAACCTCGACCGCGTCGTCGGCGAGTTCCAAGCAGGCGGGGTCCGTCCCCACGCAGACCACGGGACCACCCCGCGCCTTCACCTGCTCGATGTTCGAGCGCACCTTGTCCACGACACCGTCCATCGGCGCCAGGACGACCGCACCCAGGTCCGGCTCGATCATCGCGATCGGACCGTGTTTCATCTCGCCCGCGGGATACCCCTCGGCGTGCAGGTAGCTGATCTCCTTCAGCTTGAGCGCGCCCTCGAGGGCGATCGGATAGTTGATCCCCCGGCCCAGGAACAGGAAGCCCTTCTGATCGGCGAGCCGGTCCGCAAGATCCCGTAGCCCTTCGACCCTCTCCTTCGCGAGGAGCGCCTCGACCGCACCCCGCAGACGCTGCAGTTCCCCGAGACGCTCGCGAACGGCCTCCCCGGAGAGCGATCCCCGCGCCCGACCGAGGCGCAAGGCGAAGAGGTAGGCCGCGACGATCATGCCGACGAAGGCCTTCGTGCTCGCGACTCCAATCTCGGGGCCGGCCTGGATCAGGATCGAGGCGTCGGCCTCGCGCACCATCGTGCTCCCCTGGGCGTTGCAGATCGCGATCAGGTCGCATCCCTGGTCGCGGGCCTTGCGCAGAGCCGCGAGCGTGTCGGCGGTCTCGCCGGACTGCGAGATCCCGATCGCGACCGTCGCCCGGGCCGAAGGCACCCGGCGATAGCGGTATTCCGAGGCGAAATCCACGTCGACCGGGATGCCCGCGAGCCCCTCGACGAGATACTTGAGGACCAGCCCCGCGTGCAGCGCCGTCCCGCAGGCGAGGACCTCGAGCCGTTCCACGGACCGCAGGCGCTCGTCTCCGAAGAACTCGCCGTCGAGCCTCACATCCCCCGCTTCGAGGTCCGCGCGGCCCTGGACGCAGCGCGCGATCACCTCCGGCTGCTCGTGGATCTCCTTCAGCATGAAGTGCTCGAATCCACCGCGGTCCGCATCCTCGGCATCCCAGTCGATGTGCTGGGCTTCCCGTTCGACCTCCTCGCCCTCGCGGTTCGTCAGGCGGATGGAGTCCGGCGTCAACACCGCGATCTCGCCGTCCTCGAGGAACAGAACGTCGCGCGTGTGGGGCAGGATCGCGAGGGAATCGGAGGCCAGGTAGGTGCCGTCGGTGCCGGCGCCGACGCACAGCGGTGGCCCCTCGCGGGCACAGACCAATTGCGCCTCGCCGGACGCATCCTGGTGCAGCACCGCGATCGCGTAGTACCCGCGCACCTTCGCGAGGGCGCGCCGGAGCGCCTTCGCGAGGTCCCCCCCCGCCTCGGCGAGGTGGGCCGCGACGAGATGCGCGAGGACCTCGGTGTCCGTCTCCGACGTGAAGGTCGTGCCGGCGGCCTCGAGTTCGGCGCGCAGGTCCTTGTCGTTCTCGATGATCCCGTTGTGGACCACCAGAACCCGACCGGAAGCGTCCGAGTGCGGATGCGCGTTCGCATCGGTCGGCGCACCGTGGGTGGCCCAGCGCGAGTGCCCGATGCCGATCCGGCAGCCGGCGAGCGCCCCGTCGGCGAGGACCTTCTCGAGGTCGGCGATTCGCCCCGCCCGGCGGCGCACCGCGATCGCCCCGTCCACGATGACCCCCACGCCCACGGAGTCATACCCGCGGTACTCGAGCATTCGAAGCCCCTCGACGAGGGAGGGCAGGACATCCCCCCCCCGCTGGTACGCACCGACGATTCCGCACATGGTCAGACGGTGGTCTGCGCGCCCGCGACGCGTTCCTCGAAGTACGGCAGGGTCCGTCGGAGCCCGGTGTCGAGGTCCACCTTCGGCTCCCAGTCGAGGACGCGACGGGCCTTGGAGATGTCGGGCTGTCGCACCTTCGGGTCGTCCTCGGGCAGGTCCTGGAAGACGATCTTGGAGGAGGACCCGGTCAGCTCGACGACCTTCTCCGCGAACTGCAGGATCGTCATCTCGGTCGGGTTCCCGATGTTCGTCGGCATGACCTCGTCGGAATTCAGAAGGCGCGTGATCCCCTCGACGAGATCGTCCACGAAGCAGAAGGAACGCGTCTGGGAACCGTCGCCGAAGACCGTGATGTCCTCACCGCGCAGGGCCTGGGACATGAACGCGGGGAGCGCCCGACCGTCATGGATCCGCATGTGCGGGCCGTAGGTATTGAAGATCCGCACGATGCGGGTCGCGACGCCGTGCTGGCGGTGGTACGCCATCGTCATCGCCTCGGCGAAGCGCTTCGCCTCGTCGTAGACACCCCGGGGTCCGACCGGGTTCACGTTCCCCCAGTACTCCTCGGGTTGCGGGTGGACGAGGGGGTCGCCGTAGCACTCGGAGGTCGAAGCCAACAGGAAGCGCGCGCCCTTCGCAGCGGCGAGCCCGAGCGCCTTGTGCGTCCCGAGCGAGCCCACTTTGAGGGTCTGGATCGGGAGTTCGAGGTAGTCGATCGGCGACGCGGGGGACGCGAAGTGCAGGACCGCGTCGAGCGGCCCGGACACGTGCAGGTACTCCGTCACGTCCTGGTGGTGGAAGTGGAAGTCGGCGTTCGGCAGGAGGTGTTCGATGTTTCGCAGGTCCCCGGTCACGAGGTTGTCCATGCAGATCACCTCGTAGCCGTCGGAGAGGAAGCGTTCGCAGAGGTGGCTTCCGAGGAATCCGGCTCCGCCGGTGATCAGGGCGCGGGGCTTGCCTTTGGCTGTGCTCATGTCGTCAGGGAACGTCGCGGGGGTGGGGTGTTGG
>DRLC01000196.1 GCA_011053145.1 Planctomycetota bacterium | reverse complement strand
TGAGCCTCAACATCATGTCCCTCGGGGGTCTCGCGCTCGGCGTCGGGATGCTCGTCGACAACGCGATCGTCGTGCTCGAATCGATCACGCGCTGCCGCGAGGAGGGCGACTCGGTCCACCGCGCCGCGGTGCGCGGGGTGTCCGAGGTCTCCGGCGCGGTGGTGGCTTCGACGCTGACGACGATCTGCGTCTTCGCGCCGATCGTGTTCGTGACCGGGATCGCGGGCCAGATCTTCGGCGACCAGGCGCTGACCGTGGTGAGTTCGCTGGTCGTCTCGCTCGTCGTCGCGGTGCTCTTCATCCCGATGCTCGCCTCGCTGAAGATCTTCGCGATGGGCACCGGGAGCGAGGAGGAGTGGCACGTCGCGCGGCCGGCGACGCCCTTCGGTGCCCTCGGCGCCGCGGGCGGTGTCGTCCGGCGCGCGCGGATCTTCCTCGTGCGCGCCTTCTCGTGGGCCCTCGGCTTCCTGCTGCGCTACGTGATCACCGGGAGCCTGTGGCTCCTCTACCGAGCGTTCTGGTACGTCTCGTTCCCGGTGCGAGCCCTCTTCGACCTCCTCTGGCACGGCCTCGAGCGCGCCTACCCGCCCGTCCTGCGCGGCGCGCTGCGGATGCCGCTGCTCGTCCTCGCGGTGGTCGCGCTGCTCTCCTTCGAGGCCGAGCGGCGCTTCAGCGGCCTCGGCGTCGAGCTCCTGCCCGAGATCCACCAGGGGGAGTTCACCGCGCGCACGAAGCTCAAGATCGGCAATCCGCTCCTCGACACCGATCGCGTGATGCGCGAGCTCGACCGCAAGATCCGCTCCCTGGACGGCGTCGAGACGACCGCGCTCACGGTGGGCGTCGAGAAGGAAACCCTGACGCGTGAGATCGAGGGGCCCCACACCGCGCGCCTGACGGTGCGCATGGCCGAGGGCGCGAGCCCGGAGGCCGAGGAGGCGCTCTCGACGCGGGTGCGTTCGATCATCGCGTCCCACCCGGCGGTCGACGGGGTCACGATCACGCGCCCGACGCCCTTCGCGCTCGAGTCCCCGATCGCGGTCGAGGTGCTCGGCTACGACCTCGACGAGCTGCGCGAGGTGGGCGCCGAGGTGAAGCGGCGGCTGGAATCGCTCGAGGGGATCGCCGACGTGCGCTCCACGGTGCGCGAGGGCCACCCCGAGGCGCGCGTGACGTTCGACCGCGAGAAGATGCTGCAGTACGGTCTCGACCTCGCGGCGGTCTCGAACCAGGTGCGCGACCAGGTGCTCGGCAACGTGAGCACGCGCTTCCACGAGGGCGACGATCGCATCGACATCCGCACCCAGGCAGACGAATCGGTGCTCGACTCCCTCGCGGCCGTGCTCGACCTGCCGGTCAACCCCGCGGCGGACAACCCGGTCCTCCTGCGCACGGTGGCGCGCGTCGACATCGTGCAGGGTCCGGCCGAGATCCGCCGCATCGGGAACACGCGCGCGGTGGTCGTCACCGCGGTCGGCACCGGGCTCGATCTCGGCGGGATCTCGAGCCGCATCGAGTCCGAGCTCGCCGACATGAGCGTTCCGCGCGACGTGATCGTGCGGCTCGGCGGGCAGAAGCGTGAGATGGACGAGACCCAGGAGAGCCTGCGCTTCGCGCTTCTGCTCGCGATCTTCCTCGTCTACGTCGTGATGGCGAGCCAGTTCGAATCCCTGATCCAGCCCTTCGTGATCCTCTTGACCGTGCCCCTCGCCGGGGTCGGCGTCGTGTTCGCGCTCGACCTGTTCGACATCCCGCTGTCGGTGGTCGTGTTCATCGGCTTGATCATGCTCGCGGGGATCGTCGTGAACAACGCGATCGTGCTCGTGGACCGGATCAACCAGATGCGCGCGCGCGGCCTCGACTTGCGCGAGGCGATCCTCGAAGCGGGTCAGACGCGGCTGCGGCCGATCCTGATGACGACCGCGACGACGGTGCTCGGGCTGCTGCCGCTCACCGGCTGGCTGGCGGCGATTCCGGTCATCGGATCGCTCGGATCGGGCCAGGGGGCCGAGATGCGCGCCCCGATGGCGGTCTGCGTGATCTCGGGCCTGATCTCATCCACGATCCTTACGCTCGTGGTGATCCCGGTCGTGTATTCCTTGGTGTGCCGCCGAACCGCGGTGGGCGCGACCGCGATCCCGTCGCCGACCGGCAAGCACGACCTCGAAGCGGAGCTCCTTTGACCCCCGAACCGGACATCCCGAACGAAAGGACGGACGCGATGCGCGGCTTCTTCGCCGCGACCGTGGGGCGTCCGGTCGCGCTCGCGGTGGTCTTCCTGACGCTGATCGTGCTCGGCGCGATCGCGTACAGCCGGATTCCGATCCAGCTCCTGCCCTCCGCGTTCACGCAGCCGTCGCTGAACATCTGGCTCCCGAATCCCGACTCGAACGCGCGCGAAAACGAGGAGCGCATCGCGCGGCCGATCGAGGAGCAGCTCCGCACGCTCTCGGGGATCGAGGAGATCACCTCGAACTCGAACGACGGCTTCGTCTGGTTCAAGGTCAAGTTCGACTCGAACGTCGACATGAACCTCGCGCGGGCCGAGGTGCGCGACCGCATCGAACGCGCCTGGCCGAACCTGCCCGAGACCGCGCAGCCGGCGGGGATGTGGTCCGAGTCCGCGTCCTCGCTGCCGATCGCGTTCTTCGGGATCACGGTGAAGGGCGACCCCTCGCGCCGCGACTTCCTGCTCGACAAGGTGGTCAAGCCGCGCCTCGAAGCGGTCTCCGGCGTCGGCAAGATCGACATCTGGGGCATCCTGCAGGACAGCGTTCGGATCCTGCTCGACGAGGACAAGGTGATCGCGGCGGGCCTCAACATCGGCACGGTGATCCAGCGCCTCTCGTCGGACAACTTCGCGCTGCCGCTCGGCGAGGTGCGCGACGGCGGGCGCGAGATCATCCTGCGCTCGGACATGCGCTTCGGTTCCGAGGAGGAGGTGGCGCGCTTTCCGATCGGAGACGGGCTCGTGCTCGCGGACGTGGGGCGGGTCGCGCGCGTGAAGAGCGTCCAGAACGAGCTCACGCTGATCGACGGCAACTACGCCTACTACGGGATGGCGAGCAAGGACAGCCAGTCCAACGTCGTCGAGACCAGCCACAACCTCGAGCGCGCCTGCCGCGAGATCGAGGCCGACCCGGCGTCCGGCGGCGCGGTCACCGTCTCGCTCTTCTTCCTGCAAGGGGAGATGATCGAGGGGGCGCTCGAGCAGCTCGAGGAGACGGCGATGTGGGGTGGGCTGCTCGCGGTCCTCGTGCTCTTCATCTTCTTCCGGCGCGTGCGACTGACGCTGTGCGTGGCCCTCTCGATCCCGGTCTCCGCGCTCCTCGCGATCACGTTCAGCTACTTCACCGGCGACAGCTTCAACATGCTGTCGATGACCGGCATCACGCTCGGCGTCGGGATGCTGGTCGACAACTCGGTCGTCGTGGTCGAGAACATCGTGCGCATCCACCAGCGCGGCGAGCATCCCCTCACCGCCGCGGTGCTCGGCGCGCGCCAGATCGCCCTCGCGGTCACGCTCGCGACGCTGACGACGGTGGTCGTGTTCATGCCGCTGATCTTCATGTCGGGAAACCCGATGATCCGCGTCCTGTTCGGCGCGATCGGGATCCCGCTCTCGGTCTCGCTGCTCGCGAGCCTCTTCCTGGCGGTGATCTTCCTGCCGGTGATCACCGCGCGCGTGCTCTCGAACGATTCCTCGGAGCACGGCTCGGAGGGCGCGATGGGCCGCGCCTTCCAGCGCGTCGCCCGGGTGCCGGTGCGTCTGCTCGCCTGGATCATGGGAGCCGTTCGGCGCGCGGGGTTCCACCTGTTGCGGGGCCTGTATCGCACGAACCGCGCGCTCCTCGCGGTGCTCGTGCCGCTGCGCTACCTCCTGGCGGCGGGCTGCATCGCGGTCGCGATCGCCAAGCGCCACGCCTTCGACGACGCCTTCGCCTCCTCGAACGCGCTCGCCGAATGGGGCGTGCGCATCGGCGTCTCCCCGGCGATCCTGCGCGGCGCCCTCTTCGCCTCCGCGGGCCTCGCCGCCCTCGGCTTTCTGTTCCTGCTCCCGGCGATGCGGCGCCGCACGGCGGTCCCGCCGCGCCGTCCCGAGCGCTTCGTCCCCGAGGGCGACTCGCTGATCGACATGCTCGTCCACCAGAACCAGGTCCTGGTGGGCTGGACGCTCGGGCACCGCAAGATGGCGATCTTGCTCGCGTTCCTCGCGTTCTTCTCGATCCAGATCCCGATGGGCCGGACCGAGATCACCTCCTTCGGCCAGGACGAGGGCGGCGACTCGCCGAGCTTCCGGATCCTCTACGACACCGAGTTCACGCTCGCCGAGTCCGAGGAACAGGTCCAGCCCTACGCGGACTACCTCGAGACGCAGCGTGAGGCGCTCGCCTACGACCACTGGACCTGTCGCTTCAGCGAGACCGGCGCGGAGTTCACGATCCACTTCGACCCGCGCCTCTCGAAGAGCGAGAACGCCCGGGTGATGGCGCAGTTCGAGGAGGAGCTGCCGCAGATCAGCGGGCACCGGCTGGTCTTCTACAAGGAAGACCAGTCCGCGAGCGGCCTCACGAACCAGGTGGCGCGCTTCGTCCTGACCGGGCCGGACTCGCGTGAGCTCGAGCGGCTCGGCGCGCAGGCGGTCGAGATCCTGAAGACGGTGCCGGGCCTGAGCCAGGTCACTTCCCCCCTCGCCCAGGCGCCCGAGATGATCGAGGTGAACGTCGATCGCGAGCTGGCCTCGAAGCTCGGCGTGAACACCGAGGCGATCCAGAACTCGATCGCGTGGACCCTCGGCGGCTGGCCGCTGCCGCGCTACCACGAGGAGGGCCGGGAGATCCCGCTCATCATCGAGTACGACGAGGAGAAGACCGCGGGCCTCTCGAGCCTGCGCGACCTCGGCGTGTTCGCCCAGAGCGGGCTCGTGCCGCTGACGACGATCGCGGAGCTCCAGTTCAAGCGCGGCGCGCGCACGATCCACCGCAAGGACGGCCAGACGAGCTTCACGCTCGAGGCGAAGGTGGACGATCCCCTGCGCATCGTGCCGGTCACCGAGGCGGCCTACCGCGCGCTCGACGAGATCGAGCTGCCGCGCGGGTTCGCGTGGGACCGCAGCGACTCGGCGGCGACGCGCGCGAACGTCCAGACCGACGAACTCAAGCGCGCGTTCTGGCTTTCGCTCGTGCTCGTGTTCCTCTTGATGGCGATCCTCTTCGAGTCGCTGCTCTTGCCCGCCGCGGTCTTCATGACCGTGCCCTTCGCGGCGATGGGTGCGATGTGGACGCTGTACCTCACGGACATGCCGATGGACGCGTTCGGCTGGATCGGGCTGATCATCCTCGCGGGGGTCGTGGTCAACAACGGGATCGTGCTGCTCGACCGCATCCACAGCCTGCGGCCCTACATGGACCGGCGCCGCGCGGTGCTCGACGGCTGCTCGCACCGCGTCCGCCCGATCCTGATGACCGCGCTCACGACGATCTCGGGGCTGTTGCCGATGGCCCTCACCGAGCCGCCCTCGGACAGCATGGTGGACTACCGCGCCCTCGCGACGATCGTCGCCGGCGGGCTCCTCGCCAGCACCTTCTTCACGCTCTGGGTCGTCCCTCTCGCCTACACGCTGATCGACGACACCTGGCACGCGTTCCTGCGCTGGCTCGCGTACTGGTTCCGGCCGGTGCGGCGCGCGCGGGCTTCGGCGCCCGCGGGCGGCGGCGCGGCCGGGGCGCTGTCGGCGCCGCTGCGCTCGGACGGGGCGGACTGATCCCCCGAGCGAATCGCGCAAAGTCGAGTGGGGGTTTTCGGGCGGGCTGCTAGACTGCTCGGCCCTCGCGCGCTGCCGAGCGCCGAGCAGGGCCCTCCCCTCCCCGTCCGCTTCCGATCTTTCCATGTCCCGTTCGACTCCGAGCCCTCCCCCCTCGAAGGCATCGCTCCCGCGCCTGCGCGCCGCCGCGCGCGTCGCCTGCGTCGCCTCCACCTACCACGGCGAGGTGGTCGGCGCGATGGTGGAGTCGGCGCGTGAGACCCTGGTCTTTGCCGGACTCGACGAAGCGCGTTTCGAGCTCGTGCACGTCCCGGGCGCGTTCGAGCTGCCGATCGTCGCCCAGCGCCTCGCGCGCCGCGACGACGTCGACGCGGTGCTCGCGTTCGGGCTCGTGTTGAAGGGCGAGACCGACCACGACCGCCACATCGCGCGTTCGGTCGTGGATGCGCTGATGCGCATCGGCCTCGAGACCGAGACGCCCGTGCTGCTCGGCCTCTTGACCTGCCCGACGCTCGAGCACGCGATCCAGCGCGCGCGGCGCGCGGGTGAGGGCGGGCTCGACAAGGGGGCCGAGGTGGCGCGGGCCGCGGTCCAGGTGCTCGCTACGCTCGCGGAGGTCCAGCGATGAACAAGCGCACCCGGGCGCGCGAGCTCGCGCTCAAGTTCCTCTACCAGATCGACCTGCGCGGCCCCGACCTCGTCGCCGAGGCGGCCGAGTTCTTCCGCGAGGAGGAGGGCGACAAGGACGCGCGCGAGTTCGCGCTGCACCTGGTGCGCGGCACGGTCGAGCACCAGGTCGAGATCGACGGGGTGATCCGCGAGGTGGCGCGCAACTGGGAGATCGAGCGCATGGCGGTGATCGACCGCAACGTGCTGCGGATGGCCACCTACGAGATCCTGCACCGCAAGGACATCCCGCCGAAGGTCTCGATCAACGAGGCGATCGAGCTCGGCAAGCGCTACTCGACGCAGAACTCGGGCGGCTTCATCAACGGCGTGCTCGACAAGATCAAGGACAAGGTCGCCACGAAGGCGACGGACTGACCCGGCGGGGAACGAACGCCACGGCAAGCCATGGGACTCTTCGATCGCCTCAAGGCGCGGCTCGGTAAGACACGCGCCGCCCTCTCGGACGGGATCAGCGCGCTGTTCCGCGGCGGGCGCCCGATGGACGCGGCGCTGCTCGGGGAACTGGAGGAGCTCTTGTACAACGCGGACCTCGGGCTCGTCGCGACCGAGGTCGTCGAGGAGCTCGCGCGCAAGCACAAGCGCGGTGAGCTGAAGGGGGAAGAGGACGTGCGCGCGGCCCTGCGCGAGGGGCTCCTCGAGCGGCTGCCCTCGGGCGGCGGCGAGTTCACGCCGGAGGCGAAGCCGACCGTGCTCCTGATCGTCGGGGTGAACGGTTCGGGCAAGACGACGTCGATCGCGAAGCTCGCGAACCGTTTCCGCGAGGCCGGCTCGAAGGTCCTCGTCGGCGCCTGCGACACGTTTCGGGCGGCGGCGGCGGACCAGCTCGAGATCTGGGCGGGCCGCAGCGGCGTGGACATCGTGCGCCGCCAGGAGGGCGCCGATCCGGCGGCGGTGGCGTTCGAAGCGGTCGAAGCGGCGGCGAGCGGCGGGCACGACGTGGTGTTGCTCGACACCGCGGGCCGGCTCCACACCCAGAAGAACCTGATGGAGGAGCTCAAGAAGATCCAGCGCGTGGTCGGGCGCAAGATCGAGGGCGCGCCCCACGAGGTCTGGCTCGTGCTCGACGGCACGAACGGCCAGAACGCGATCCAGCAGGCGCGCCTGTTCACCGCCGCGGTGGAGGTGACGGGGCTCGTCATCACGAAGCTCGACGGGACCGCGCGCGGCGGCGCCCTCTTCGGGATCGAGCGCGAGCTGGGGCTTCCGGTGCGCTACCTCGGCACGGGCGAGTCCCAGGAGCTGATCGAGCCCTTCGCCGCGGAGGCGTTCGTGGACGCGATCCTCTCGGCGGGTTAGCCACCGCCCCGGGGGGCCGGTGGGGAACTTTGGTGTGGGTTTTCCTGAATGACTCGGGGTAACGTGCGGAGCGTCGTCGGAGGGCGCATGCGCGAACCACACCAGCACCAACCGGTCCCGGGCCGGGCCGCGATGCGGGCGCTCCCGCTCCTCCTGCTCTTCCCGGCCTTCCTCGTCGCCTGGCCGCTGTTCGGCGCTCCGCTGCGCGACGATCCCTTCCCGCACCTCGCGGGTTCGGCGTGGGTCGCCCTCGCGAGCGTCCCGCTCGCGCTCGTCCTCTTTCGGACGACGAGCCGCACGAAGCTCCACGCCCGCGGCCTGGGCACCCTGCTCGCCCTCTGGGTCTTCGTCGCGCTGCGGGTCTTCCTGCGCTCGGGGACCGATTGGTTCGAGGCGATCCGCGCGCTGACGCTGGTCTCCACCTGGCCGGTGCTCTTCCTCGGCGGAGCGCAGCTCGACACCCACGGCCGGCGTGCCCTCGGTCGCGGTCTCGTCTGGCTCTCGCTCCTCGTCACCGCCTCCGCGCTCGTTCGTTCCCGATTCACGGGGGATCTCTCCGGAGTCCTCGGCAACACGGGCCCGCTCTCCCAGCTCGCCCTCCCCGGAGCGGTCATCGGCGCCTGGTACGTCGCGACGCGCCGCGGTCGCTACTTCCTGATCGGTGCCCTCGCGGTCACCTCGTTCCTGTTGCACGCGGGTCTCGCCCCGGTGCTCGCGGGCGGTCTCGTCTTCACGCTGGTCCTGGTCGCCAGCTCGCTCCTTTCGCCCTGGGCGAAGGGCCGCGCCCAGGTGCGCCGTCGCCTCGGCATGCTGGCCGCGCTCTCGGTCTTCGGCTTCGTGGTCCTGCAGGGCCCCCGCTCCGCGGATTCCCCCGAGCCCGCCGCGGAGAGCCCGGTCGCCGCGCTCACCCGTTCCGGCGGCAACCTCGGCGGAGTCGAGGTGCGCCTTCGCATCTGGCGTTCGATCGCCCCGGTGCTCGCGTCCCGTCCCCTCCTCGGCCTCGGCCCGGGCCAATTCCAGGCCCGCTATCCCCGCTACCGCGATCCCCGGGAGATCGAGGCCTCGCGCGGCGGCGTGTGTTCGACGCGCAACACCGAGGCCGACCACGCGCACAACGACCTGCTGCACGGCCTCGCGGAGCTCGGCCTGGTCGGCGGCGCGATCTGGCTCGCGTTCCTGCTGCTGTCCCTGCGCGCGTCCCTCTCGGCCCTCTCGCAGACGGACTTCCCGACGATCGGCCTCGGCGCGGGCGCCCTCGCGATCCTCTTCGCCTCCCTGTTCCACTCCCCCCTCTGGTTCAACCCGCCGGCATCCGCGGTCGCCCTGGTCCTCTTCGGTTCGGTCCTCGGCCGCTCCCGCTCCGCCACCCGCGCCCCGATGCGCCCCGGCATCGCCCTCACCTGCCTCACCGTCCTGTTGATCGGCCTCTTCCGCGGCCACCTCCTGATCGGCCACGGCCGCGCCCTCGCCGCCTACGTCGAGTCCGTCCGTTCCGCCGCCTCCGGCGATCCCGCCGCGGACCCCGCCACCCTGGCCGCCACCTCCCTCACCCGCTACCCCGCCTCCGCCCCCCTCC
>DRLC01000195.1 GCA_011053145.1 Planctomycetota bacterium | reverse complement strand
GGGGGCTCCGGGCTCCGCCCACCTCCCCCCGGACGAGCCCCATTCACGCGTTCTCGCGGATCCTCGCCATCACATACTCGGCCGCCTCGCTCGCGGCCGCCGCGAGGTCCATTCCCGCGGCGAGCCCCACCGCCAGACGGGTCGCATGGCGGCATCCCGAGCCTCGGATCCCCGCCCCCGGAACCCGAGGATGGCGGTGGATGCGCGGCTCTCGCCCCGGCTCCAGGACGAGATCCTCCACCGGGTCCTCGTCCCCGTGCCCCCCCTTCAGCACGAGCCCGGAAAGCCCGGCCCGCAGGAGCTCCTCCCCCAGCTCGCGCCGGACGACCGGCCCGGGAAGGTCGCCGGGAACCTCGCGACCGCCGAGGGCCACCGCCTCCGGGAGGTTGGGGGTCAGGACGACCGGACGGCAGAGGACGGCCGCGTGCAGGGCTTCGATCCCCTCGGCGTCGAGAAAAGCCTCCCCCGACGACGCGCCGAGGACCGGATCCACGACACAGGGCAGACCCGCTTCGAGCGCGGTGTCGAGCACCCCCCCGATCGCCCGGACGGCCTCCGCCCCGGGAAGAAGCCCCACCTTGACGGCGTCGACCCCCGAGCGGATCAGGATTCGAGCCTCCTCGGACCACTCGTCGGCCGGGCGTGGGTCGACCGCGTGCACACGGTCCCCCGACTGCCACGTCCAGGCGGTCACGATCCCGATGCACATCGCCCCGGCCGACCGGGCCGCCTCGCGATCCGCGTGCAGCCCCGCCCGGCCGCTGGAGTCGTGGCCCGCGATCACCAGGATCCGGTGCGCCATCAGGGCAGCCTCGTGAGGCGCGTTCCATTGGCGGGGTCGGCCCCGGCGAGTTCGTCGGCCGGCACGAGTCGCCGCGTCCTCCCACGCAAGCGCCGCTCGAGTCGCTGCAGCTCTCCCGCGTCCGCGCCCGCGAGACTGACCTGTCCACCGGCGACCGGCCCGCGTCCGCCGAACGATCCCTCGCCGTCGAGCACCGCTTCGAGCAGCGGGTACGCGTCGCCGAAGTCCAGCTCGGTGCGGACCGACAGGTGGTAGGTCTCGCCGTGCGCGCCGCCCACGAGCGTCCAGCGACAGCCTTCCATCCGCAGGAAGAAGTCGGCCATCTCCGCGACCGATTCGGGGTTCGAGATCCGTCCGAGGAAACCGAACACGAGCGGGCCGAGCCGGCGCGCGCGTGCGAGGCAGCGGTGCAGCTCGCGGTAGTAGGACGCCGGGAGGACGGGACGGCGGATGCGCTGGAGCATGCGTCGATCCGCGCGTCGAAACGCCCCGTAGTACGCTTCGGTGTCGAGCTCGGTGACGTGCATCGAGAGGTCGGCGGTGTCGAATCGCACGCCGCACGAGAGCGCTGTCGCCGTGACCGGGTCGAGCTCCACTCCGGCATCCCGCAGGTACTCGTAGAGAATCGACGAGGTGGCTCCGATTCCAAGCCGCAGGTCGTAGTGCGGAACCGACGGCGGACTCGCCGCGCCGTCCGTCGGCGGTTCGTGGTGATCGAAGACGCCGACGAGATCGAGCCCCTCGGGGAGCGGCGTGTGCCCGAACCCCGGCTGGGAATCGACGAGGAACGCGCCGCCGTAGTGCTCGGGATCGATGTCCGCGTACTCGAGGAATGAGAGCCCGAGTTCGCGCACCATCGTCAGGTTCTCCGCCCGGAAGATCCGCCCGCCGGTCGCGATTTCGGATTCCATCCCGAACGCGCCGCGCAGCAGCGCATGCAGGCCGACCAACGCGCCGAGCGCATCCGGATCGGGACTCCGGTGGGTCAAGAGCAGCGGCGGCCGCCCGTCCCAGGTCCCGCGGAGCCGTTCCACGGTCGAGCGCAGGTGCTCGAACGGCTGAACCCCCGCCGGGAGACCGGGGACCGGCCTCGGCGCTTCGGCTCGCTGCTTTCTCCCCTCGTGCTTGGACTCCATCCCAGGGCCGATCGGTGGGTCGGCGGGGAGGGTATCGTAGCCGGGCCTCCCCGTTGGCGACGGCCGGTTTGCGGGGATTTCCCCTGGGCAAAGCCCCAAATCGGCCGCGGCGGGCCTCAGAAGCCGTGATCCAGGAGGAAGCGCACGCTGGCGAGGATCTCAGCGCGGCCGTGCTTGTCCGCCACGTCCACGACTCGTTCCGCGCTCGAGGGCACATACTCCTCGAGGAGCTTGAAATCGACCTCGCCGGAACCGACCGGAAGCCCCGTCTCATCCGCGGTCGCGTCCTGGAGGTGGATCCCCTCCATGCGCGAGCCGAAACGGTCGAGCCATTCGCCCTGGGCCGGAAGTCCGAGCCGTTCCCGCAGGTGGATACGCCCCACGTCGTGCCAATAGGTGAGCCCGGTCCCCTCGAGATCCTCGAGCACCCACCCCATGGCCTCGAAGCCCAGGAGATCCTCCACCTGGCGTCCCGGCTCGAGGGCGAAGGTCACGTCCGGCGACTCGCGTGAAAGCTCATGGAGCGAGCGGCAGAGTTGTTCGATGTGCTTGTGGCCCGAATGCTGAACGCGCTCGACGAGAGCGGCCACCTCTTCGCGCAACTCCGGATCTGGGCCGTCCTCCTCCCAACGTCGGCGCAGCTCGGCGCACTCGGCGCGCAACTCGGGATCCTCCACCTTGCTTCCGCGCACGACGATGCGGGGGCAGTTCCACGTCCGCGCCAGGCGGATGTGTCGGCGCACGGAATTCAGCGCGCGGTCCCGTTCCTCGGGGACGAGACTCCCGAGGCGCTCCACCGCCATGTTTCCGTTCAGCGGATCGCGGCAGCCGGCGACCATCGAGGGCAGCGTGACCCCGGTCTCGCGCCGCGAGTCCTCGAGCCCGTCCATCGAAGGCGGAGTCTCCGCGAGCCCGAGCTCGAGGCGCCGGAACCCCATGCCCACGGCCGCGAAGACCTGGTCCTGGATGTTCAACAGACGCGAACCGAAGCACGTCGTCGACAGCGTGTATTCGTTGGGGATGCCGGGGGTCGTCACGGACTTGCCTGCAGACGAGGTGGAAAGCGATTCCGAGCGGGGCCGCGAAACGCCGGCCTGAATCCCCCCGCGGGGCACTCGGGACTGCTGAAAACCTACCCCACCAAAGGGATCGGGGTCGAAACCCGCGCGGCCCTGCCCGGCCGCGGGAAAGCCTAAGGTTCCGCCGGGGCGGAATGCAAGTTCTTGGAAACAGCCCGCGAATCGGGGGACACCGGGCCTTGCCCGACCCTCGGATCGAGGGGGCTAGACGCGCACGTCGCCGCCGGCGGCGGGCACCTGGGCATAGCGCTCGAGCACCGGCTCCACGCCCTCGGCGAGGAACTCTTCCACCTGCTCCGGGGCTCGGCCGACGAAGCGGGCCGGGTCGAGGAGCCGGTCGAGGTGACCCGCCAGGGGCTCGAAGAGCGGGTCGGAGGCGAGCAGATCGCGCATCGGGTTCGATTCGCCCGCGTGGATCGCATCGGAAGCCTGGCGCGCGAGCACGCGGATCCGCTCGTGACCGTCCTGGCGATCGATGCCCGCGCGAACGGCCTCCATGAGCAGGTGTTCGCTCGCGAGGAACGGCAGCTCCTCCCTCAGGTGGCGCTCGATCACCGGCGCATGGACGACGATTCCGGCCGAGACGTTGAGGTACAGCTGCAGGATCGAGTCGGTCGCGAGGAAGCTCTCGGAGATCGCGAGCCGGCGGTTCGCCGAGTCGTCGAGGGTTCGCTCGAACCACTGGTTCGCCGCGGTGTGGGCTGCGTTGTCGAGACCCGCGATCACGTGGCGCGCGAGGGCGCAGATGCGCTCGGAGCGCATCGGATTGCGCTTCCACGGCATCGCCGAAGAACCGATCTGTTTCGCCTCGAAAGGCTCTTCGATCTCACGCCTGCCCGCGGCGAGGCGCAGGTCGACGGCGAACTTCGAGGCCGACTGCGCGATGCCGGAGAGCACCTGGCAGACCCGGAAGTCGAGCTGGCGCGGGTAGGTCTGGCCGGTGACGAGGAAGCGGCGCTCGAAGCCCATGCGTTCGGTGACACGCTCGTCGAGTTCGCGCACCTTCGCGTGGTCGCCGTCGAAGAGCGAAAGGAACGATGCCTGGCTGCCGGTGGTGCCCTTCACGCCGCGGAAGCGAATCTGGCTCTCCGCGTGTTCGAGGTCCTCGAGGTTGAAGACCAGATCCTGGAGCCAGAGGCACGCGCGCTTCCCGAGCGTCGTCGCCTGGGCGGGCTGGTAGTGCGTGAGCCCGAGCACCGGCAAGCTCTTCCACTCGCGTGCGAACGCGGCGAGGTTTCGGATCGTGTTCACGAGCTGGTCGCGCAGGATGCGCAGCCCGTCGCGCAGCACGATCAACTCGGCGTTGTCGGTGACGAAGCACGAGGTCGCGCCGAGGTGCAGGATCCCGCGCGCCTTCGGGCATTGCTCGCCGTAGGCGTGCACGTGGGCCATCACGTCGTGGCGGAGCTCGCGCTCGTAGCGCGCCGCGAGTTCGTAGTCGATGTCCTCGAGGTGCGCGCGCAGCTCGTCGAGCTGCTCGCCCGTGATGTCGAGGCCGAGTTCCTTCTCGCACTCCGCGAGCGCCAACCACAGCCGTCGCCAGGTCGTGAACTTCTTGTGGGGCGAGAAGTTCTCGCGCATCGCGGCGCTCGGATAGCGGGAGGAGAGGGGGCTCTGGTAGCTCTTGGGGTCGTTCATGCCGCGGGGTGGGTCGGGGCGGAGGGGGGCAAGAGGATAGGGCGCGCCACCCTTCAGCGGAACGCCACGAAGCCGGCGGAGAGGCAGCAGGCGAGGAGCCCCACGAGGAGGCGGCGGCGCAGGCGGGGC
>DRLC01000194.1 GCA_011053145.1 Planctomycetota bacterium | reverse complement strand
GCCGACAAGCACGGCAACGTCATCTACCTGGGAGAGCGGGAATGCTCCATCCAGCGGCGCCATCAGAAGGTGATCGAGGAAGCACCTTCTCCGTTCCTGGACGAAGCCACGCGCAAGGCCATGGGCGAGCAGGCGGTGGCGCTGGCGCAAGCGGTGGATTACACCAGCGCCGGGACGGTGGAGTTCATCGTCGATGGTGCGCGCAATTTCTACTTTCTGGAAATGAACACGCGCCTGCAGGTGGAGCACCCGGTGACCGAGCTCGTTCTCGGCGTGGACCTCGTGCGCATGCAGCTCGAGATCGCGGCCGGAGGTGATCTCGGCGTGACCGCCGGTGACCTCGCGCCGCGAGGCCACGCGATCGAGGTGCGCATCAATGCCGAGGATCCAACGAACGGCTTCGTCCCCTCGACCGGGACGATCGGGAACCTGCGTTGGCCCGGTGGGCCGTGGGTGCGAATCGATTCGGGGCTCTACCGCGGAATGGAGGTCGGGCTCGACTACGACCCGATGCTGGCGAAGGTCATCGTCTGGGCGCCGAATCGCACCGAGGCCATCGCGCGCATGAAGCGGGCCCTCGAGGAACTCAACATCGGCGGGGTGCGCACCGGCGCCCCGGCGGCCCTGGCCGTGCTCGAGGACGAGCGGTTCGTCGATGGGCGTTTCGACACGCACTTGATCGAGTCCGTCGATCTCTCCGGCGGTGGGGGAGAGCGGGCCCAGGCGGCGGCAGTTGCCGCGGTGCTGCACCGCTGGACCGAGGCGAAGCGCAGGTCGCTCACCGGCCGCGCGACCGATCGCGGGGAGTGGCTCGCCCGCGACCGGCGCTCGGCCAGTCCCTGGTGTGCGAACACGACCACGTGCTCCCCCGGAGGAATGCCGTGAAGTATTTCGTCAACGTCAACGGAACCGACCACATCGTCGAACTCGCCGAGCGCTTGGGGGAACTCTCCGTCACCCTCGATGGAGAGCCCGTGGATGTCACCTACCGCGATGTCGACCGGCTCGGCCAAGTGGGGCTCTTCCTCGGGGATCGCTCGTACGCCGTTTCGATCCAGGGCGACGACGAGCGGTCGTACGTCACGGTCGCGGGGCACCTCTACGACGTCGTGGTCGAGGACGAGCGCGAGCGTGCGGCCCACCAGGCGGAACGCGCGCGGGGAGCGGGCAGCGGCGATGTGAAGAGCGTGATGCCGGGCGTCGTTCTGAGCCTACTCGTCTCCGAGGGCGACGAGGTGGAGGAGGGACAACCGCTCTTGATCCTCGAGGCGATGAAGATGCAGAACGAGATCTGCGCCCCAAGCGCGGGGCGCGTCGGTCGAGTGCACGTTTCCGAGGGCGAGGCGGTTGCGAGTGGGGCGAAGCTGGTCACGATCCAGGCGGCGAGCGCGGACTGACCGTTCCCGCACCCGCGGGGTGCCCTCCAGAAGGGATGGCAAGGTGCGGATTCGGTCGGGGTATTTCCCCGAGCCCGCCCTCCCTCCCGCCCCGCTGCGGTGCGATCGCCCTGGACGGGCCCGCGGTGGGGCTTCGGATGCGCCGAGCCGGGGGTCCCGCAGAGGGGGGAGCCGCCCCGAAAATCCCCGGAGCGGGGTACCCTTTGGGGTATGAAGAACTCTTCGGTGGGCCGCTTCGCGGCCGTGTTCGGGCTCCTTCTCTGCCTCGTCCTCCCTGCGAGTGCAACCTGGTCGATCGTCACGATCAACGTGCGCACCGGGGAGGTGGGGGTCGCCTCCGCCACCTGCCTCGCGAACTTCAACCTCGAGCGCGGGACTCCCGTGATCGTGGTCGGCCGTGGGGCCGGCGTCGCCCAGGCCTCCTTGGACTCGACCGGAGTCAACCGCCAGATCATCTGGACCGGGATCCGCGGCCGCGTGCAGACCCCCCAGGAGATCCTCGACACCCTGGCGATGGAGTTCGGTCACGAGACACGCCAGTACGGGATCGTCGCTCTGACCGGTCCCCCGGTCACGTTTACCGGCTCGCGCAACGGCGGGGCCGCGACGGGCGTCACCGGGCAGATCGGCGACTATGTCTACGCGATCCAGGGCAACGTGCTCGCCGGCAAGATCGTCGTCAAGGAATGCGAGAAGGCCTTCCGTTCGACCAACGGCGACATGGGCCAGCGCCTGATGGCCGCGATGCAGGCGGCGCGCGCATTCGGGGGAGACGGTCGTTGCTCCTGCGATCAGAACCGCCCGACGAGCTGCGGCGCACCTCCCCCGAGCTTCACGAAGTCCGCGCACAGCGGATTCCTGATCGTTGCCAGGTCTGGAGACATGAACGGGACCTGCAACCGGGTGAAGGGCTGCGCGAGCGGGACCTACTACCTCGACATCAACATCGCGGGAGCGAAGTCCTCGCCCTCGTCTCCCGATCCGGTCGATCAGATCCAGTCGCGGTATGACACATGGCGTCTCAATCAGGCCGGGCATCCCGATGGGATCCTCTCGCGCGTCACGAGCGTCCAGTCGATGCCCGCGGACGGGGTGACCCAGCGGACCGTCACGATCCAGCTCGTCGATATCGACGGAGTCGACATCACGACCGGCGGAGCGAATGTCGTCGTGACGCCGAAGGGAGCGGGGGGGCTGACCACGATCGGGGCCGTGACGGACCACGGCGACGGCACCTACTCGTTCCCACTGACCGCGGGAACGACTCCGGGGAACGCAAACTTCAACGTCCTGATCGACGACGGCGTCGTCCAGGCGAGCCTGCAGCCCGCGCTCCAGGTGCGGCTCGATCCGGTCCAGCCGTTGCACGTCGGCTATGACCAGGTTTCCGCTTCGGAGGCTCCCACCGTGCCCTTCGTCTTGAACGAACCCGGGCGAGCGGGGGTGCACTACCTGATCCTCGCAAGCCTCAACGGCACCCAACCGGGCGGAATGCTCGGCGATGTCGCCCTGCCGCTCAACCCGCCCTTCATCAGTGTCCTGCGCCACGGCGTGGATGCGGCCAGGTTGCCGGGCACCCTCGGGGTCCTCGACGACAGCGGACGGGCGGAGGGGAGCTTCGCGAGCGGGACCCCGGCCCTCCTATCCTTGATCGGCCAGCGCCTGGACTGGGCGGCCGTCCTCTTCGGTCCCGGCGGACGCAGCGTCACGAACGCGGTCGGCTTCGACATCGTCCCGTAGTCCAGGTCTGTCCAACGAGGAGTCCCCCATGCGCCTTTCGATTCGACGAACCTTCTTTCTGCTGTTCTCTTTCGTCCTCCTGGCGTTCCCGGCGGGTGCGACCTGGTCGATTTGCGTCGTGAACCGCCGGACCGGTGAGGTGGCGGTCGCCTCCGCGACCTGCATTCCGCGCATCGATCTCGAGGTCGGCCTGCCCGTCGTGCGGGTCGGACAGGGGGTCGGGGCGATCCAGTCCGCCGGCTGGGCTCCGGGATTGGTCATCATGTTCCAGCAGTTCCCCCAGGGCACGACCCCGGCTCAGATCCTGGCCATGGTGAAGATGGCGGCGCCCAACGCGGGGAATCTGCAGATCGGCATCGCGGGCATGATCGGAGCTCCCGCGACCTTCACGGGGAAGAAGGCGGGCCAGGCGAAAGGCGGTGTGACCGGCGAGGTGGGAGACCTCGCGTACGCGATCCAGGGCAACGTCCTGAGCGGCCAGAACGTCTACCTCGCCGCCGAGCAGGCGCTCCTCTCGACTCCGGGGGATCTCTCCCAGAAGCTCATCGCAGCGATGGAAGCGGCCGCGGCGGGAGGGGGTGACGGGCGCTGCTCGTGCAACCTCTTCGCTCCCACCTCCTGCGGCTCTCCGCCGCCGAGCTTCCAGAAATCGGCCCACGTCGGCTTCATGATCCTCGCGCGCATCGGCGATACCGATCCCACCTGTCTGAACGGGAACGACTGCGCGGTCAACGGGAACTACTTCCTGAACCTCGACATCAAGGGCCGCAACGCTCAGCCGAACTCTCCCGACCCCGTCCAGCAGCTCCGCCAGCGCTACGACACCTGGCGCGGCAACCGCATCGGCAAGCCCGACGCGCTGCTCTCGACCGCGACCTCGGTCCAGTCGATGCCCGCGGACGGCAGGACCCAGAGGACGGTTACGGTGCGGCTCGTGGACATCGACGGGACACCCCTCACCACGGGGGGCAACAACGTGGTCGTGACCCCGGTCGGGGGAGGCTCGTTCCTCTCCACGGTCGGTCCCGTGATCGACAACGGGGACGGGACCTACTCCTTCACGGTCACCGCCGGCACCAGCCCGGGGACCGACCTCTTCGACATCAGCGCGGACGCGGGGAAGGTGACCGCGCACCTCTATCCCTACCCGCAGATTCGGCTCGATCCGGTGCAGGGGCTCCATGTCGGCTACGACCAGGTCTCCGCGGCCGAGGCACCGCGCGTGCCTTTCGTGCTCCATGAGCCGGCGAGAGCCGGGGCGCACTACCTGGTCCTCGCCAGCCTGAATGGGACACAGCCGGGGTCGAAGCTCGGAGACCTCGCGCTCCCGCTCAACGCGCCGTTCATCAGCGTGCTCGGCGCCGGCGTCGATCGGGCGAGGCTCCCGGGAACCCTGGGGGTGCTCGACGACACGGGCCACGCCGAGGGCGCGTTCGTGACGTCGACCCCGACGCTCGTATCGCTGATCGGTCGACGGCTCGACTGGACCGCGGTGTTCTTCGGGGACGGCACGCGGAGCGTCTCGAATCCCGTCGGGTTCGACATCGTTCCCTAGCGGCGAGCAGGCCGGGCTAAGGGCCCTAAGGGCCGAGTCCGTCGCAGGGTAGACTGAGTCCCCATGGCGACGCTCGATACGCTCCTGGATTGGATCGACCTCGAGTCCATCACGGGCAACGAGGGAGACTACGGGGACGCCCTCGTCCGGCAGCTCGAGTCCATCGGCTTCGCTGCCGAGAAGCAGTTCGTCGAGGGGGGGCGTTTCAACGTCCTCGCGCGGGCGGGGGACCCGGCGGTCGTGTTCTGCACGCACCTCGACACCGTGCCGCCCTGGTTCGGGCCGAGCCGGGAAGGGGGAGTGGTCCGTGGGCGCGGCGCCTGCGACGCGAAGGGGCCGGCTCTCGCGATGATCGAGGCTGCACGGCGTGTGGTGGAATCCGGGGAGGAGCGGATCGGCTTCCTCTTCACGGTGGGCGAGGAGACCGACGGGGCCGGCGCGCGTTTCGCGGACGAGCACCGATGCGCGCCGTGGCAGCCGCGATTCACGATCGTCGGGGAGCCGACCGAGAACGAGTTCATCCGCGGGGGGAAGGGGGTCTACAAGTGTGAGCTCCACGCCCGCGGTGTCGCGGGCCACAGCTCCCAGCCCGTCGGCCCCTCCGCAATCCACGAGCTCGTCAGCGCGATCGGCGCGATGCTCTCCGATTCCTGGGGCGAACACCCGGTCTTTGGGGAGGGGACGATCAACTTCGGAGAGATTCGCGGAGGGCTCGCGGCGAACGTCGTCGCACCGGAGGCCGTGGCCAGTGTCCTCGTACGCGCGGTCGAGGACCCCGAGATCGTCGAGGAGCGTCTGCGCTCCCACCTCGGGGAGAACGTCGAGCTCATCAGCGGAAAGGGGTACGGCCCCATCGCGTTCCATGTTCCCGAGGGGCGCGAGGGACCGGTCGTCGCCTTCGGGACCGACGCTCCCTTCCTTCGCGGGTGGGGAACACCGCTGCTCTACGGCCCGGGAAGCATTCGGGATGCCCATACGGACCACGAACTTGTGACCGTGGCCTCGTTCGAGCGAGCCGTGGCGGACTACGAGCACGCCGCGCGGGAGCTTCTCGATCGGATCGATGCGGAGGGGCGATGAGCCGGCCGCGCGGGACGGAACTCCTGGACGCCCTCGAGGCGGGGGAACTGCGTGTCGCCGAACCGGACGGCTCCGGCGGCTGGAAGGTGCACGCCTGGATCAAGGAGGCGATCCTCGACATCTTCCGTACGAGCGAGGTGGGCGAGATCGGAAGCGATCGCGAGCTGTGGCCCTTCGTCGACAAGCGCGCGCTCCCGCCGAGGTCGTTCGATCCGGGCGCTGGGGTGCGCCTCGTTCCCGGGGGATCGTCCGTGCGCCGGGGGGCGCACCTCGGGGCACGCACGATCCTGATGCCGCCCTGCTACGTGAACGTCGGCGCATTCGTCGGTGAGGGAACCCTGGTGGATAGCCATGCCCTGGTCGGATCCTGCGCGCAGATCGGAGCGGGCGTGCACCTTTCCGCAGGGGCGCAGATCGGAGGCGTCCTCGAACCGGTGGGCGCCCGCCCGGTGATCGTCGAGGACCGAGTCCTCGTGGGGGGCCAGTGCGGACTCTATGAGGGGGTGCGCGTGCGCGAAAGCGCCGTGCTCGGTGCCGGGGTGATCCTGACGGGGTCGAGCCGCGTCTTCGACCTGGTCCACTCCCGCGAGCTCCGTGCAGCCGGGGGAGCTCCGCTCGAGATCCCCGCGGGAGCCGTGGTCGTCCCGGGGACGCGCCCGGCGCGCGGTGACTTCGCGCGCGAGCTGGGCCTCGGCGTCGCTTGCGCGTTGATCATCAAGTACCGCGACGCGTCGACGGATCGTGCGACGAGTCTGGAGGACGCGCTCCGCTAAGCGCGCGGAACGGGCGGGACGGGTTTCCCGTGACCGCGGCGCGCGGTGCGGAGCCGTCTCGTCCAGGGATCGCGGGGAGGGGAATCGTCCGATGCGCGGGTCTGTCTACCGCAGGGCTTCTGCTCCGAGCAGGGTCCGCACGGTACGGACGATGCGGTCGGTGGTGAAGCCGAGCTCCTCGAGCACGACGTTGCCGGGGGCGGAGGCGCCGAAGCGGTCGATGCCGATCGAGATGCCCCCGCGTCCGACGAATCGCGCCCAGCCCATCGTGGAGCCGGCCTCGATCGAGACCCGCGCTTCGAGTTCGGGAGGCAAGACGCTGTCCTGCCAGTCGGAGTCCTGCTCTTCGAACAGTTCCACGCACGGCATCGAGACGACGCGGACCCCGATCCCCTGGGCGGCGAGTTCGCGCTGGGCCTGGAGGGCGAGGTGCACCTCCGCCCCGGTCGCGATCAGGATCGCTCTGGGCTTGCCGTCCTGGGCCTCCGACAAGACATAGCCACCGCGTTCCAGGTTGTCGGCCGCCGCGAGTTCGGTTCGGTCGAGCGTCGGTACTCCTTGCCGGCTGAGGATGAGCGCGGTCGGCCGCACCTTTTCCTGGATCATTCGGCGCCAGGCCGCTTCGGTCTCCGCTGCGTCGCAGGGGCGCATCACCAGGACGCCCGGCATCGCGCGCAGGCTCGCGAGGTGCTCCACCGGCTGGTGGGTCGGGCCGTCCTCGCCGACCGCGACCGAGTCGTGCGTGAACACGAAGGAGACCGGGAGACCGGCCATCGCAGCCATCCGAATCGTCGGCCGCATGTAGTCCGAGAAGACGAAGAAGGTGCTACAGAAGGTCCGAGCTCCGCCGTGGTAGGCGATGCCGTTCGCTGCGGCTCCCATCGCGTGCTCGCGTACGCCGTAGTGGATGTTGCGCCCGTGCCCGCTCGCTCCGTCGAACGAATCCTCGCCCACGAGGGCGGTCTTCGTCGAGCACGACAGGTCGGCGTCCCCTCCCAGGAGCCAGGGGACTCGCTTCGCGAGGGCGTTCAGGATCTTGCCGCTCGACGCGCGGGTGGCGACGGACTTGCCGGCCTCGAATTCGGGCAGTTCGGCGTCCCATCCTTCCGGGAGCTCGCCGCGCAGCGCCGTCTCGAATTCGGCCGCGAGATCGGGGAACGCCTTCTTCCAGGCGTCGTAGCGTTCCTGCCATGCGTGGAAGGCCTGGGTCCCCGCGATCTGGGCCTCCCGGAAGCGCTCCCGCGCCTCGGCCGGAACGTGGAAGGGCTCGGCAGCCTCCCAGCCGAGGGCCTCCTTCGTGGCGCGCACCTCATCGGGCCCCAGGGGCGCGCCGTGGCTCGCCGCCGTGCCCGCCTTGTTCGGCGACCCGAAACCGATCGTGGTCTTGACCTCGATCAGCGTCGGGCGGTCGAGGGTTGTCTTGGCGCTTTCGATCGCGGCTCCGATCGCCTCCAGATCGTGGTCGCCGTCCGCCACACGCAAGACCTGCCAGCCCACCGCTTCGAAGCGCGACCGGATGTTCTCGCTGAACGTGAGCGAGCAAGGGCCGTCGAGGCTGATGTCGTTCGAGTCGTAGAGCACGACGAGCTTCCCGAGCCCGAGGTGCCCGGCGAGGGATGCGGCCTCGGAGGAAATCCCTTCCATCAGGTCGCCGTCTCCGCAGAGCACGAAGGTGTGGTGGTCGATGACCTGGTGCCCGGGGCGGTTGTAGCGGCCGGCGAGGAAGCGCTCGGCCATCGCCATTCCGACCGCGTTCGCGAACCCCTGCCCGAGCGGCCCCGTGGTCGCGTCGACGCCTGGGGTGTGGCCGAACTCCGGGTGCCCGGGAGTCAGCGCATTCCACTGGCGGAAGTTCCGCAGTTCGGGGAGCGGGAGTCCGAAGCCGTACAGGTGGAGGAGGCTATAGAGCAGCGCACTCCCGTGGCCGGCGGAGAGGACGAAGCGATCCCGGTCGATCCAGTCGGGCTGGGAAGGCGCGACCTTGAGGTGGTGCTGCCAGAGCGTGTATGCCGCCGGAGCGGCGCCGAGGGGGAGTCCCGGGTGTCCCGAGTTCGCCTTCTCGATGGCGTCGATCGAGAGGGTCCGGATGGTGTTGACGCAGAGGGAATCGAGGGCAGCGGCCTGGCTCATGAGCATGGGAGGATTCTCCGCGGGACGGACTCGGGCGGCGGGGGTCGAGGGGCGGTCGAGGGGTCCCTGAACCCGACCCCTATGGGAGCAGGATAGAGCCTGTGCCCGGCCCGTCCCACCGCCAGGGCCGCTTTCCGCGAGGGGCGGCTCCCCGGCCTTCGGGGTCGACGAAAATGGGGCCGCCGCCCTCCCCGGAAGGGAGGACGACGGCCCACGGACTCCGGCCCCTACGACCGGTGAACCCGCTTCGGGTGGTGCCCCTAGAGGTCGGAGCGCCCCCCCTGATCGAGTGCGAGGTTTCCTTCGTGCTGGGCCTCGAGGTTCTCGGTCGCGAGCTGCATCCGCGCGAGGTCCTCGTAGTCCGCCTGGTTGTCCTGGCTCGAGAGCAGCTCGAGCTCGGCCTCCTGACGGCTCTTGACCTGCGCCAGGCGACCCGTGATCTGGTCGATGCTGACCGAGTCGTAGCGGCTGCATTCGTCGATCGTCCGGTTGCGGCGATCGAGCAGTTGGATCAGGCGATCGTTGCGAGCGATCGAATCGATCTGACGTCCGAGGGCGAGGGCTTGGGTCTGGAACTCGGAACGTTCGGCTTCGAGTTTCACGAGCAGGTCTTCCAGGCGTTCCTGCTGCTTGACGAGGTAGCCGCGGTCGTGGCGAGCGTCGGCGGCGCGGTTCGCGTAGGCGATGCGCGTTGCACGGACCTGGTTCAGGCGCACCTTCGCGCGGGCAGGCGTGTAGGTGTGGCCGTCGAGGGTGATGACACCTCGGGCGACGAGCCTGGCTCCGTCTTCGGGAAGCTGCATCGCGAGTTGGTCCTGCAGGCGATCGAGGTCCTGATCGGCGAGGGCGACGACGCGTTCGGACACCGCAACCTCACGATCGAGGGCCGCGATCTCCGACTGGACCTCGGCGAGATCGCTGCGCACCTGGGCGATGCGCTCGGGATACTCCTTCTCCATTTCGCGGATCTGAGCTCGGAGCGCAGCCGGGTCGTCGATGTTGTCGTCGACGGCTTCGAGCAGCGAAGTTTGCATTTCCCCGAGCACGGCGTGGGTCCGACCCGGCCCGAGGGTGGCGAAGGCGGCGACGCCGGCGATACCGACGAGGAACGAGGTCGCGATGGCGAACTTCAGGATCTTTCCGATGAACGAGAACATGATTGCTACTCCTGTGGATGCGATAGGGGGTGCGGGTTCGAGCCGCGCACTGCGGCTCCACCGAGTCCTTGGGAAACCCCGTTCCCGGCTTGCGCCCTGGCGCAAAAAAACGGGGGATCCACGGCGGGAGAGGGCCTCTTTGCTGCTCGGAGCTGCCGATTCCGTGCGAATGCCGAATAATGGAGTGGGATGAGAGAACCAGGGGACCGCCGCCCCCGTGGACTCCCCCGACCCCCTTCCCCTGTCTTCGACCCCCCGCTACCCGTGCCCAACGACCTCACGACCGGCTTCGTCCGTCGCCTCAGGAACCGAGAACCCGAGGCCTGGTTCGAACTCTGGGAGAACTTCGGACCGGTGCTGCGTTCCCAGCTCGCGCGCTGGGGCCGGGGACGCATCGGAGCGGAGACCGTCCAGGATCTGTCCCAGGAGACCTTGGCCGCCCTCTCCGGCGCGATCGACCGCCATGATCCATCGAAGGGAG
>DRLC01000193.1 GCA_011053145.1 Planctomycetota bacterium | reverse complement strand
ACTGGCGGGTCCCGTGGGCTCACTGGCCCGCGCGGGCCGCTGACCCCTTCGCGAAGAGCCTATCCCGCCCACCCGACCGCGCAAGCTGCTCGGATCGATGCGGTTTCCGAAGGTTCCTCCTCGTCGGACCCCGCATCATCGGGGATCCTTCGGAGTCCGTCCCGGCCGAACCCCGGCCCCAGTCCCTTGCCCGACCGCAGAAGAAACTCCCCCGCGCCCCTCGCCCTGGCGCTCTACGGCCTCCTCGCCGGCTCCGCCCTCGGCGTGCTGGAGGTCCACTGGTGGATGCGGGGAGCGAGCGACCCGTCCGTCCTGCGCCGGGCCGCGCGCTTCGCGTGGCAGGAGGCGGCGCTCCTCGGCGCGCTCGGTTTCCTCCTCTTCGCCGTGGCGGGGCTCGTCTCGGTCCTCGGGGCGCGGTGGAAGTGGCGCTCGGCCCGCGACGGCTCCCTGCCGGTCGCCCTCGGGACGCTCTTCACCGAACTCCTCGCCCTCGCCGCCCTGGTCGGACTCGGGCACCGCCTCGCGCGGCACTCGGTCACGATCCGCGGCTTCCTCCTCTTGTTGATCGCCCTCGCCGCGGTCCTCGCCGGCTGGTGCGTGGCGCGGCGCACCGCGCACCTACCCGGGGGCCCGATCGCACGGGCGCTGCGATCGCGGCGGTTCGCGCTGGGAAGCCTCGTCCTGTTCCTCGCGATTCTCGTGGTCCGGGGAACCGCCGCGATGCCGCACCGGGAGGGACCGCTCGCTCCGCAGGGACCGCCGGGACCGGCAGGCCCGAACGTCGCCCTGATCGTGATCGACACCCTGCGCGCGGACGCGCTCGGGTGCATGGGGGGTGAAGCCGCCACGCCCAACCTCGACGCCCTCGCCGCGCGCGGCACGCTCTTCGAGGAAGCCCTCGCGCCCTCCTCGTGGACCCTGCCCGCGACCGGGTCGCTCTTCACCTCGACCCAACCGTGGCGCCACGGCCTCGAGGACTTCGGCCGTCGGCTCGACCCCGACCTCCCAACCCTGCCCGAGCGCCTATCCGGATCCGGATGGCGTACGAGAGCCGTCGTCGCCAACCCGTTCGTGAACGAGCGCGCGGGGTTCGCACGCGGATTCGAGCTCTTCGATGTCTACGACCACGAATTCGAGCGTCGGTTCCTCGCCGCGCGCCTCTTCGGCGCAGCGCTCGAAGTGGCGGGGCTCTTCCGCGATCCGAGCCGCGCTCTGCTCCCGCGGCTCGCGAGCGGCTATCCCTTCCTCGCTTCGCGCCTCTCGTTCTACGTGCTCGATGAAGACGTGAACGCGCGCGTCGCCCGCTACGCTCCCCCGCCGACTCCGAACGATGCCCCCATCCAGGATTTTCTCTACGCCCACTACGTCGCGCCGCACACGCCGTACCTCGAGCATCCCCTGCGTTTCCTCAAGAAAGGTCTCCCGCTCGAGGAACGAAACGTCGAAGCCCTGCGGGTGCGTTATCTCGGCGAAGTGGAGGAGACGGACCGCGCGGTCGGGGAGCTTCTGGAGATGCTGTCCGAGGACACGATCGTGATCGTCACCGCGGACCACGGTGAGGAATTCCTCGAGCACGGGCGCTTCGAGCACGGGCACGGACTCCACCGCGAAGTGCTGCACGTCCCGTTGATCATCGCCGGGCCGGGCCTCGCGAGCGGGAAGCGGGTGGAAACCCCGGTGAGCCTCGTCGATGTGGCGCCGACGATCCTGGAGCTCTGCGGGATCGATCTGCCCGAGAGCTTCGAGGGAATCAGCCTCGCGGACCGCCTCGACCCCGACGCCGGTGCCGACGCGCTCCCTTCCCGCCTCCTCTTCAGCGAAACCGCGTCGCAGTCGCTCACCCCCGGCCGCCGCTTCTTCGCGGTGGAGGACGGCTCCCACAAACTGATCCGCGAGCGCACGGCCGCCGGCGCGGCGATCGAAGAGAGCCTCTTTGAGATCGCCTCCGACCGCGCCGAGCACACCCCCGTCGCGGGCGATCCCCCCGCTGCTCTGGCGGCAGCCCTCGACGCCTATGAGGCGCGGGCGGCAACGCGGCGCGCGACGCAGGGGGAAGCGGTCTCGGACGAAGAACTCGAGCGCATGAACGCCCTCGGCTACGTGGATGAGGGCAAGCGCTGATGGGCGGCATCGAGATCAGCAAGCGCCTCGTCCTGATCAACTCGGCGAGCTCGATCCTGCGCAGCGTCCTTTCGCTGACGGTGCTGCTCTACATCCAGCAGTACCTCGTCGCCCACGTCTCGCCGGCCGAGTACGAGGCCCTGGCGCTGGTCTTTCCGCTCATGCTGTTCGTCCCGCTCCTGACGATGGTCGTCGGCAGCGGACTCTCGCGCTACATCATCGAGGCCTACGCGAAGCACGATACGAAGCGCGTGCGAGAGATCGTCTCGACGATGTTCCCGTTGACCCTCGGCGCGGGGGTGTTCGTCGCGATCGTGGGCGCGATCCTGACCTACTACATCCAGCCAATCCTCGGGATCGAGCCTGCCTACACGCGCGACGCCCGGATCATGTTCTCGATCCTCGTCGGGAAGGCGGCGGTGAGCACCGCGCTGCTTCCGTTCTTCACGGGCATCGACGTGAAGCAGAAGTTCCTCTTCCGGAACATGTTCAGCCTCGGAACAGAGGTGCTGCGCATCGCGCTCCTGTTCACGCTGCTGTTCGGGGTGAGCACGCGTGTCCTGTGGCTCGTGGTCGCGACCGTACCCGGGACGATCATCGAATTGATCGTCTTTGTCTGGTACTCGCGCCGCCTCGTTCCTGAACTCACCTACACGCCGAGCCTCTTCAACCGTGCACTGATCCGGCCGATCTGCTCCTTCGGCGGGTACACGCTGATGGCCCGGATTTCCGCGGTCGCCCGGGAGATGCTCGGTCCTCTCTTCCTCGGTCACGGCGCCGGCCCCCAGGACGTCTGGTCGTACCGCCTCGGCGGTTATGTGGAGAGTCGTTTCTTCCCGACGGTCCTTGGGCCCCTGATCACGCTCCAGCCCGCCCTGACGGGCATGCACGCGGGCGGCCAGGAGGAGCGGCTGCAGCGCGCCTACACGCGGATGTCGCGCTACCTGCTTTGGACGTTCCTGCTCTTCGCGATCCCCGCGATGATCCTGCACCAGAACATCTGGGATGTGTGGCTCGATCCGAAGTTCGCGCCGAAGGTACAGGCGGGCTCGATCGTGATGGTGCTGCTCTTCGCGAAGTCCTTCTTCGTCTTCCCCCAGCCGATCCTCGCCCAGATCGCGCTCGCGCGCGCGCGCAACCGGCCCCTCGCCTGGCGGGTCGCAGCGATCGAGCTCTCCGGCGTCGCCCTGGCCGCGTACTTCATCTTCGGCCGCCACATGGGCGCGATCGGACTCGCGCTCGCAACGCTGATCGCGAGCGCGATCGGCACTCCGCTGCTCTTCTGGACCTTCGGCCTCCAGCTCACCGGCCTCACCTGGAAGCAGTGGCGCCGAGCCACGATCCTTCCGGGCCTGATCCCCGCACTCGCCGCCACCCCGGTCTGGGCCGCCGCCTGGTACTGGATCGATCCGAGCGGATGGCTCGAGCTCATCGCCGCTGGCGCACTCGGCTCGATCGTCTACGTCTTCGTCCTCCTGCGCTTCTGCCTCGGTCCGAGCGAGAAGCAGGACCTATCCAAGGTGATCGGGAAGCTGCGCATGCGCTTCCGGAGCAAGCCAGCGTGATGCCCCGCCCGCGTCCGCTCCCTCCAGCGCGGGCCGGCTATGGATCACGCGTGCTCTCTCTGCCCCTCCAAGATCCGCCTACGTTTCCATGCCTCGAGGAGCACACAAGCGCGGCGCACTGCGACCCCAAAGGCGATCAGCACGAGCGCGATGCCACCCGCCCACATGCGGGAGCGGGTGGAGGGGCCGGATGTCGGCCAGAGGCACGCGAGCACCAGGGGCAGCGCGACCACGATCGGAATGGCCCCCCAGAACACGGAGGGCCTGAAGTATGTGCATCGTCGCGTGCACATCTCCGACGTCTTCCAGAGAGCAGCGCCGATCGCGATCGGCGCAGCGATCAGATAGCCCTGGGCCGATCCACCTTGGACATGGGTCGTGAACCCGCCGAGCATCCCCCACCCCAAGAGCATCACCAGCGCGACAGTCACGACCTTTCCCACGAGCTCGAGCTGGACGAAGTCCCGCTCTCGAGTCCAATACACGCGCTGGTCTTCCTTGAGATTGAGAAACCCGCACTTCGCACAATGCGTACTCGCTCCCGAGATCGGTTCGAGGGGGTGATAGCAGCGCAGGCAATAGGGATGGTGAATGTGCTTCTCGCCCGATGCTCCCTCCTCCAGTCTCGAATCGCGTGCCTTCATCAAGAACTCCCTGTCGGCGGCCCCGTCGAGCAGTATAGCCGGGTTCTTCAGAGGCCTGCACCGGGCTGGGGGTCGCGACTCGGGAAGGTCCCCCGGATCAGTCTCGTGAGCGCAGCCCGCGCACGAGGGCTCGGGTCCAGCCGATCAGCCCTGCGGGGGTGCGGTGCCAGTAGGGGTGGAACAGGCGCGCGCCGTTCGGGTCGCGGAGATTCTTGCGAATCGTCCAGGGACGGATCTCGACGGGACGTGCGCGTAGGGTGTGGTCCTTCGAATACGGCTCGACGGCCCCCCACCAGGGCCGGAACGGGTGGCGTTCGCAGATCGGTGTGCCGAACAGGCGCGCGTAGATCGGGAGGCGGTATTCGAGGAAACCGAGGTCGGGACGCTCGATCTCGATGAAGCGCTCGAGGAAAGCGCGCGGGAGGCAGGTCACGACAGCGACGTATCCCTCGGGTTCCCCGTCGAAACCCAGGGATCGAACGTGGTCGAGGAATTCGAGATAGCGCGCGCGTTCCTCCGGGCGATCGGGCGTCGTCCAGGCCCACTTGTCCTCCACCGGCGCGATCGGACGCAGTCCGGAGAAGAGTGCCTCCCCTTCGCCGAGGGAAGCGAAGACTTCGCTCACGCGCCCCCACATCACCATGTCCCATTGGATCAAGGTGATCGAGTCGAACTCGAGTTCGCGCCCGCGCTCGCGATACCAGGCCGCGATCAAGAGGTCGCCGAAGTAGTACTTCCAATGGGTCCCGCCGCGGAAGAGCACGTCGAGCTCCTCGGACCCGACGGGCGGTTCGCCCTCGAAGCAGTAGAAGTCGTTTGCGTAGGGAGACAGCCTCTCCTCGAACGCCTTCGCCTCGGCCGGATCGCCTCCGAAGAGCACGAAGACCTTCACGTCCGGATCCTGGCGCCGCAGGTGCGCCAAGCGATCCTCGCACAGATCAGGCGCCTTGTAGCACCAGAAGAGGACCGCGAGTCGCATGGACGCGGGCGGGGCTACTGGTTGAACACTTCCCAAGGCCGGGCGCTCTCGCCGGCGAAGGGCTTGGCGACGGCGTGGCAGCGCTCGATCAGCTCGACGCCCCGGCGGCCCTCGACGCCGTTCAGGAAGGGCTCGCGCCCCTCGCGGATCGCTCCGAGGAAGTCGGTCCACTGGGCGCGGAAGCACTCAAGCGGATCCTCGGGCTTGCCGTCGGTCTGCACCGTACCGGAGAGCACCGTGCCGCGGCCCTCGACGCTCCAAGTCCACTCGGCCGCGAAACGCCGCATGACCTCGAGCGTCCCCTTCTCCCCGCGCAGGATCCAGGTGTTGCGCAGGTCGCGGGTGCGACTCATCTCGACGACGCCGCGCGCCCCCGACTCCATCGTCATGCGCAGGGTGCAGTCCGCCTCGACGCCGCCCTCGGCATCGTGTTCGTACTCGAGGTCCGCGCAGTCGCCCAGCCAGTAGAGCACCAGATCGAGCACGTGCGCGCCGGTGTCCGCGAGGACCCCGCCGCCGGTCTCCTTGCGGAACATGAAGTCCGAAGCGACGGGCCAACTGTAGATCATCCCCTCGCGGACATCGAAGCTCTCGACGCGCCCGATCAGCCCCGAGTTTAGGATGTCCTTCACATAGGCCGCGATTCCGAACCAGCGACTGACGAGTCCGACGGCGAGCACGCGTTTCTTCGCCTGGGCCACATCGATCATCGCGTCGCATTCGGCGAGGGTCATGCCCATCGGCTTCTCGACGAGCACGTGCAGCCCCTTCTCGAGGAGCTCGATCGCAGCGGGTGCGTGCAGGTGGTGCGGCAGCGCGATGATCGCTGCATCGGCGAGGCTCGCCGCCTCGTTCCAATCCCCCACCGCGTGCTCGATGCCGTTCGCATCGGCGAGCTCCCGCGCGCGCTCGACGTCCTTGTCCACGACGACGGCGACTTCGGAGTCGGGCGATTCGGTGACGATCGGGATGTGAGCGTGGGCGACGGCGCCGCCGCCGATGATGGCTACTTTGGTGACCATGGGGAATGCGGGTCCTTTGGGGGGCGAGCTATTCGGGATCGGCGGTGGCGGGGGGATAGCCGAAGGCGGCGAGCTCGTCGCCGATCAGGGCCTGGAGCCTCTCGCGCTCCTCCGCCGTGAACACGCGGCGCGCCTTCCCCGGGTTCTTGGCGTTGATCGGCTTGGCGACCTGCGCGTGCCACGACCAGGCGGGCACGTCTCCGAGGGCCTTGGAGTTCGACTCCGATTCGAGCATCGCCTCCTCGAACGGAACGCCGAGGAATGAACACACGCCCTCGACCACCTCACGCGGGTTCGAAACGAGGTCCTCGTAGCGGACGTCGAGGGACTGCGAGCGGTAGCGTTCCGCAAAGCGGCGGGTCTGACTCTCCACGTGGCGCCAGCGGTTCGCCGCGTCCTCGAGACTCGCGAAGAAACCTCCCCGAAGGTGCGAGAGCACACAGTCGCAGCCGTCGCGGTAGATGTGGAGAAAACGCGCGTCGGGGAAGACCTTGCGGATGCGCTCCAGGGTCTGGGGCACGCCCTGGCCGATGTGTTTCGGCCGATCCCCCGCCGCGACGCGGTCGTCGAGCGAGTTCATCGGCGTCTTGTCGCCCCAGTAGAGCGGCGTCTTCCCGTGCTGCGCCGCATGCTCGCGGTAGAACGCGTCGAAGAGGTAGGCGAGGTTGCGATCGCGCGCCGCCACCTGCGAGAGGCGCGTCACGAGCGGCTCGAGGTCCATCTCGAACAGGTGGAACTCGGGATGGAACTGAAACTGGGCGAAGACGAACGACACGAGATCGGGCCAGTTCATCTTCGAGCCCATCGCGCGGTACTTGCGAATGCAGGCACCCAGGACGAAGGACTCGGGCGGTACGTGGAGCTGGGAATGCGAGGTCAGGATGCGCCGGAAGAGCGTGTTGCCGGAGCGCCCCACCCCGATCACGAAGAACGGTCGTTGGCGCTCCTCGCCGCGCAGCGGATAGCGCAGGAACGGCACGGCCCGATGCAGGCTGCCCTCCGCGATCGCGCGGTTCAGCGAGAACGGAAACAGCGCCTTGATCGTCTGCTTGAGCCGCCGGCGCGAGGGCGCCTTACGGAACGAACGGAGCGCGAGGTCGAACGCACGCCGGCGGTCCCCGACGATGTAGTTCGCGTAGGAGGCCTGCTCGTACCACGAACACAGGAACCCGTTCGCCTCGCCGGTCTCGTCGAAGAGGGCGCGGTGCTTCTCGTAGATGTACGCCGCGATCGCATCGTCCTGGCGGCGGCAGTTCACGCTCATCGAGGCGTGCAGGATCCGATACTCGTAGACCGGCTCCAGGAGGCGTTTCGCGTTGCAGCCCGCCGCGAAGGCGCGCACCCAGAACTCGAAGTCCTCGCGGCCCGAGCGCAAGACATCCGCCTCGTCGTAGCCCCCGACCTTTTCCCAGAACGACTTGCGCAGCATCGTCCCGGCTCCCGGGATCGTGTGCTCGGTGCGCACCATCGGTCGGCCCTCGGGCGGTCCCGGGAACTCGAGCACATAGGTCAAACGCCCGAAGAGCTGGACGTCGGCGTAGGCGCAGTCGAGCGTGGGGTCGGCCTCGAGCTCTCCGACGAGCCGCTCGAGACAATCGGGCGTGATGCGGTCGTCGGAGTCGAGTGGATAGACGTACTCGGTCTCCGCCGCGCGAATCCCGGTGTTGCGCGAACCTCCGAGCCCACGGTTCTCCTCGTGGCGGATCAGGCGAATGCGCGGGTCGCCGATCTCTTCGACGACCTTCGCGATCGCGCCGCCATCCGGCGAAGCGTCGTCGACGACGATCGCGCGCCAGTTCGGGAGGGTCTGGGCCTGGATGCTCTCGAGGCACTCGGTCAGAAAGTGCGCCTGGCGGTAGCAGGGCACGACGACCGTGACGATCGGGTCGAGGGCGAGGACATCCGCGACGCCTTCGGCACCCCGGCCCTGCGCCTCGCTCGCCTCCGGGCTCTCCCGGGGATGTTCGGTAGGAGCGGTCACGGAACTCAGCCGATCTCGACGGCCTCTCGTGAAGGGAGGATCCCCGCCCAGCGGGCCCACGCCTCGACCCGTTCGAGCCCGGCGTCCCAGTCGAAGCGCGGCTCGTAGCCGAGGAGGCGCCGCGCCTTGTCGATGCGCACGCGGGTCTTCGCGCGCGCGAGGTCGACGCCGGCCGGGGGCAGGGGGTGGATCGGCGGCTCCGCCTTCTTGGGTGCAGCCTGGACCGGATCGAGGTTTCGGCCGGTGACCTTCGACTTGATCTTGCGTCGGATTCGGCTCGGCATGACCATCTTCGCGGCCTTGAGGAAGGCCTGCGCTTCCCCGGTGGCCTTGAGGCGCCGCCGCAGCTCGGGGGTGTCACGCACGACCGAGAGCCCTTCGCGGATCAGTCGCTTCTTGCCGTAGAGGCGTTGGAAGAGCGCGTGGGCGTCGGCCGCGCTCATCTCGACGTGGTTCTCGAAGCCGAGCATATGTTCGTACCCGGCGTAGAACTCCTTCCACGTCACCGGCTCGGGTCCGGAGATCAAGAACTCCTCGCCGAGCGCCCCGTCTTCGGTCGCCGCGAGCCGCAGGCCGCGCACGATGTCGTCCACGTAGACCACGTTGCAGAGGCCGTGGCCCCCGTCCACGAGGATCTCCCGACCGGTCTTGAGCTCGTTCAGGATGCGCACGGTCCAGGCCGGCGCGAAGGGGCCGTAGACCACCGTGGGCTGGATCACCGAGCCCGCGAGGTCCCCCTTCCCGGCGAGGTCGAGGACGATCCTCTCGGCTTCGTCCTTGGTCTCGGCGTAGAAGTCTCCCTCCGGACGGTGCGGCGTGCTCTCGTCGAGGTCGCCGTCGGCCGTGGGGCCGTAGACCGCGACGGT
>DRLC01000192.1 GCA_011053145.1 Planctomycetota bacterium | reverse complement strand
TGCGGCAAGCAATGCCCTCGAGCTCCCCCCAACCGAAGGGGTACTCGTACTCGATGTCGCAGGTGGCGGTGGAGTAGTGCGCGAGCTCCTCCTCGTCGTGCTCGCGCACGCGCAGCTTCTCGGAACGGATCCCAAGGTCCGTATACCACCGGTAGCGCTGCTCGCGCCAATACGCATACCACCGGTCGTTCTCCGCGGGCGGCACGAAGTACTCCATCTCACCCTGCTCGAATTCGCGCATGCGGAACACGAAGTTCCCGGGCGTGATCTCGTTGCGGAACGATTTGCCGATCTGGGCGATACCGAACGGGGGCTTCAGGCGCGCCGACTGCATCACGTTCAGAAAATTGAGGAAGATCCCCTGGGCCGTCTCGGGACGCAGGTACGCGACCGAGCTCGAGTCCTCGAGCGGTCCGACGTTCGTCTTGAACATCAGGTTGAAGGAGCGCGGCTCGGTCAGTTCCCCATCGCACTCCCCAGGATGCTTCGAGGGCTTCATCGGACAGGCCACCTGATCGAGGTGGTCGGCCCGGAAGCGGCCCTTGCAGGTCTTGCAGTCCACCATCGGGTCCGTGAAGCCGCCCACGTGCCCGGAGACCTCCCAAACCCGGGGGTGCTGGAGGATCGCGGAGTCGAGCCCGACGACGTCGCGGCGCGAGGTCACCATCGCATCCCACCAGGCCTGCTTGACGCGCCGCTTGAGCTCGACGCCCAGGGGCCCGTAGTCGTAGGTGTTGCCCATCCCCCCGTAGATTTCGGAGGCCTGGAAGATGAACCCCCTGCGCTTGCAGAGGGAGACGATGGTGTCCATCGGACTGGGTGCTTTCTTGGCCATGGCGGCCGGGAGTCTAGCGGCTCCCGAGGGGCCCCGCGCCCGAAAAGACGCTAGCAAGCCTCTCTAGCCCGGGGTTCTCCGCGATCCCACGCCCGGGTCCTCCCACCCGCCCACCGATCGCGAGCGGATCGGGAGCCCAGGATCCAGAGCCACGAAGAACCCCGGCGATGTCCAAAGCCGCCGCCTCCCCACCTATACTCTCCGCCCTCCCCGCCGCTCGGCCTCCCCATGACCTCCCCCGCTGCCCCCACCGCGTCGCCTCCCGTTCCCGAGCCCTGGCTGGCCCCCCTCTCCTCCGAGGCGGCCTCCGGCCCGCGGGCCGCCGAGCTCGAGTCCGTCGTCCGCGCCGTCGAGGAAGAGCGTCGCATCCGTGCCGAGGATGCGCTCCTGCTCCACGAGCACGCCGACCTCGGAACGCTCGCCCGACTCGCCGACCTCGTCCGCTCACGCAAGCACCCCGAAGGCCGCGTCACCTATATCGTCGACCGCAACATCAACCCGACGAACGTGTGCATCACGGACTGCGGGTTCTGCGCGTTCTACCGGCGACCGAAACACGACGAGGCCTATGTGCTCGACCGCGAAGTGATCGTCGAGAAGGTCCGCGAGACCGCGGAGCTCGGCGGACGCCAGATCCTGATGCAGGGCGGACACCACCCCTACCTGAAGTCGGACTGGTGGTGCGAGCTGATCGCGGATCTCAAGGAGCGCTTCCCGCGCGTGAACGCCCACGCCCTCTCCGCCCCCGAGCTCGACCACCTCTCCCGGATCGAGAAGCGTCCGGTCGAGGAGATCATCGCCGACCTTCGGGAGGCCGGGCTCGGGAGCCTCCCCGGCGCCGGCGCCGAGATCCTCGTCGAACGCGTGCGACGCATCATCGCGCCGAAGAAAACCCCGACCGATCGCTGGCTCGAAGTGCACCGCAAGGTCCATGAGGCGGGGCTGCGCAGCTCGGCCACGATGATGTACGGCCACGTCGAGACGCCGGCCGAGCGCATCGAACACCTGGTCCGCCTGCGAGACCTCCAGGATGAAACCGGGGGCTTCACGGCCTTCGCGTGCTGGAACATGCAACCCGAAGGCGTCCCCGAAGAGGACATCTACCCGCCCCGCACGACCCCCGCGCTGTACCTGCGCGTGAACGCGATCGCACGCATCTTCCTGGACAACTTCGACCACCTGCAGACGAGCTACGTCACCCAGGGCATGAAGATGGCCCAGGTGTCGCTGCGTGCCGGCTGCAACGACTTCGGCGGAACGATGCTCGAGGAGAACGTCGTCAGCGCGGCGGGCTGCTTCCACCTGGCGTCGATCCAGACGATCGAGCGGATGATCGAGGCGGCGGGTTTTCGGCCGCGCCAGCGCAACACCTGGTACGGGATCGAGGACGAACGCGAGGAGGGCGCGCCGATCGGGCCTCTCACGCGCGAGGAGGGGGCTCCCGCACCGAGGAGCATCGCAACCGGAGGGCCAGCATGACGGTCGGAACCGGCTCCCTCCTGGAACGCGCCCACGCCGCCGGCCTCGCGCCGATCGCCGAGCGCGTCCTCGCCGGAGAACGCCTCAGTCGAGAAGACGGCGTCGCGCTCTACCGAACCGACGCGTTCCACGTCGTCGGTGATCTCGCGAACCTCGTGCGCACACGGATGCACGGCGACCTCGCGTACTTCAACGTCAACCAACACATCAACTACACGAACTGGTGCAACAAGTTCTGCACCTTCTGCTCCTTCGACCGGTTGCCGGGCCAGGAGGGCGCGTACTTGATGGAGCCCGAAGAGATCGAGGCAAAGGTGCGCGCCCAACTGCACGAGCCCGTGACCGAGGTCCACATGGTCGCCGGCGTCTGGCCGAAGATCCCCTACTCCTACTACCTCGACATCCTCCGGGCCGCCAAACGCGCCCGCCCCGACATCCACGTCAAGGCCTTCACGATGGTCGAACTCGACCAGATCCGACGTGTGGCCAAGAAACCGCTTCCCGAAGTGCTCGAAGAGCTGAAGGAAGCGGGACTGGGCTCCTGTCCCGGCGGTGGCGCCGAGGTCTTCTCCGAACGCGTCCGGCAGGAGGGCTACCGGCTCAAGATGTCCGGAGACGACTGGATCGAGACCGCGCGGGCGGTGCACGAGGCGGGCCTGCGTTCGAACTGCACGATGCTGCACGGACACATCGAAACGGTCGAGGAGCGCGTCGACCACCTCGACCGACTGCGCCTCCTGCAGGACGAGACCAGGGGGTTCCAGACCTACATCCCGCTCTCGTTCCATCCCGAGGGAAACGGATGGTCCGACCTCCCCGGGCCGACCGCGTTGGACGAGTTGCGCGAGATCGCTGTCGGTCGCCTCATGCTCGACAACATCGACCACATCAAGGCCTACTGGATCATGTTGTCGATCCCGATCGCTCAACTGGCCCTGGCCTTCGGCGCGGACGACGTGGACGGCACGGTGGTCGAGGAGAAGATCTACCACGACGCGGGGGCGAAGACGCCGCAGCAGGTTCAGCGCGAAGAGCTCATGGGTTGGATCCGCGATGCGGGCCGGATCCCGGTGGAGCGGGACACCCTCTACCGGGTCGTCTGGTCTCCGGACGAGGAGCTCGCAGCTGTCGGAGACCAGGTCCCGGTTGCCGTCTCCGGCCGCGCATAGGGATCCTCCGAGGGTCCACGCCGGGCCTCTCCGGAGGCCGATCCTCCCCAGCCGAGCCACCGGAACGCACACCTCCCTATCCAAGGTGGGCACCTGGGCCGCACAATAGGCTGCACGGTCTGAGGGGGCCCTCGAGTTCCCGTGGCCCATCCCCATGGAAGAGGTGATCAAGATGCAGCCCCCCGAACCCGCCCGTGCGCCACTTCCGGCCGCGGCCGAGTCGTGCACGGAGATCCTCGGCCAACTGGCCCGCATCGCGGACACCCTTCTCCCCGACCACTCGATCTCGATCCTGCTCGTCGGAACGCTCCGACCCCGACCGCGCATCGTCGCGGCACCGAGTCTCCCCGTGTCCTACACGCGCGCCCTGGAAACGCGCTGGCGCCTCGCAAAGGGGTGGCACCTCGAGACCCCGCCTCCGGAGCTTGCTCCGTTCGATCGAATCTTCACGGGCAGGAGCGTTGGGAGCAGCGATCTCGGCACCGACCCCCTTCCGGCGATCCCCGCGGAAGAAGCGCGGGAAGCAGGCGTGCGATCGCTCTGGTGCGAACCGATTCACGGGCCGAGCCACGAGGTCGCGGGCGCACTGCTCTTCCATGGAACCCAGCCGGCGCCTCCCGACCCGAGGGACCTCGAACTCTTCACGGTACTCGCCAAGCTCGCTTCGACGACGTTGGCACGCCAGCTCATCGATGCCGCTGCCGACACCGGGGAAGAGGGCTTCCGGCGAAACGCGGATCCGATCTCGGTGGCATACCGGGTCCATTCCTTCCAGGACGGCGAGCTGATCGCGATCAGCCCATCCTTCGAATCCCTCTTCGGCCTGAGCGACCACGAGTTTCGCTCCGATCCGCACGCGCGCAACGAACTCATCCACCCCGAGGATCGACCTCGCATGGAGAGCGCACTCGCAAGCATGTTGCGGAGCGCGTGGCTGGATGAAGAGTTTCGGATCCTGCGCTCCGACGGGACGACTCGCCTGATCCGCGAACGCGCCTACCCCGTGCACGACATCGAGCGACGACTCGACCTGGCGCTCGTGATCTCGGAGGACGTGACCGCCGAGCGCGAGGCTGCACTCCGCGTTCGGGAAAGCGAAGCCTCGTTCCGGGAGATGGCGGAGAACCTCGGGGCGACGTTCTGGCTGACCGACTGGCTGGAGCGGCGCGTGATCTACGTCAGCCCCGGCTGGGAGAAGATCTGGGGGCAGCCCGTGGACTGCCTCTACTCGGACGATCTGGACGAGTGGTCCTACAGCATCCACCCCGATGACCGGGAGCGCGTACTCTCCAATTTCCGCCGCCTCGCGGAACGCGGCGAGTATGAAGAGGATTTCCGGGTGGTGCATCCCGACGGCAGCGAACGGTGGCTGCACGAGCGCGCGTTTCCGATTCGCGACGAGCACGGCGCGGTCTATCGGATGGCCGGAATCGCGGAGGACATCACCGAACGCAAGCGCTTCGAGTTGGAGCTGGCCCGCGCGCGTGACGAAATCGAGGCGCTGCGTCGCCGCGAGGTGCTCTCCCTGACGTCCGAGCTCCTCTTCGCCGAGGAAAACGAACGCCGCCGTCTGGCCCAGGGGCTGCATGACGGGATGAACCAGATCATCACCCTGGCACTCCTCAAGCTGGCCCAACTCGGCGATCGCTGCGAGGGAGAGGAACGGCGCCTGACCGAGGAGATCGAGACCCTGCTCGAGGAAGCCGGCCAGGAGACGCGCGCCCTGACGTACGAGCTCAGCCCCCCCATCCTGCACGACCTCGGATTCGAGCCCGCCCTCGAATGGCTCGCCGAGGACATCGAGAAGCGCTCCGGCATGACCGTGGATCTGAACCTCAGCCCGCTTCCCGCTCCCCTCGGTCCGCGTCTTCTCGTGCTCCTCTTCCGAGCGGTCCGCGAGCTCTTCCGCTACCTCGCCGACGTCTCCGAGTCCCCCGGGGTCCGGGTCACGCTCACCCATGATTCGAACACGCTGCGACTGGACCTCGAGGCCGGGGGCGCTCCGCTCTCGATGGACCAGGAACGTCGCGGCGGCCTCTCCCTCTCCGCCATCGGGCAACGGCTCGAGCACCTCGGGGGCCGGATGATCGTCCGCCCCGCGCCCACGGTCGGCACCCTGATCGCGATCGAAGCCCCTCTCTCTCCACCCTCTCCGAGCTCCCCATGAAGATTCGAATCCTCCTCGTCGACGACCACCGCATGATGCGCGACGGACTCCGCGCGATCCTGGCCGCGCGGCCCGCCTTCCAGATCGTCGGTGAGGCCGACCACGGTCGGGCCGCGATCGAAGCCGCGGGAAAGCTGAAGCCCGACGTGATCGTGATGGACGTGGGAATGCCCGACATGAACGGCATCGAGGCCACGAAGCGCATCCTCGCCGAGTCCCCGGGGATCAAGGTCATCGCCCTCTCGACGCATTCGGACAAGCGCTACGTCCTGAACATGATGACCGCGGGAGCGTGCGGGTACGTGCTCAAGGAAGCAGCAGCCGACGACCTGGTTCGCGCCGTCGACGCCGCCCATCGAGGGGAACACTACCTCTCCCCCCAGGTCACCGGCGTCGCCCTCGAACCGATGCTGGGCCAGCTTCCGCGCCGCGGCCCGGGCTCGTCGTACCGCCTGCTCGGTGCCCGCGAACGCGAGGTGCTCCAGCTCCTCGCGGAAGGCCGGACGTCGAAGGCCATCGCGGAGAAGCTCGGCCTCTCGATCAAGACGATCGAAACCCACAGACGCAACATCGGGCAGAAGCTCGGCATCAAGAGCATCGCGGAACTGACGAAGTACGCGGTGCGCGAAGGGATCACGAGTCTCGAGCAGTAGACCCTTCCACCGGTCGCGTCGAACGCGCGTCCGGGGTAGCCCCGAGACGACTGCGAGCCGCCATGCGGCTCGACCCGGGGGGACGATGGAACCGAGCCAGGGCCGAGGGGGCCGGTCGAACGGCCCGGTTCGGCCCGGCACCGCCGGAAGGCCCCCTGGGGGGGGTCATCCCCAGAGGTTCCCCGGCGACGGCGCTCCGGGGACCCTTCCGGGGCCTCGGTTTCGGATTCAGTTGCGGGCACGGCGGGGCCGATCGGAGAGGCGCCCGTTCCACCCACCCGGAGAAGTGCCATGTTCCGCTCCCACGTCGTCCGCAACGCGTCCCCGCTGGCCCTCGCCATCCTGCTCGCCACCTCCTGTGGGGGCACGGACCAGACTCCGGTAGCCCAGACCCAAAACGCCTCGATGGGTCCCCACGCGCGTACGCAGGTCACGCAGTCCCCGTCCCGAGTGGCCGAGGCCTTCCTGGAAGCGGTCGCCGCCGACGACCAGGATCGCATCGAAGCCCTCCTCACCCCACGCTCCGTGGAAGCCCTCCATGCCGAGGGGTCCAGTTCCCTGAGCTTCAGCGGGAAGCACCTCGGGACCTGGACGATCGACGGCGAGTCGATCGAGGGAGCCGAGGCGAGCGTCCCGGTCACGCTGGAGAACGAGAGCGGCAACCAGGAGATCCAGCTTCGGCTGCGCCGGACCTCGGGTGCGTGGCGGGTGTTCGGTGCGTCGGTCGAGATGGGCGGCGGGTCCTTCGAAATGGATTTCGAGGGGGGCGAGAACGACATGCTCGGCGGGATGGCCCAAGAGCTTGCGGAGGGGATCGCGGAAGGAATGGAACAGGCCTTCCAGTCCGCCGCGGCCGAGTGGCAAGCGGGCGGCTCCGCGGAGGAGATCGCACGGATGCACGCTTCCTTCGACGCGCTCCGTCCCGTGGACGAGCCGACGTCCACGCTCGGCTGGCGCGTGAGCGTGAATGCCGTCGGCCGCCGGGTCGCCGACGTCGTCGAAACCCTGCTCGGGGGATCCGGGATCGCACTCGCGGCCGACGAGCGCCTCGACCGCGTCTCGAACGTGAGCCTTTCCGGCGTCTCCCGCATCCAGGCGATCGAGACCCTGTGCGCCGAGGCGGGAGTCGTGCCGATCTACCCCGATCCGATGCGCATCGCGATCGGTGAAAAAGCAGAGCTGACCTTCCGCGACGGCCCCCGGACCCTCCCGGTCGCCTTCGCCGGCCCCTTCCTGATCGAGGTCGACGAGGTCGACGAAGACGCTCCGAACACGACGGGCTCCTTCAAGATCTCTCTGCGCGCGCTTGGGCTGGACCCGGGCGTCCTCGCCGCGAATGAGTCCATGGCGGAGTACCTGACGCTGGACGAGGTCTCCGCCCCGGACGGGGAGGAACTGCGCCCCGATCCCGACGCCCAGTGGATGGGGAGCCCGACCATTCATCGGGGCTATTTCGAGTACTCCCTCTCCCCCGACCTGCGCGGGCTCGTGCGTGCCGTCGACTCCTTCGATGTGATCGGAACGATCCATCTGGAACGTCCCGACGCGGTCACCGCGATCTCATTCCAGAGCGCTGAGGCACGCGCCAGCGCACACGCCGGGCCATGGACCGCGACCTGGACGGTCGCAGGGACGGACAACACGATCGAGCTGGCGTGCAGCGAAGAAGGACTTGCGGATGCTCGGGTCCGGTTCGCTCCGATGAATGCGGCCGGGGAGCCGATGGGCATCCTCAGCGAGGGCACCTCCTTCCTCTCGAACCGACTCAGGGCGGACCTCTCCGTCCCGGAAACTCCCTCGGCGCTCACGCTCAAGGTCTTCCACACGGAGCGGATGAGCTTTCCCTTCGCCCTGGCCTCGGTGCCCCTCGCGCACCACGACGAACAGCCCGAAGCGGTGGTCGCGGTCGACTTCGCCGGAGACTCTCCCTGCGCGATCACGTTCCTGGAGTTCGGCGACCGCTCCAATCCCGACTTCCCCCACGCGAAGCTGCGTGTCGTGAACCACTCGAACCTCGCGATCACCGAGGCACGTGCGAGCTTCGAGTACCTCGATGCGAACGGGAGGCTGTTGAAGGAATTCCCGCACAGCCTCTCGGGGGAGTTCTCGTTCGAAGGACCGAGTCTCCTCGCGGACACCGGCGGGGAGAACGAGGTCGACACGGTCGCCTTCTTCATGCCGCCCGAGACGGAAACGATCCGCGTCCGGCTCGAGGGCGTCACCTTCGCGAACGGAACGACCTGGGAACGCGACTGAACCTTCGAAAACGCAGAAGGCCGGCAGCCTTGGCCTTCCTCGTGAGGGGGAGAGAGGGAAGACCCGTGCCGCCGGCCCGGGGTTGTCTGCATCGACCCGCCGAACGCCGCTTGGGAGGAGATTGCGGTGCCCGGCGAATCGGGGAGCTATTCTAGAGCACCCGAATCGTCAGGGTCAATTTCCCTCAGGGTTTTCCCGGAAAATTTGAAAACTACTACGCTCCCTCCGGGGCACGACGCACTCCATCCATTCCGCCTAGGTGGCGAGGGGCTCCCCGGTCGGTCTCGCGACCGTGTGTAGGCGTGGGAAGATCGTGCGGGGGAGGTCGCCGGCGGCTCGGTTCGCGGGGGGCACGAGTTCCCAGGCGCATTCGATCCCGTACTCCGCCAGGCTCTCCGCGATCAGCCCGTCGAGGGCCGCGGCGTGGTCGGAAAGGATCCCGTGGGAGGTGATCAGCCCCTCGCGCAACAGCGAGTTCAGGTCGGCAAGGAGTTCGGCCCGGCCCCGAGCCCGGGCCCAGGCGAGGGATTCCTGGAGAGCCGCCCAGAGCTCCCGCCAGCCCCCCGAGGAGGCATCTCGTACGGGCTGCGCACCGGTCGTCTCGTCTTCGGCTCGGGCTCGGAGCTCGGGAACCCCGGAGATGAGCTCGTTCCAGCGCCAGGACAATCGGTTCACCACCTTGCCGAGTTCGAGCAAAAGGTCCGCCTCGAGTTCGGTGATTCGATCGAGTTCCCGCCCCGAATGCAGGTGCGGGGTCGCGAGGAGCAGGCGACGGATCGCGCGGGCGTTCGACCGGAAGGCCGCGTGCCGCTCGGCGACCGAATCGGTCGGTGCGATCTCGATGCCGAGGGTGCGCTCCCTCTCTTGGGACTCACGACCGGCCCGGGCGGCGTCGAGCCAGCGACGAAGGCGCGGCACGGCTTCCTCGGGAATGTGGGTCGCGGAGGATTCGAGGAGCGCACGCGCCTCCTCTTGGATCACGCGATCGTCGAGTCGGTGGGCCTCACGCCCTCCCACGATGGTATCGACCATGAGCGTGGTCCGGTGCGGAC
>DRLC01000191.1 GCA_011053145.1 Planctomycetota bacterium | reverse complement strand
TCGCGGCGAGCTGAGCGAACTGCCGCGCCTGGTTCGTGCCGCGGATGTCCGGCTTGCGGGTGGCGTTGGTCTTCTCGCGCAGGTCGTTGTTGAAGTTCGTGAGGAAGAGGGCCGCATAGCCCGGAGCGCTGACCGAGAGGGTGCGCTGGCCGGCACCGATGTTCTTGAACTCGTAACGGCCCAGTTCATCGGAGACGGCCTCACGGTGCACGCTCGATGCGCGTGAACTCGGGAGGAAGGCGGCCAGCGGGGTGTCGATCACGAGCTTCGCGCCCGGGATCGGAACGCCGTTGCGCGCGTCGCGCACGAACCCGTACAGGGCCAGTCCCGAACGCAAGGTCACGCGTTCGTCGATGCCGCCCTGCGGGGGGATCGTGATCGGCCCCGCCATCGCCCGGGTGTAGTCCTTGTGCGTTACCGCCAGAGCCCAGTCGGGGCCGGGCTCGAGCCCGCGGAACTCGAAGCGACCGTACTCGTCGGTCGTCGCGCGCTTGAGCGGCTTCGGCGGGGCTTGCCCGCCGACGAGCCCGAGGGTCTCGTTCATCAGCGTCGGAACGCCCGCGTCATGGAGAAGGGCGATCTTGGCGCCGGCGACCGGGTCCCCGGAAGCATCGACGACCTCGACGCGCAGGATGCCGGTCAGCGCCTCCCTGTCGGTGCCCTCCGAGAGGACGACGTCCTTGCGCTCGCGGACCTGGGCGACCTCGGCGGCGGGCGCCAGGGGGATGTCGGGGTCTGGCGAGGGGGTGGTCTCTCCGGCGAGCACGGGCCGAGTCACCAGGCCGCGCGTCGCCGCCACTCCGCGCCCCGAGTCGTCCGTCAGGGACGAGAAGGCGAAGAAGAGGGAGGCGATGGCTCCGACGATCAGGATGAGGACGGCGATGGGGCGCATGCGGGAGGCGTTGGATCGAGGAGTCTGGGATCAGCCGGGGTTCCCTGCCGAGGGGTCGACGCCGGGGGACGGCGGGAGGGGAAGGGTAGGACCTTACGAAAGGAGGCGGCTCGGGTTGGGGAGGACCGAGCGCGGACGATCGCGGTGGAGGATTCTTCCCCATCCTTTTCGGTCCGGGGTGGGGGTGAACCCAACCTTTGTTCCTTGGCCGCGAATCCGTCCCGGCCACGCATATTCTCGGGGTTTCTAGGCCGAAAACAGCCCTCGCAAGTCCTGGACGACGCTTCCGAGCACATCGGCCGCTCGCTCGATCTCCTCGGCGGTCGTGAGGCGGGAGAGGGAGAGGCGCAGGGTCCCCGATGCCTCCTCTTCCCCGTAGCCCATCGCCAACAGGACCGGGGAGGGTCCCTTCGTCCGGGAGCTGCACGCGGCCCCGCCCGAGACCGCCAGGCCCTCGGCATCCAGGGACGAGAGCAGGAGCTCGCCCTCGACCCCGGGAACGAACACGCTCACGGTGTTGTCGAGCCGTGGGGCCCCCTTGGCATGGAGCCGGGCACCTTCGATCTCGCCCAGGAGCCGAGATTCCAGTCGATCCCGCAGTTCACGCACGCGCCTCGCCCCGGCTCCGTCCGCGAGCCATTCCCGAGCGAGATCCGCGGCGCGTCCGATTCCGGCGATCCCGGGGACGTTCTGCGTGCCCCCGCGCCGCTCGTCCTCCTGGGGCCCGCCCCGCACCAGGGGGTGGAAGAGGGGGGCCGCGCCGGGACGGACCCAGAGGGCGCCGACTCCCTTCGGCCCGTGGAACTTGTGCCCGCTGATCGACAGGAAGTCGCAGCCGAGTTCGCCCACGGCCAGCGGGACCTTGCCCGGGCCCTGGACCGCGTCGAGGTGGAACGGGACCTCGCTCGCGCGGGCCGCCTCGCCGATCCGGGCGAGCTGCTCCGTCTCCGTCAGGGCACCGGTTTCATTGTTCGCGAGCTGCACCGTGACGAGCGCGACTCCGGAGTCGAGGGCCGCGAGGCACGCCTCCACGTCGAGGCGTCCCTCGTGGTCGACGGCGATCTCGGTCACCTCGAATCCGGACTCGCGCCAGGGGGCGAGCGATTGTCGGACCGCGGAGTGTTCGACCGTGGAGGTCAGGATCCGTCGTCTGCCGGCAGGGGCTGCCGCGAGCGCCGCGTGGATCGCGGTGTTGATGCTCTCGGTGCCGCCCGATGTGAACAGGATTTCGCCGGGGGAGCGCGCCCCGAGCAAGCGCATCACCGCGAGGCGCGCCTCTTCCACGAGCGCGTTCGCCCGCAGCCCGAAGGCGTGGCGACTCGACGGGTTCCCCCAGGTCATCTCCATCGCGGCGTGAACCGCTTCGATCACCTCCGGTGCCACCTGCGTCGTGGCGTTGTTGTCGAGGTAGATCGCCCGTTCCGGATTGCGCATCTCCATGGATGGTCAGGGTACGGCGTCGCGGGCGAGTTCGCTCTTCGCGTAGCCCGGTCTAGAAGAGAGCGGAGAGGTCCTCGGGGAGCGTGCGTCCGGTTTGGTGGCAGGGCTCGCAGAAGTTGTTCTCCTCGTTCGGGACGTGTTCGCACTCGCGGCACGCATCGAGTTTCTCGAGGGCGACCTGGATGCGGGCCTGACGCTCACGCAACTCCTTGATCCTCTCCTCGAAGAGATCCCGTTGGGCGGAGAGCGACGCCTCGACGCGCGCGAGGAACTCACGGCGTCCTCCGCCTTCGCCGCGGGTCGAGATCATCTCACGGATCTTCTCCAGGGAGAGGCCGAGTTCCTGCAGTGCATTGACCGTACGCAGCCGATTGACGTCCGTCGGTCGGTAGTAGCGGAAGCCGCCCGCGCTGCGCGCCGCCGGGATCAAGAGCCCGATCTCTTCGTAGTAACGAAGCGTCCTGAGGTTCGTCCCCGCGAGGCGGGCGAAATCGCCGATCTTCAGAAGGTCGGTCTTCACGGTTCCATTTGCGGAGTGATTCGGTTCAGCGGACATCGTTGTCTCCTGGTATCGGGGCCTCGGCCATTCTAGCTTCTCGGTACACCCCGGACCCTCGCGTACCATGACGAAAGACAAGGCTTCGAAAGCTTCCCCCGCGCCCCACCCGATCCAGGCCGTTGCGGAGCGAGCCGGATTCTCCGCCGAGCACGTCGTTCCCTATGGGAACACGAAGGCCAAGATCGACCATCGGTTGGCCCTGGGCGATGGAGCGTCTACCGCAAAGTTCGTATTGGTCACGGCGATCACGCCGACCCCGGCGGGCGAAGGGAAGACGGTCACGACGATCGGGCTGTCGATGGCCCTGAACCGGATCGGCAAGCGAACGATCGCCACGCTGCGACAGCCTTCGATGGGGCCGGTGTTCGGCGTCAAGGGAGGAGGCGCTGGCGGCGGCCGGAGCCAGGTCGTTCCGATGGAGGAACTCAACCTGCACCTGACCGGGGACTTCCACGCGATCGCGGCTGCGAACAACCTCCTCTCGGCGGCACTCGACACCTCGATCCTGCTCGACAATCCGCTGCACCTCGACCCCGAGTGTGTTTCCTGGAGGCGTGTCGTGGACATGAACGACCGCGCGCTGCGGGAGGTGCGCATCGGTCTCGGCGGTCCGCGCAACGGAGTTCCGCGCGACGCGGGCTTCGACATCACACCGGCCTCCGAGATCATGAGCCTGGTCGGGTTGGCTTCCG
>DRLC01000190.1 GCA_011053145.1 Planctomycetota bacterium | reverse complement strand
TCGACGAACCGTACCGCGAGACGATTCTGCTGCGCTACTTCGAGGGGCTCTCACCCCAGGAGATCGCTCGCCGGGAAGAGACGCCCGTATCGACCGTGAAGACCCGGCTCGCGCGCGGGCTCGCGCTGCTGCGCGCACGGCTGGATCGAGAAGCGGGCGGGGATGGACGCGCGTGGATCGCGGCGCTCGCACCGCTCGTCCCGCGCTCGGTTTGGAAGGGGGCCTTGGCCACGGGGAGTTCGATGGGTGGGATGAAACTGGGAGTCGGGGGGGTCGTGGTCGCGGTCGCGATCGTGTTGGTGGGGAGGTGGTGGACGCGACCCGAGGTCGAACCCCGCGAGGAGCCGGTCCCCGTCGCCGCGTTGCTGCGCGCGCCGGAGAGCGAGGCGGCGGCCGCGGACGTTCCCGAGACGCCCACGGCCGCCGCGCGCCGTTCGGCCCTCGGGGACGCGCCGGTCCCCGCGGGTGGCCTGCGCGTGGTCGTCGTGGATCGAGGTAGCGGCGCGCCCGTCCCCGGTGCGGAGGTGCTCTTCGGATCGGTCGCCCTCTTTGGAGACCTCGACGGCCGCAGGAAACGCCACGAGAACGTCGACATCGAGGAGGAGCTGAGCATCCGCGGCCGGCGAGCGCGCTGCGACGGGGATGGGCGTTGGACGGCCCCGCCGGAGGATGCCGCGTTCGTCTTTTGCGCACGGGACGGGGATCGCTGGGCCTTCGGGACGCGCCCGGAAGAGGGGGAGCTCGTCCTCGGGCTCGAGGCGGACCGGAGCCTGGCCGTGGAGGTCGTGACCCGAGACGGCGCTCCGGCCCGCGGGGTCCCCGTCCACCTGGGAGGAGACCCCGCGAGGCCCGGGCCTCTCGATGTTCGCGGGGTCACGGGCCCGGAGGGGCGCGTGGAGTTTCGACACCTCGACTCCCTCCTTCCGGAGCCATCCGACGGGTTCCCGATTCGCGTCTCCCTGCCGATCGCCAGCGCCCGCCCGATCCGATGGACGCTGGACGCCTCGAGGGTTCCCGAGGAGCCGGTGCGGCTCGTGCTCCCGGACACCGGGACGGTGGCGGTCGAGCTTCGAGACGACGGGGGGGCGCCCGTGTCCGCCTGGGTCCATGTGACCCCGATCCGCGTCCCGGCGGACGATCCGAGCGGGAGATCCACCGGAAGCCGCGTTTCGGTACGCACCCGGGAGGGCCGGGCGTTCTTCCCGTTCGTCGAGGTCGGCGGGGACGTCCTGGTCGAGGCCGACCCCGACGACCGGGCCTCCCCCGAGTCCAAGGTGATCGCCGGTCCCGCGAAGCCCGGGAAGACGGTGACGGTGAAGCTCACGGCCGGGAAACCCTATCCCGTCTTGAAGGGTCGGATCCTCGATCCCGATGGAGTCCCGCTGGCGAACACCTGGGTGACGGGGGAACTGGTCAGCGATGTGGACTCGGTCCGCGGGAGTGTTCTGTGGCGGGCGCACACGGATCGGGAGGGGGGCTTCGAGGCCCGGGCTCCGACGAATCGCCCGGTTTCTTCCCTGCGATGGCTGCGCGTCCACACGGATCTGCCGCCCCGCTGGAGCGCGGAGGTCGACCTGCATCCCGGTCCGGGACGCACCGTGGACCTCGGCGACGTGCGCCTGGTGGCCGAGCCGGTCCTCGCGGAGGGCGTCGTCGTGGACGGTGAGGGGGAGCCCGTCGACTGGGCGACGATTCGGGTCCGCAAGGAGGTGCACCTGGAAGGCCGCGACGAGACGTACTGGGACCCGGTCAACGAGTGGATGACCCAGACCGATGACGTGGGCGCGTTCCAGCTGCTCGGCGAAGCGCCCGCCGGAAACTTCGAGATCTATGCGGGGAAGTCCAGATGGATAGACGCCGACCCGCTGCCGCTTCGACCCGGATCGACCGGATATCGCTTCGTCCTCGAACGAGAGGGCAAGCTCGCCGGGGCCGTGCGGGTCGCCGAGGGAATCGATCCCACTTGGTTGGGGGTCCGGGTCGAGCCCGAGCACCGTCCGCGGACCGCGCGCGTCTGGCCGCCGCGGGAGCGAGTCTCGAACGACGGGACGTTCCTGGTGGCGGGCCTTCCCGCGGGAATGGCGCGCGTGACGTTCCTCCTGGAGGGGCGTGAGGATCCGGTCGCGGTGGTCGAAGACGTGGAGGTGCGTGCGGGAGAGGTCTCCCGGGATCCGCGCTTGCAGGGGCTCGACCTGGAGAGCGCGCTCCACCGGATCGAGGTCGAGGTGGTCGACTCGGCGGGACGCGCGATCGACACGGGGCACGTGGCCTTCGCACTCGCGGACGACACCGTCCACCATGTGAAGCTGGCCGGGGGCCGGGCCTCCTTCCTCGCGGGTCGAGTCGGTCTCGGCGCGACGATCTACGCCCCGGGCTACCGAACCGTCACGTGTCCCGTCGTCGACGACGGGTCGCGGATCGTCCTCGAACGAGCGAGGACCGTCCGCGTGCGCCTCCCCGACGACTTCGAGCCGCCCGGCGACGGCATCGAACTGCGCGTCGCGTTCGCCGCCGAGTCCCTTCGACGGCGGCTCTTCGAGGAAGAAGTCTTCTCCGCCAGCGGGGTCTCTTCGCTCCAGTGGGTCCAGTGGCGGCTTGCGGAGGCCCCGCGGCTCGAGGAAGGTCCGGGCATCGAAGTCCCGCTCCAGGAGGAGGGAGTCCAGTGCGTTCTGTTCGCGCTCGTGGTCCCCGCGGAGCACCCCCGTGCGAGGGAAGAGGTCCAGGTGCTGGAGGGGGTCCAGCCCCCTGAGGTCTCGCCGGGGTCCGAGCTCGCGCTCGCCCCGGATCCCGCGGACTACGGGGCCCTCTTGGAATGGATCCGCGAGAACCGAAGGCGTCGCCGCGAGATCGCTCGGTGACCGCGAGGGTCAGGGCAAGAGCACGATCTCGGAGAAGCCCGTGGCCCGGCCGAAGTTCCCGGCGAGGATCTCGATCTCGAGGGTGTGCACGGTCTCCGGCTCGGGGAACTCGACCGTCTGGTAGTGCATCGGCTCGGTGGGGAGCTCGGCCTCGAACGCGTCGCCCTCGTTGAGGGTGATACGAACGTGCGTCGGGCGCGGGAGGCGCTCCCATCGGGGGCTGGGGCCGTAGGGGACCAGGATCAGCCTCGAGGCGCGGACGGGATCGGAGAGCTTGGCGCTCCATCTGGGCGCCTCGTCCTCTCCGTCCGCCACCCAGTCGGACAAGCAGCTCCCGTCGATCGCGTCCTCGGGACTCCAGCCGCCGGAGTTCGAGCTGGACTCCACCTTGGCCCCATCGAGCAGATTGGCTTCGAGCAGGGAAGCGAGCTCGAACTCGTGCTCTTCGAAGCGCCGCGGGATCAGGACATCGAAGGTCTCGAGCGGCTTTCCCGATGCGAACTTCGCGGTCGCCCACACGTACACCCTCTCCGGTGTCGGGAGCTGCGTCCGCAGCCGGAAGTGCCTCGCGCCCTCGTCCTCCCCGGGATCCACGGTCCCGAGGCTCACCACGTCGCCCCCCTGGGATGCGAACCATTCGACCTGGGTCGGAGAAGGACCCTCGCCCGCGTACTCGAGCCAGCAGTCAAGTTCCTCCCCCGGAGAGATGGGGCGGCGGGCGTGGACGGTCAGCTCCAGCTCCTGGGCCGCCGCGTCCCGTCCCTCGCGCCAGGCGGGATCGGAGTGAAGATGGCGCCAGTCTCGTTCGGGGATCCCCTCGCGTGCCGCGGCGCTCGCGCGGCTCAGGAAGAGGAGCGCGAGGGGTGTGTCGTAAACGGAATGGCCTGCATTCCACTCCCCGTCCGCTCCCTGGCGGCGAACGAGGTACTCGGAGCCGGCGCCGTACCAGTCGAATCCGAAGAGTCGCGGCTCGTCGAGGAGGAAGGCGAGCTGTTCGAGCTCTTCGATCCACAGGTAGTGCTCTTCCTCCGAGCTGGGATTCGCGTCGAAGCGCAGGTGCGAGGCCAGCCACGCGAGACCGCGGGAGACGGCGCGGTCGATCTCCCTGCGTTCCCGTTCGGACCACTTCACCCCGTTCGCATCCCGTGCCGCGAGGAGCGAGATCACCCCCGCGGCGGTCATGGACCCGGTCACCTCGTCCTCGCGCGTGTTCCGGAACCCGAGCGGGATCGAGCTCCTGTGCGAGGGCCGTAGCTCTTCGTCCTGGCACGCGAGGACGCCCTCGACGAGCTTCTTCCAGACGGTGTCCGGGACATGCACGCCCCCCGCGCTCACCTCCCGGAGCGCGAACGCCACCGTGTAGGTGTTCGAGAGGTTCTTCTTCCAACGGCTCGCGGTCGGATCCACCCTCTCCCCCCAGAGTCCCGAGGGGTTCTGCGCGGCCGCGAGCCGTTCCACCGCATCCGTGAGGAAAGGCTCCGGATGCGTATCGAGCGCGGCGCGCGCGCGCATCTCCCGGGCCAGAGCGCGCGTGTACGTTTCCCCATCCCCGCGCGAGTCGAGGTAGGCGAGTCCGAGGCGAACGGTCGGGTGCTCCCGCGGGATCCCGCACCTGGCGAGGGCGAGGAGCGAGAGTGCCGTGCTTCCCCCGAACCAGTCCCCTCCGGGATCCCACGCTCCGTCGATGAACTGGGTCTCGGCGAGACGCTCGATCCCGCGCTCGATCGACGCCTCCACCTGACCGCGCGATGCGTCGCCGGGGCCGCTCAGGCGCAGTCCCCACGAGCCGTCGGCGTGGGAGCTTCGGATCCAGAGATGGTGGCGTCCGGCCTCGAGCGGAAGCTCGACATCCAGCCCGTCGCGCTCCTCCTCGGGAAGGATCCGGGCGACCGGGGCGCCGTCGACATAGAACTCCGCGGGCGTCGTGGATTCGAGGCGCAGTTGCAGGGTCCCTGGCTTTGCGAGTTCGAGGCTTCGGTAGAGGATCACCGACACCTCTTCGTCCCAGGTCTTCCTGCGTTGGCGCTCCGAGAGGACGCCCTCGAGGATCGAACGCAGGTTCATGAGGCCGACGTTGCGCATCTCCCCGCCGACCTCGAACTCGAGGGGCCGCCAGGCGGACTTGCCCGAGCGCAGCGCCCAGACGTGCGCCAGGTCGGGGCCGGGGCCATCCTTCGTGCAGCGCTCGAGCTCTCCCTCGATCTTGAGCGGCTTGCCGAGGGGAAGCCCTTCCTTGTGGAGGTCCCCGGCGGGGAAGGGACCGGCCAGCCACCAGGGGCCGAAGCGCTGGTCGAGCGGTTCGAGCCCGTGGAGTTTTTCCCGATCCTCGAACCGAAGTGCGAGTTGGTGGGCGAGGGGGCTTTCGTCGTCCTCTTCGGCGAAACGGCGCATCGGCACCATCAGCGTCGGCTCGAAGTCCGTCAGGGCGGTCGCGGCCGCGCGCACGCTCGCGAAGGCGAGCTTGCCGTCCCGGACCTCGAGCGTCTCGTCCGAGCGGAGGGCTCGGAACGCACGGTCGGCGTGGAAGAACTCGGAGAGGTTCCGCGGTGGGACGACGGCGAAGCCTGTTTCGTCGTCCTGCGAGAACCAACGCGAGTCGAAAACGAGTCCGAAGGCGGTGGTAAGGCGGTTCAACCTGCAGTCCCGCGCCAGACTCAACCCGGGGTGATCGTTCTGCCACCGATGGGGTGTCATCGCGCACAGAACGCCTCCGCCCGCGGCGAGGAATGCGCGGACCCCTTCGAGGGACGCCAGGCCGAGACCTTCCGGGGTCAGGACGAGCACGTCCGCCGAGTCGAGATCCCGCGCGCTCCTGACCCCGAGCTTCTTCGCGAACTCCTCCACGGGCCGGTCGGGTCGAAACAGCCTCGGCTTCTTCTTGCCGCGCGCGAGCCAGTGGCACGCGCCCGCAAGGAAGCGCTTCGCCGAAGCGTCCCCGAGGGTGTCCGGCTCGAGATAGCGCTCCTGCGCGAGCGCGACGACGCGCCCGGAATCCTTCTCCGCCCCGAGACCGGCCGCGACGATGGTTTGGCTTGCGACCTCGACCAGGGGCCATGCCCGGGGACCGAAGACGGTGATGGCCCCGACCGTGCCGACGTACGGAAGTTCATCCACCCTCTCGACCCAGGCGGACAGGGAAGCGGGGGGGGAGAGGTCGTCGGGGAGGGGCGGAGAGGGGGGCGACGCCGCGCGAAGGGAGACCGACAGGAGGAGAGCGAGAGACATCGCGCGGGCAAGGCGGCGAACGGATCCGGACATGGAAACCCTCTGGGGTGGCAAGGGGGGACGCCCTCCTCTCGAGGACGGACGAGCCATTCTACGGCAAGAGTAGCACTTCGCTGAAACCCGCGGCGCGGTCCGCGGTGGTTGCGAGCACGGCCACATCGACGCGGTGGACTCGTACCTCGCGGTCGAACTCGATCGTGGTCGGGCGCATCGGGTCGGGACTCAGTTCCGCCTCGAAGGTGAGTTCCCCGTCGATCGTTACGCGAGCGCGCGTGACGCGGGGGTCGCCGGCGTGCTCGGGGCTCGGGTTCGAGGGGAGGAGGATCAGGCGCGTGGCCTGGGCCGGTTTTGCGAGTTCCGCGCTCCAGGTGGCTTCTCGTGCGCCGCGCCCGGGGATCCAATTCGTCGTGCAGCTGCCGTCGATCGCGCGCTCCGCGGCGGCGCGGTCCGAGGCCGATGTGGCCTTCGTCTCGGCACCGCGCAGCAGGTTGGCTTCGACGAGGGGGGCGATCCGAAGGGCTTCGGGGCGGTAGCGCGCCGGGAGCGAGATGGGGGAGGTTTGGACGGATTCGCCGGAGGGGAACTCGAGACGGGCGACGAGTTCGATCGACTCGGGGGTCGGGAGTGTGGCGCGCAGCGCGAAGGTGCCGCGTCCCCGGTCGTGGGCGGCGTCGATCTCCGCGAGCGGGGTCGCGCCCCCGGGGCCGGAGATCTCCCAGACCACGCGAGTCGGCGGGGGCGCACCCTTGTCGAGTTCGATCCAGCACTCGAGCGGATCCGACGCGGTGTGGGGTCGACGCGCGTGGGCGATGACCGTGGGGGCTCCCTCGCCGGGCATCTCGGCCGGATCCGAGGAGACCAGACGCCAGTCCCAGGGCGTTCGGTCCCCGCTCGTCGGAGCGGTGGCGCGCTTCAGGAAGAGCAGCGCGAGCGGCGTGTCGACCGTGGGGTGACCCCCGCTCCAGCCGCCGTCGTCCTTCTGGTGAGCGACCAGGTATTCGGCCCCCGTGCGGTACCAATCGACGCCGCCGAGGCGGCGGGCTTCGAGCAGCGAGCCCGTCCGCTCGATGCCGTAGATCCAAAAGTACTGCCAGGCGTTGTGTTGCGGGTTCGAGGAGAAATCCATGTGGTGGTCGAGCCACGCGAGTCCCCGTTCGACCGCGCGGTCGATGCGCTTCGCGTTCCGCGAGCGCAGCGCGTCGCCGAGGTGGGTCCGCGCGAGGACGAGGCAGGTCAGCGCGGCGACCGTCATCGAGCCGGTCGCCGTTCCGTGGGGCCGATAGGCGAAGCCGAGGGGGGAGAGGCCGCTCGTCGGGCCGCTCTTGTTCCGCTCGCCGCAATCGAGCGTGCCTTCGACCAGGTCGAGCCACGGCTCGGAGGGAACCTCCACGCCGCGCTCCGCGGCGGCATCGAAAGCGAGGGCCACGAAGAGGGCGTTCGAAAGGTCGTCGGGGAGGTGCGAGCCGCTCGGGTGCACGGGGTAGGCCCAGAGGCCGGAGGAAGCCTGCCACGAGATCAACCTCTTCACCCCTTCGCCCAGGAACGCTCTCGCGTCCGGGTCGAGCTCCGCCAGAGCGAGCATCTTCGCCGAGAGGCTGTAGACGTGTTCGGCGCGGTGTGCAGCGAGGTAGGCCATCGCGCGGACCACCGCTGGGTGCGTCGCTGGAAGACCGCACTTGGCGAGCGCGAAGAGCGTCATCGCGGTGTTTCCCGGGCCGTAGCCCTCGTCTCCCGCCCAGGAGCCGTCGATGTACTGGCGCTCCAGGAGGTGGCGCACCCCGGCGTCGATGGCCGCGTCCACCGGGGCCGTGGAGAACGTTTCTCCCTGCGACATGCGCACCCGCCAGGGGCCTTCGGCGTGGGACGTGCGCAGCCAGATGTGATGCCGGCCCGCTCCGAGTCGGACCTCCGCGTCGAGTTCCGCCGCGCCATCGGCGGGTGCGGAGGAGGCGAGCAGGGCACCGTCGATCCAGAGTCCGACGCCCCCCAGGGCTTCGAGCGAGAAGGCCAGGGATCGCGGCTCTTCGAGGTCCACGCTGCGGTAGAGAAAGAGCGAGGCGTCCCGCTGCCACGCCTTCGCCCTCGCCTTCTCCGGCAGGTCTCGCCCGCCGAGGTCGAAGAGATCGAGGGAGCCGACGTCGGGTGCGCGCCCCCAGCCGGCGAGCTCGACGCGCCTCCAGGGGAGTTTTCCGCCCCGTACCTTCCACTCGCGCCGGAGTCGTGGCCCCTCGCCGCCCGCCGCGCAGCGCTCGAGTTCCGCCTCGATCGGGAGCGGCTTGCCGAGGGGCCGTTCGCCGGGCGCGATGGAGCCGGCGGGGAACGGCCCGGCGATCCACCAGTTCCCGAAGCGAACGTCGATCGGGGCGAGGTGCAGCGCGGCGAAGCGCCTCGCGAGGTGCTGCGCGACCTCTCCGTTCGAGGGATCGGCGGCGAACCGTCGCATCGGGAGCAGGAGCCGCGGCTCGAAGTCGTCGAGGGCTTCCGCGGCCGCGTCGAGGGTGTCGAGGGCGATGGATCGCCTCGGCGGCGTGAGCGGGGCATCGCCGGAGAGCGCGGCCCACGCGCGGTCCGCGTGGAGGAGGTCCTCGAGTTCTCCCGGAGGGACCACCGCGAATCCGTGGGGCGTGGTCTTCGAGGCGAGGCGTCCGTCGAAGGCCAGGCCGAAGGGGGCCATGAGCCGGTTGAGCGTCGAGTCGTGGGCGAGGGTCGCGCCGGCGTGGATCTGCTTCCATCCCCATGGGGTCGTCGCGCACAGGACGCCGCCGCCCGCGGCGAGGAAGCGACGGACCTCACCGAGTCGTTCGCTCTTCAGTCCATCCGAGGTGAGCAGCAGCACGTCGGCCTCCGCGATCTCCTCGGAGCTCGCCATCGAGAGGGCCTCGGCGAACGGCTTCGCGCGACCCCCGAGGCGCACGAGGGTCGGCCGCCGCTTTCCCCCGGCGAGCCAGCGCAGCGCACCTTGCAGGAAGCGCCGTGTGTCGCTGTGGGCCAGGGGCCCGGGCTCGAGGTAGCCGTCCTGGGAGAACGCGAGGATCCGTCCCGAGCGCTTTCCTTCGCCGGCTGCCGCGGCGACCACCGGTACTTCGCCTCCGACGACCAGCGCCCAGGCGCGCGGCCCGAAGAGGGTGATCCCGCCCGGGCTCCCGACCGCGACGAGTTCGGACACGCCGTCGAGGGCCTTCGTGAGTTCCGGGGGAGGAGCGGGGTGGGTCTGTGCGCGGGCGATCGACGGGGCCGTGGCGGCGAGTAGGAGCGCGAGCGCGAGGGATCCGAGGGACGCCGTTCGCGCGCAGGGCCGCACCTCGCGGCCGGTGGAGGGGCGACCGAAGGCGGTGGGCGAGATCATCGGGGATTCGTGGTGGAGCGGAGGCGGTACAGGACGAGCCCCGGGCCCGGTCGGCGCCGCAGCCAGGGGGCGTGGAAGGGAAGGAACAGGCGCGGCGAGATGTAGTAGCCCGCCTTTCGCTCCGGGGCCCCGCGCGGATCGCGCCCATCGAGGTGGAGGACCTCCTCGTAGCGCTCCTCGACGAGTTCACGGAAGGGTTCCCAGGCGATGCGATCGCTGCGCCCCGCGTTCAGGTCGCGGAGGAGGTAGGTCGGGGGGTGGGCGATCACGTCCTCGGGGCCCATCTTGCCGCGGCGAATCTGCGCGAAGAGGTTCAGGAACGGAGCGGGGGGCGGGAGTGGATCGGGGAGGCCGCGGTGGCCCACCGCGACCACCTCGCGGGCGGGGACGCCGAGTGCCTCGATGCGCTCCATCATCTCCGAGCGCGTATCGCGGCGTGTGAGGATCCAGTCGAAGCTGAGGTCGCGGGCGAGGGACGGGGCGAGCACGATCCCCACGATCGCCGGGGCGAAGCGCGTACCCGCGCGCGCGAAGAGGCGGTCGAGCGCCAGCGCGGCGAGGGGAATGGCAGCGGTCGCCACCGCGATCGCGAAGCGCGGCGAGGGGATGTTCGCGATCATCGCCGTCGGGATCGTGAGCAGGGCGAAGAGCGCGAGGGCTCGCGCGCGTCCGCCGCGCAGGAGCGCGAGGACGAGGCCGAGGGCGGCGAGCGCGGCGACCGGCTCGCCGATCCCGAGCGGGACGCTGACCCGGAGGTGGGCGAGGAGGGCGCGCCAGTGGATCGCTCCCTCGCTCTCCATGTGCAGCGTCTCGGACTGGAGCCGGAGCGCGTCGCGAAACGCGTCCGGCCAGAGGACGAGATGCGGATTCAGCGCGAGGAAGGTGACGAGGCACGCGGCGCCGGATGCGGCGAGGTGGGAGAGCTTCGGTGCGGCGCTCCCGTCGCGCGCCGCGGCGGATCGCGCGACCAGGAATGCGGCGAGGACCTGCACCGCGAGCAGGCCGCCGGGGTACTTGAACGAAGCCGAGGCTCCGATCCAGATGCCGGCGAGGACCAGATCGCGCGGTCGGGCGTCGCGGAGGTAGCGAAGCAGGCGATCGAGGGCGAGGGTTGCGAAGAAGACCCAGCCGAGGTCGATGACGCCGAGGTGCGAGAGGTGCACCGGGAGGTAGGCGCAGGCGAGCAGGAGTCCGCTGAGGAGGCCGGCGCGCGGACCGAACTCACGGGCGATGGTTCGCATCAAGATCCAGACCGTCCCGAAGCTCGCGAGGGCCGCGAGCAGCCGGTGCACGAGGAAGAGCACCGAGGGGTTCTCCCGCGCCCGTGCGACGGTCTCGTCCCACCCTTCCCCTCGGATCATCGAGAGCGCACGGAGGGTGAGCGCGTCGGCCGCCCCGTCGAGGTAGAAGGGGGCCGTTCCACGCATCACGAACAGGCCGGGATGCCAGTCCCCCTCCATGAGTTCGAGCTCCTCGAACACCATCCCGCGCTCGTCGAGGTTGACGTTGAAGACGGCGTGGTGGGGCTCGGTGAAGTCCAGTCCGGACTGGATCGACGCGACGCGCAGCCCCAGCGCGAGCAGCAGGACGAGCAGTGCGGCCAGGCGCGGGAGGCGCACCGCCGCCCCACCCGTGCTCGACTCGGGCGGCGGGGGAGGCGGCGGCTGGAGGGTCTCTTCGATCGGTGCGTTCCCGTCCCTACGGGAGGCGCGGGACCTCCACATCGGTGACCGGCCCGGTCAGCGCCTCCTCCATGAAGCGCACGAGATCTTGGCGTTCCTGCTCGGTCAGCTCGAGCGGGAAGATCTTGTCCGAGAGCCAGGGGTTCTTCGTCCCGCCCTTGTCGTAGTGGCGCACGACATCCATCAGCGTCGCAAGACTCCCGTCGTGCATGTAGGGCGCGGTGAAGACGATGTTGCGCAGCGACGGCGTCTTGAACGCTCCCTTGTCCTCCTCCTTCCCCGTCGCGAGGAAGCGTCCGAGGTCGGGCTTCTCGGCGTCCATTCCGACGCCGAGGTTGTGGAAGAGTTCGTCGGTGAAGTCGCGTCCGGAGTGGCAGGCGCTGCACTTGGCCTTCCCGAAGAAGAGGTCTCGTCCGCGTTCCGCCGAAAGGCTCATGCGGTGCTCGCGCTCGAGGTCGAGCACCCGATCCATGCGCGCCAGGAACTCGGGATCATCGTCCTCGCTCGGCTCGTAGTCGAAGAACGGAAGCGCCTGTTCGTAGTAGTCGTTCTTGTTCGCACCCGAGAGGATCGTCCGCTCGAAGGATGCGATCGCCTTCGCGATCCCATCGGGGGTCGGCTTCGCGCCGAAGACCGCCTCGAATTGGAGGACGTACCCCTCGATCCCAGCGAGGCGCGCGGCGGCTTCCTCGGGGCTGAACCCCATCTCGATCGGGTTCCCGATCGGGCCGAGGGCCTGCTCCTCGAGCGAAGCCGCTCGTCCGTCCCAGAACTGGGTTTTCCCGAAGAGCCGGTTCACGACCGTGGGGGCGCTGCGCCCGCCCTTCTGCCCGCGGATGCCCGTCGAGACCGGTGCGTTGTCCGTCCACCCCATGGCGGGGTCGTGGCAGGTGGCGCAGGAGACCGTGCCGTCCTTCGAGAGGCGCTTGTCGAAGTAGAGTTGGCGGCCGAGTTCGATCTTGGCCGGAGAGAGGGGATTGTCCGCCGGGACGAAGCTCGCGAGGTCCTCGCCGAGCCCGAAGAAGCCTTCGGGGGCGATCGTCTCCAGGGCCCCGGGTTCCGCGAGGGACGCGCGGATCTCTTCGACCGAGAGGGTTCCCGGCTGCGCCCGATCGTCGGTGCGTCCACTGACCTGGGACTGCGGGGCGGCGATGAGGAGGAAGAGCAGGATCGAGTGCATGAAAGTCTCCGTTGGGTGGTCGGGCCCGTGGACCGGGCCGGCAGGGAATTAGGAGGAACCCCGCGCGCCTAGCTCTCGGCCTCTCCTGCCTCTCGCGCGGGGGACGGAGATTCGATCCGAGCCGCCGAGGAGCGTCAAGTGGTAGGGTCTCGCCCAGCTCCGCCCCGCGGCACGACACCCCATGGAACTCGTCCTCATCCATCCCGAGATCCCCCACAACACCGGCTGCGCCGCCCGTCTCGCGGCGGCGACGGGCCTGACGCTCCATCTGGTGGAGCCGCTCGGGTTTTCCCTCGAAGATCGCTATCTGAAGCGAGCGGGACTCGACTACTGGCCCCAGGTCGACCTCGTGGTGCACCCCGACTGGACACGCGCGGCCGAGGCCCTCGCGGTGTGTGGCGACGCGCCGCTTCCCGATCGCCTGCGCCTCTTTTCCGCGCGCGGCGGGACCTCGCTCTTCGAGACCGAGTTCGGCCCGAACGACGTCCTGTGTTTCGGGAGCGAGAGTTCGGGACTGCCGGCCGAGCTCCTCGACGCCCATCCCACCTCCCGCGTCTACATCCCGATCCGAGAGGGCGTGCGCAGCCTGAACCTCGCGAACGCGGTCTGCCTCGCCGCCTATACCGCGCTCGATCGAAGCGGCGCGGCGCTTCCCGACAACGATGGCCGCTACCACCCGGACGCGCGCGCCTCCCTCGGTCTGCGGGCAGCGGACGTCGCGCGCGGAGGAGGACCTCGATGAGCGGCGAGGACACGCTGGAACCGCGCCGCCGCGCGACCGGGCGCAAGCCGCGGCGCGGGGACTTGCTCGAGGCGGAACTCACCGGACTCGATGGACGCGGGCGCGCGGTGGGGCGAGCCGAGTGGACCGACGGGCGCGAGGTCGACGTGCGCGTGCGCGGGGGCGTGCCGGGCGCGCGCGTGCGCGTCGACGTGTTCCGGCGCAAGGGCATGCGCGTGGAAGCGCGCATCGTCGAGGTCCTGCGCACGAGTCCGGTCGCGGTCGAGCCGCGCTGCGAGCACGTATCGACCTGCGGTGGGTGCAGCTTCCAGAACATCGACTACGCCGCGCAGCTCGCGGAGAAGCATCGCATTCTCTCCGGCCTTCTCGCTCCCCTGGGCGATCACGACGTGCAACCCGTCCTCGCGAATGGGTCCGCCTTCGGGTACCGCAACAAGATGGACTTCACCTTCGGGAACCGGCGTTGGGTCGAGGAGGGGGAACCGGAGGGTGCGGAGCGCGACTTCGCGGTGGGGCTTCACGTTCCGGGCCGGTACGACAAGATCCTGGACATCCGCCGCTGCGAGATCGCGTTCGAAGCGGCGAATCCGATCCTCGGCACGGTCCGGCGCCTCGCCCGCGAGCATGATCTGGACGCCTGGGACGTGCGCGAGCACCGCGGCCTCCTGCGCCATCTGGTCCTGCGCCACGGCGTGCGATCGGGGGACATCCTCGTGGACCTGGTGACGACCGAGCGTGCACACGATCGGATCGGGCCCTTCGTCGAAGAACTCCTCGCGGCGCACCCGGAGATCACGACGCTCGTGCAGCGCGTCGACTCCGGGGTCGCACTCGTCGCGCGCGGCGAGGAAGAGGTCCTGTTCGGTCCCGGGTACCTCCGCGACTCGATCGGCGGGATCGAGTTCCGCGTCTCCGCGGCATCCTTCTTCCAGACGAACACCGTCCAGGCCGAGAGGCTCGTCGAACTCGTGCTCGAGGACGCCGCGGTGCGCGAGGGGATGCGCGTCTTCGATCTCTACTGCGGTTCCGGGCTCTTCTCCCTCGCGCTCGCGAGAGCCGGAGCGCAGGTGATCGGGTTCGAACTCGTCGAGGAGGCGGTGGCCGACGCGCGTGAGAACGCGCGGCGTGCCCGGATCGAAGGCGTCGAGTTCGTCGCGGGAGATCTCGCAAGAACCCTCGCGCCCCACGCGGCGCGGGGCGAGGCGCCGGAACTCTGCGTCGTCGATCCGCCCCGGGCTGGAATCCACCCCTCGACCCTGGCCGCCCTGCGCTCCCTCGCGCCCGAGCGCATCGTTTACGTTTCCTGCAACCCGAAGAGCGCGGTGCGCGACCTGATTCTGCTCCTCGCCGACGGGTATGCGTTCCGCCGCATCCAGCCCGTCGACCTCTTCCCGCACACCCCGCACCTCGAGTGTGTGTTCACTCTGGTCCGAAGGGCAGGACCGCGCGGGCCTGGCCCGGAAGGGCCCGGTGGGATAGCCTCGCGAGCGTGACGGACGAACTCCTGCTCGAGCCCGGAACCCTCCTGGCGGCATGGCCGGATCTCATGGATCCGAACTTCATGCACACCGTCCTCGTCCTCTGCCGCCACACCGAGGAAGGCGCCTTCGGCTTCGTGACGAATCGGCGCACCGAGTTCACCGTCGCGGACCTGCTCCCCGACCACGAGCTCCTCGCGCACAGTTCGTTCCCCGTGCACCTCGGCGGTCCCGTCGACCATTCCACGCTCCAATTCCTCCACACGCTGCCCGACCGCATTCCCGGCGGGGTGCAGGTCACCGGCGAACTCATGCTCGGCGGGGACCTCGATGCGCTCGCCCGGGCCCTCGACGAACTCGGCGACGACGCCGGGGCACGTGTTCGATTGCTGCTCGGTTACTCGGGATGGGGCGCCGGGCAGCTCGAGGGTGAGCTCCGCAGCGGCTCGTGGATTCCCGCGCCCCACACCCCCTCGGCGATCTTCGGGCCCGAGGGGGAGGATCAGTGGCGGCGCGTGGTGCGTTCCAGCGGAGTCGTCGGGGAGGACCTCGGCAACCAACCCCCCGACGTGTCCTGGAACTGATGCCGAGCGTGGGCGTCCCTCGGAATAGCCCGGTGGGGGCGCCGTAGCGCGCCCCCCCAGCCATGAACGCCCCCAAGCCGAAACCCGCCCGCGGACCCCTGCACTGGATCGGGTGCCTGGTGCAGGTTCCGCTCGGCTGCCTCGCGTTTCTCGTCGGTGCTCTCGTCGTCCTGTTCGCGTTCTTGCCCTTCGCGACCGGGAGTCTGCTCGGGACCTGGGCGAGCGAGGAGTTCTCGAAGGCTCGCATCGGTGATCTCGAGGTCACCGACGCCTGGCTCGGGTCGTTCTACGGGAGCCAGGAGATCGGCGGCGTCACGATGCGCGACGGGGATGGAAGGGAGGTCCTGCGCGGCTCGCTCGATGCGCCCTCGCTCCGCACCCTGTTCTTCAGCTCCGATCCGGAGTGGGGCCCCGTCCGCGTGCATCTCGAACTCGTGGACCTGACCCGCGAGCCGAACGGAGGCTGGCGGCTCTTCGACGCGCTGGAACGCGACCCTTCGGGGACCGAGCCGGATCCGAAGGGTCGCAGGGTGGTGACCTCGCATTCGAGTTCGACCTCAACGTCGTTCCGCAAGAGCATCCTCGTCGAGCTCGTCGTCGATCGCCTGATCACCACCGACGCGACGGGTTCCCCGTTCGAGATTCGGGATCTCGCCTGCCGCGGGTCCGTTCGCGTGCGTTCCTCCGAGGAGACGGGGCAAGAGGTGGTCGTCGGTTTCGACGGCACGGGGCGAGGCACCTTCGACGGCGATCCGGGTCGGTCGATCGGGCTGGCCTGGCACTTGGAAGGGGGCGAGAGCGGGATCGAATGGCGTGTTTCCTTCGATACCGAACGGGTCGAGCGGGCGATCGTCCTGGCGGTGGCCCCGGGCCTCGACCACGCTCTCGAGGACGCGCCCCTCGAGCTCAATTCGTTCCATGCCGCGCTGGGACAGGAGGCGAAGGACCAGCCGCTGCGACTGAGCGTGCGCGCGGACGCGCAGGGAGTCGGCGTCGCGCTGTCGGCGGACCTCGATCTTGCGACGGCTTCCCTGCGGTCCGCCCCCGCGGACCGGATCCGCCTCGTGCTCGATGGACGCGACGCGGTCGGCGAGCGCATCGCGCGTGACCTGGTCCCGTTCATCGCGGGCTTCGGCGGCGACGGGCGCGAGGCGGTCAGCGCGGAAGTCCGCGTCGACGACTTCGTCGTCGACCTCGCAGCGCGCCCGATTCTCCCGCGGGCGAACCTGGTCCTCGACTTCCAGGACGCGCTGCTACGGGTCGAGCCCGAGTTCCGCGGGGTCCTCCCCCTAGGTTCGACGACGCGCCTCGCGGGGCCGGGTCGGATGCGGTTCGCGGACGGGCGGCGGGTCTACCTCGAACTGAAGTTCGACGCGGTCGGTGGGATCCTCACCGTCCGCGGCGCGGGCGCAGGCGAACGCGGGCTCGACGGACTCGAGCTGGACTTCCCGGGCGGGGAGGTTCGCGAGCTGCGCGATGGAGCGGACGGCCTGGTGCTCAGTCCGCCCGAGTCGCGCTGAGTCCGCTCGCGTCCACCTCGCGCCCGAGCTTCTCGGAGATCGTGCGCGCGAGGTTCCAGGTGAGCTCGTGCCCGTCGCGATCGTCGACCCACGCACCGCGCTCTTCATCCCAGTCGTAGTGCCAAGCACGTGCGCCGGCCGCGTACCACATCTGGTGCGCGCCCGCCTGGCGATTGAGCACGAAGCGCGTGCCGTCCGCGAACTCGAGCTGGACGACTCCGTCGCTCGTCGAAAAGTCGAGCTCGTCGGGGTCGAAGTCCTCCAGCCACTCGGCGGTGCGCTCCAGGCAAAGGTCGGCGAGCTTGTCGTAGGTCGTGGCATCCATCGGAGTCGTCCTGGGTGGGGTCATGCCTTGCGGCGTGGGGCGGAGCGCGCGGCCTCCTCGCGGATTCGCGCGCGGCTCGCGGCGAAGCTGCAGATCGGGCAGGTCGAAAGGTCGTGGTGGCGCGCGGGGCAGTGCTCGCGCCCGAAGTAGATGATCTGAAGGTGGAGCTTGTTCCAGAGCTCGCGTGGGAAGACTCGCTTGAGGTCGTGTTCGGTCTTCGTGACGGAGCTCCCGTCGGAGAGCCCCCAGCGGGCGGCGAGGCGGTGGATGTGGGTGTCCACCGGGAACGCGGGGACGCCAAAGGCCTGGGACATCACGACGCTCGCGGTCTTGTGTCCGACGCCCGGCAGGGCCTCGAGCTCCTCGAACGTGCGCGGCACCTTCCCTCCGTGGCGTTCGACGATCAGGTGGGAGAGCCCCGAAAGGGCCTTGGCCTTCTGCGGTGCGAGGCCGATTTGGCGGATGAGGGAGCGAATCTCGTCGACCGGGAGCGCGGCCATCGCCTGGGGAGTGGGGGCGCGGCGGAAGAGCTCCGGCGTGACCTCGTTCACCTTGCGGTCGGTCGTCTGGGCCGAGAGCACGACGGCGACGAGCAGGGTGAAGGGATCGGCGTGGTCGAGGGGGATCGGGACCTCGGGGTAGAGCTCCTCCAAGACCGCGCGGATCCTTTCGGCTTTTTCGCTGCGCTTCATCGGGAAGGGGTCGGGCCGCAACAGGATACGCCTTAGGATGCACGGAGCATGGCCGGTTCAGCGGTTCGATGGAGTGTCGGCGTCGCGGGGATCGTACTCCTCGGGGGGCTCGTCGCATGGTTCGCGTCCCAGGAGAGGGAGCGGCCGGCCGCCGCCCTACCCGGGGGATCGCGGGAGATGGCCGTGGGCGAAGAATCGGGCGAACTCGATCTCCCCGTCGATCGTGAGGCCGAGGACACCGTGGGCGAGCGCACGCAGGTGGCGATCGGGGACGAAGTCGTCGAGTCGAGGCCCTCCGGTTCGGTCGAGCCCGCGGAGAAGCCGGAGCTTCCGCCGGACGACTGGCGCCACTGCTTCGGGGACCCGGACCCGGTGGCGGTGCGCGAGTGCATCCGCGCGAGCCTGGGCGGCAGGATCCTCGGGCCCGAGGAGCTCGCCGAGATGGTCTGCCACGGCGCGCCGCCCGACGCGGCCTCGCGCCTCCTGATGGGCGTCGTCGCCGCGGAGTGGTCGCCGGGCGAGCTGGCTGGGAACGCCGCGGTGTTCCAGGGCCTGTGCGACGGCGCGCCGAACTTTTGGGCCGACTTCGTGCGCGACCGGTTGGTCCACGACCCAGACTTCGCCGAGCCCTTCACCCAGTCGCTCTCCCCGGAGCTCCTCTCCAGCGCCCCCGGCACCGCGCTCGTGGGGATGGCCGCCGAACTCGCGCGCTGGGGGGACGTGCGCGCGCGGGCGCTCGTCGAGGCGGTCGCGGCGGGGGACGGTGCGCCCAGCGATGTGCAGACCGCGCTCGCCCTGGCCCGCGCCGCTTCCTGGCAGCCGACGCCGCGGCATCGGATCGAGCTCCTCCGGAGCGCGATGGAGTCGAAGCGCTTCGCGGGCGGCGTGGCGTCGGGGCGGGAACTCGCCGCGCTGCTCCTTCGACCAGAACTCGTCGGGACCGACGCCGAGGCCGTCGTCGAGCTCGTTCTCTCCGCCCTCTCGAATCCGACCCTCGCCGCCGGCGCAGCGGACGCGGTCGC
>DRLC01000189.1 GCA_011053145.1 Planctomycetota bacterium | reverse complement strand
GCGGTAACCGCGCTCGAGCCGATCGAACTCGTCGACGCGCTGCCGTTCGTCCTCGACGAGCCCTTCCCCCACTTCTGGCGTGCCGAGGAGCCCTCGGTGACCTCCGGGTACCTCTTGGTCCTGCATGCGGACCCGGCGTTCCTCCGGCCGCGCCAGGTCGCCGAGCCCGTGCTGTACGTCGGGAGCGAGGTTGCGGAACGCCTGAACACCGCCCAGGGGTCGGGCAACCTCATCGCGCTCGTTCCCGCGCCCCTCGACGCGAGCGGCGAGGTGGATCTCGATCCGACCGCGGTCCCGATCTGGTTTGGACCGCCCGACCTCCCCGAGCGGATCGACGCGGCGCGCGTTCGGAGCGAGCTCGCCGCGGCCCTGCGCCTCGGCGTCGGACCGGCCCCGAACCCGAAGGCCCTCTGCAGAGGCGGCCTGACCCAGACCCTGTTCGCGCACGACCGCAGCGAACTCGAGCTCGCGATCGCCGACCTCATCGAGCGCTATTCGCCGGCGGAGTCCTCGCTGGTGGAGAGCCTGCGGGTTCCGATCACCAGGTAGAGAGGAACCGACCGGACGCGAGGAACTCCCGGCTTGGACCTGGTTCGACGAGTTCCCTTCCGGATACTCGGTTCCATGGACCAACCCGAGAAGATCGGGCTCCGCGACTGGGGGCTCAACGTCCACATCCCGAAGGAGGAACTCGACAGCGTCCTCCAGGACTGCCTTTCCGGCTTCTCGGAGCTCGAAAAGCGGACCGGACGACTCAACCTCCTCCTGTGCGCGCAGCCGAAGAGCGCAAGCCTGTACACGACCCAGCTCCTCGCCTCCTCGCTCGGCCTCAGGAACCACCAAATCGGCTTCGCGAAGGCCGGCGGAGCGATCTACTACCCTCGCCTTCTGATGGCGAAGTACACGCCGGGCGACACGATCTCGCACTGCCACGCAGTCCCTACCTCCGAGACCCTGCGGCTCGTGCGCCAGCTCGATTTCCGCGTCGTCGTCCTGTTTCGGAATCTCCTCGACGGTCTCGTCAGCCGAAGGGACATGCTCATGAAGGGCGGCTGGGCCGAGAACTTCTTGCACCCGGCCGCCGCCGAGCGCCTCGCTTCCTACTCGGAGCGCGAACAGCTCGACCTCACGATCGATCTCTTCGCGCCCGCCTACATCAACTTCCAGGCGTCGTGGAGCTACCTCTGTGCGGCCGAGCGCTCTCCCCTGGTCCGCGCCACCTACGAGGAGCTCGTCACCGACGAGGTCGCCTTCGTCGAGCACATCGGCGAGGCGTTCGGACGCGCTGTCGATCCCGCCGAGGTGCGCGCCGTGTCCGAGCGCATCCGGAGCGAGGGCGGGATCAACTTCTCCACCGGTCGTACGGGACGGGGCCGCGAGGCGTTCGCGGACGACCAGATCGATCGGCTGCGCACCCTGGCGCGCCGGCTCGGCGCGAGCGACGAAGGGCTGCTCGGCTTCTCGCTCGGGTGATTCTCCCTCAGGCGCTGCGGCGTTCGTCCGGGCGCAGCGGAGCGACGATCACGTCGGTGGTGAAACGCTTCTTGCACTCCGAGATGGACGCCTTCGTCAGTCCCTTGCGGAAGTGGCCGTCCTTCTCGAGCCATTCCTTCGCGAGCTCCTCCTCGACGCCGGACTCGCGCAACGCTTCGGCGAGCAGTTCGGAGCGCAGATCGAACACCCTATCGGTGATGTAGATGTGCTCGTGGGCCGCGCGCGGCAACCGACCGAAGTAGCGCCGCGGCCCCCCCATGACCTGGGCCATGAAGTCGGTCTGCTGGTTGGCGAGGTGCTCCCTGGACTGATCGACGAAGAAGCGACCGAGCCACGGGTGCTCGAAGACCTTCTCGTAGAACAGCTCGTGGACGCGGCGCAGGACGAGGTAGCCGCCCACGCGTTCGAACAGGTTGGAGTCGGCCATGGTGTGCTCCCGCGGGGTGCATCGGCTCGATCGGTGCCCGTGGGAGGCGATCTTGAGCGTATCCGCTACTCGGGTCGCACGACGAGACGATCGGAGAGCTCGTTTCGATCTCCCTCACGCCAGGGGAAGTGTTCGGCGAGCACCCCACCGATCTCCCCGATTCCCGCCACGAGCCCGTCCGCGAGGTTCCCGGCGGCGATGCGCTCGAGCACGATCTCGGTGGACTTCTCCCAGAGCTCCGGCTCCACCTTGGCGTTGATGCCTTCATCTCCGAGCACGATCACGCGACGCTCGAAGAGACTCACGAAGAGCAAGACCCCGGTGGCTTCTTCGGTGCGGTGCAACCCGTTCGAGTAGAACTCCTGGAACGCCTGCTCCTGGGCCATCTCGGTCGCGCGCGATTCGCGCACGAAGAGGCGTTTGAAATCGGGAAGGAGCTCGGCGATCCCGTAGCCGATCGCGCCCATCAGGAACTGGATCGGGAGCAGGAGGTAAGGCCTGTGGAACGGGAGCCACGCGCCGAGCAGCGCGGAGCCGAGCAGCACGAACAGGACGGCCGAGATCCACGAAGCGGCCGGGTGGCGGTCCGAGCGCTCGAGCACGACCGGCAGGATCTCCCCCACGGTGTTGCCCTCCGCCTCGGCGATCGCCGCGCGCACGCGTTCACGATCGCCGGAATCGAGCATGCTCTCGGCGCGATAGAGCCGGCGCCGCAGGAAGGCGCGTGTGACGAGCACGAGGACGAGTGCCGCGAAGACGACACCGCCGAGTTCGCCGATGACCTCGAGCCAGGCGGTCGGATCGCTGTGGCCCGCGGCGTCCCAGTCGGCCTGAACCACCGCCAGTTGGAAACCCTGTCCGATCGAACTCACCATCCTCCCGAGGCGCCTCCGCCGCCGAATCCCCCCCCGCCGCCGAAACCGGAGAAGCCTCCTCCGCCGCCGAAGCCGCCGCCACCGAAACCGCCGCCGCGGTGACGCCCGCCTCCCATCTGGGAGAGGATCAGGAGCGGGAGCAGGCCGCCTCGGCCGCCGCGTCGGGAGAAGACGCGCAGGAACAAGAGGACGAAGAAGAGGTTCATCACGAGCGCCATGCAACCTCCCAACGCACCGGCGCTCTCGCGACCTCCGCGGCTCGCCTCGATCGGCCCGTAGTCGCCGCCGGCCGCGGCGTGGATCGCTTCGATCCCCTTGCGCAGCCCCTCGTAGGTCTTGCCCTCCCGGAAGCGCGGCGCGATCACATCGCGGATGATGCGACCGCTGATCGCATCGGTGAGGTCGCCCTCGAGCCCGCGCCCCACCTCGATGCGCAGCTTGTGTTCGGCCATCGAGACGACGAGCAGCGCGCCGTCGTTCTCCCCCTCGCGCCCGATCTTCCACGCGCGCGCGACGCGCAGCGAGAAGCGCTCGAGCGAATCGCCCTCGAGGCTCGGAACGATGAGCAGCGCCACCTCGTGTCCGGAGCCCTTCTTGTAGGACTCCATCAAGGCTTCGAGGGAACCCTCCTGGTCGGCGGTCAAGACCCCGGCGAGGTCGGTGACCCAGCCGTCGTTTCGGGGAACGTCGAGTTCCGCCGCCGATCGGCTCCACGGCGCGGCCATCGCCCCAGCTCCGAGGAGCGAGGCGAGCAGGACCAGCGCGAGGAGCAGGGCTCGTCTCATCCGCCGAAGTCGATCTTCGGGGTCTCGGTCACGCTGTCCTCGATCTCGAGCTGCGGCATGCGCTCGAACCCGAACAGAGACGCGATGAGCGAATTCGGAAAGCGGCGCACCGCGGTGTTGTACTCGCGCACCGCGTCGATGTAGTCCGAACGCGCCACCGCGATCCGGTTTTCGGTGCCTTCGAGCTGGCTTTGCAGGTCACGGAAGGCGCCGACCGATTTCAGCTCGGGGTAGTTCTCCGCGACCGCGAGCAGCCGCGAGAGCGCGGAGGAGAGACCCTGTTGCGCCTCCAGGAACGCCTTCAGCTTGGCCGGGTCGTCGGCGAGGTTCTCGGGGAGTTGGATGCGGCCGACGCTCGCGCGCGCCTCGGTGAGCTGGGTGAGCGTCTCCTTCTCGAAGTTCGACGCCCCCTTCACCGTCTCGACGAGCTGGGGCACGAGGTCGGCACGGCGCTTGTACATGTTGAGTGTTTCGCGCCAGCACTGCTCGACGGTTTCCTGTTCAGAGACGAGCGTGTTGTACTTCGAGACGCCACAGCCCCCCGCCAAGAGGAGGCCGAGGACGAGGACCAGAAGGACCGTGACCAGGGTCGAGGCGCCGCGCCTCGGCATCCGCGCGGGGGAAATCGAGGGGATCGGAATCGTGTTCATGGTTTCGGTGCCTGGGGATTCCTGCCTGTCTCGGAGGGGCCCCTCCGAGGCGAGCGTCATCCTACGCGGGCGGGGGGTGAGGATTCAGAACCATCCGGATCTACCCCGGGCAGATCCCTCAAACCGGCCACGGAAACCGGGCATCCCCCTGGGCGGATCCCCTCCCAACCCCACGCTGCCACGGTCGTAGACCTCCGGAAGCGTGACTGGCGCTCTTTCCTCGCGCATCCTCCCCCCCCATGCACACCTTCTCGCTGCTCCCGATCCTCCTCGCGCCCCAGGCCCAGGAGCCCGCTCCCCCTTTCCTCTTTAACGACATGGCCTCCAACGCGGGGATCGATGTCGTGAACCGCAGCGGGGACCCGCGCCGCTGGTACATCCCCGAGAGCAACGGCTGCGGGGCCGCGTGGCTCGACTACGACGGGGACGGGGACATGGACCTGTTCATCGCGAACGGAGCGGGCATGACCTACCACGACGACGGGGCACGGCTCGAGGTGGTTCACGACGCGAGCTCTCGGCTCTACCGCAACGACGGGGACTGGAAGTTCACGGACGTGACCGAGGAGGCGGGTGCCGGATCGAACGCCTGGATCAACGCGGTGACCGCGGCGGACGCGGATGGGGATGGGGACACCGACCTCTACCTCGCGTGCTTCGGAGAAGACGTCTACCTTCGCAACGAGGGCGGGCGCTTCGTCGACGCGACCGCGGAGTCCGGACTCGGGAACCCGCTCTGGGGTGCGGGCGCGAGCTTCTGTGACGTGGACCGCGATGGCGACCTCGACCTCTTCGTCTCGAACTACGTCGTGTTCGACTGCGACGCTCCGCCGAACGGCGGCAAGCGCATGGAGATCGACGGCGTCGAGGTGGGGCTCGGCCCGGAGGGCGAGGCGGGAGAGGGGATCAACCCCGGCGCGCCGAACCTCTTCTTCGAGAACGTGGGCAAGGGTCGCTTCCGCGAAGCGACGCAGGCGGCGGGCTTCGCGCTCGAAAAGCCCCTCTGCTCCTACGCCTGCGTGTTCGCGGACGTGGACTCGGACGGGTGGCCCGATCTCCTGGTCGCGAACGACCTGCAACCGGCGAACCTCTTCCACAACCGGGGGGACGGCACGTTCGAGGACCAGGCGTCGGAGCGGGGCTTCGCGCTCGACGCCGAGGGCAAGCCGACCAGCGCGATGGGATTGTGCGTCGCGGACGTGGACGGCGACGGGGACCTGGACGTCCTGCGCACGAACTTCGACTTCGAGCCGAACTCGCTGCACCTCAACGACGGCGCGGGCCGCTTCATCGAGCGCGCCGGACCCGCCGGACTCGCCGGGGCGAGCGTCGATCGACTCGGCTGGGGTGGCGGCTTCTTCGACGCCGACCTCGACGGCGACCTCGACCTCTTCGTCGCGAACGGCCACGTCTACCCCCAGGCGAGCGAGATCGGGATGAACGGTTGGGAGCAGGAGAGCCAGCTCTTCGAGGGCGTCCCGGGCGGACCGACCGGCATGCGCTGGATCGACGTGACCGAGCGGGTCGCAGGGGCGCTCGCCGCTCCGCGCTCTGCGCGCGGCGTGGCCTTCGGCGACGCCGATGACGACGGCGACCTCGACCTCGTGATCGTGGACATCGACCGGGTCCCCAGGCTCCTGCGCAACGACACGCCCCACCGCGGCCATTGGCTCGGTGTGCGACTCGCCGGCAACGCCCCGAACACCGCCGGGCTCGGCGCGCGCGTCGCGGTCGAGGCCGGCGGCCGCCGCTGGATCCAGGAGGTGCACACGAGCGACGGTCTGTACAGCTCCCACGATCCGCGCCTCTTCTTCGGGCTCGGTCCCCTCGCCCCCGCGGCGGACACAGCCGATCGCGCGGACGCCGCCTCGCTCCGGGCCACCGTACGGGTATCCTGGCCCTCGGGGCGGACCCAAACGCTCACCGACATCCCCCTCGATCGCTTCCTGACCGTCCGGGAGCCCACGGAATGACACCTATGAAGGTCGCACTGCTCTTCCCGCCCCAGGGGCACTTCACCCAGCCCTACCTCAGCCTGCCGTCCCTGACCGCGTACCTGCGCACACACGGCCACGAGGTGGAGCAGTTCGACGAGAACATCGAAGCCTACGACCACTTCTTGAGCGAGGCCTACCTGCGACGCGCCCTCGAGAAGATCGACGCGCGCGCGCGGATGGCGGAACTCGACGCGAAGAGCGAACTCGTGTTCTCGGACATGGAGCGCTATCAGGTCCTGAGCGAAATCGCCGTCGCGGGGGACGAGGTGGCGGGATCGATCGAGGAGGCGAAGCGCGTCATCCGCTCGAAGGAGGACTTCTACGACTACGAGCGCTACCTCTGGGCGGGTCGCACGATCGAGCAGGGCCTGCGCATCGTCTCGACGGCCTTCGCACCGACGAAACTCACCGCCCACGGCTTCATCATGCGCTTCCGCGTCGAGCGCACCGACGAAATCATCGCCGCGCTCGACTGCGAGGACGAGAACCCCTTCGTCGACTTCTTCCGCGAGCACACGATGCCGCGCCTGAAGGCCGCCGATCCGGACCTGATCGGAATCTCGCTCACCTTCGCGAGTCAGGTCATCCCGGTCCTGACGCTCTGTCGCCAGATCAAGGCCTGGAAGCCGGACGTGCACATCACCGTGGGCGGTGGGCTGCTCGCCTACACGGCCGAGAAGCTCTCGAAGCGCGAGGAACTCTGGGGCCTCATCGACAGCCTGGTCCTGCTCGAGGGCGAGCGCCCGCTGCTCCAGCTCACCGAGCACGTCGCGGGCGAGCGCGATCTCGCCGATGTCACGAACATCATCTACCGCGACGACGCGGGCGAAGTCCGGGTCACTCCGCAGGAGAAGCCGCTCGACATCTCGACACTGCCGACGCCCGATTTCGACGGCCTACCCCTCGACCGCTACTTCTCGCCCGAGCTCGTGCTGCCGCTCGCGGCGACGCGCGGTTGCTATTGGGGGAAGTGCGTCTTCTGCACGCTCTACACCGTGATCGGCCCCGGCTACCGCGGCCGTTCGATCGAGCAGACGATCGAGGACATGCGCTCCCTCCAGGAGAAGCACGGCGCGAACTCGTTCTACCTCGCGATCGAGGACCTGCCGCCCGAGATGGCGCGCGCCTTCCCGCGTGCGATCCTCGACGCCGGTTTGAACGTGAACTGGTGGTGCGACGCGCGCCTCGAGCACAAGGTGTTCGACGAGGAGGTCTGCCGTGATCTCGCGGCATCGGGGTGCAAGCGCATCGCCTACGGATACGAGAGCGCATCGAAGCGCGTGCTCGCGCGGATGTGCAAGGGCATCGACCCGGAAGAGAGCATGAAGCTGATCCGCCGCACGCACGATGCGGGGATCTCGGTGACGCTCTACGCGATGATCGGCTTCCCGACCGAGACGCGCGAGGAGGCGATGGAAACCCTGGAGACGATCCTCGCGAACCGTGACTCGATCCAGGAGGTCAGCGCGCGCGTCTTCTACCTCGACGAGCGCTCGGAGATCTTCCAGCGCCGGGAGGAGTTCGACATCGACGAAATCTATCCCGACCCCGAAGCGGACCTCCAGGTCTACTACGACTTCCACTGCAAGAGCGGGATGAGCCGCGCCGAAGCTCGGCAGGTCTACCTCGACTTCACGAAGGCCCTGCGCTCCCACTTCCCCGTGTTCCAGAACACGAACATGCTCTACCACGAGCTGAAGAGTCACTACTTCCTCTACCTCGTGAAGCACGGCACGTTCGAGGCCTTGCGCGACGAAGTGCTCGAGCCCAACGTCGAGCGTGTCGCAGCGACCGGCGGCCGCCCGCGCCGGGGCGACCACGTCCTCGAGCTTCCCCTCGCGTTCGATCGCTCGGTGCTCGACGACATCGTGAATTCGATCGATTCGGCAACCATTCGACCCCGCTACCAGTCGGACCTTCTGGAGGACGAGGACCGAGCGCGCTTCGACCGCGAACTCCCGCCCCTCGCCCGCTCCCCCTCGACGCTGCTCTACAATGCGCGGACCGCGGAGGTGCAGTGCCTCTCCCCGGCCGCCGCCGACCTCCTCGAGCGCTGCGACGGACGCCGTTCGCCCGAGGAGATCGTCTCCGTCTATCCCGAAGAGGTCCGCCCCCAGGCCCTCGCCGCCCTCGAAACCATCTCCAAGGCCGGCCTGATCGAGGCCGTCCCACCCCGTCACTGATTTCCATGAAGAACGACGACACCCGAGACGAATCCGCCGAACCGAAGGTCTCCCAGGAGAACGCCGCGAAGGAAGCGAACGAGGATCCGAAGCAGCCCCAGCGCTACGAGTTCAAGATCGCGCCGGTCGACCCGAAGAACAACTTCGACTTCGAGGACGTCGCGGACAAGTGAGTCCGCCCCGGACCGTCCGCGCGGCGCCGGCGATCCCGCTCGTCGACGCGGGCGCCCTCGTCGACGCGCGCCCCGAGACCCTCGCGAAGATCGATCTGGCCTTCTCCGAGTACGGGATCCTGCACGTCTCGGGGCACGGAATCGGAGAAGCGGATCTCGCGGCGCTCTACCGGATCTTCGCCGCGTTCTGCGCGCGGCCCGAGGACGAGAAGCGACGCATCGCTCGCCCCGACCTCTGGTACCAGCGTGGATGGTCGCCGCCGGACACCGAGCGCGCGATCGCGGCCGGGGGCCAGGGGGACTTCAAGGAGTGCTTCTTCGCCGCGCTGGACGAACCGGCGCAGCGGGACCGCGCGCGCTTCCCCGAGATCCACGCCCGCAACGTCTGGCCGGAGGGGCTTCCGGAGTTCGCGCCCGCGCTGCGGCGGGTCGCCGCGGCGCTGCAGGACCTCGGGCTCGCGATCCTCGGCGCGTGCGAGGCCGCCCTCGGGCTCGGGCCGGGCGCGATCACGCGGCTCCTCGCGGGCGGCCCGCACGTCTCGCGACTCTTGCGCTACCTGCCGCTCGACGACGCACAGCTCGAAAGCGGTGTGCTCTGGGGCGAAAACCACACCGACTTCTGCGCGCTGACGCTGCTCCCCGGCGGGCTCTTCGTCACGCCCGAAGGCGACCCCCTCGGCGCCTCCGCCCCCTGCGACCCGCGCGCCGGGCTCTTCCTGACGACGCGCGGCGGCGACGAGGTCCCCGGCACCGCGCCCGCGGGATCCCTCGTCGTCCAGGTGGGGCAGCAGCTCGAGATCCTGACGGGTGGCCGCTTCCTCGCGACGCCGCACGAGATCCGCGCGCCGCGCACACCGTCGGTCGCGCGCCTTTCGCTCGCCCACTTCATGCACGTCGCCACCGAAGAGGTCCTCTTCCCGCTCGAGCCCTTCCAGAGCGCGGAGGCGGTCGAACGCTACCGACCCCCGGTCCTCGCCGGGACCTATGACCTGACCGTGCTCGCCGACATCGATCTCGCACCCCCCGCCGCGCGCGAGCGTCTCGGCTATCCCAACCAAGCTCGCATCGCCTCCCAGCACGACACCTGATGCTCGCCGCGCTCCTTGCCCCGCTGCTCGCGCTCGCCCCTTCCCAAGCGGCCGACCTCCACGTTCCGTCGGACCTTCCCGCCGGGACGCCGCCCGCGCACACCTTCGAGGTCACGCGCGTCGTCGACGGCGACACGATCTGGATCGAGCGCGGGGGCGAGCGGGAGAAGCTGCGCCTCCTCAACGTGGACACCGAGGAGAAGATCTCGTCCTGGCACCCCGACTCCACGTCGAAGCCGCAGACCGTGTTCGGGGAAGAGACCAAGATCTGGGCGAAGGAGCTCTTCGAATCGATCGCCGAGCCGGGGGAGCGCCCGCGGGTCGGCCTCCTCTTTCCCGGGGGACGCGAGGTGCGCGGTCGTTACGGACGCCTCCTCGCCGAGGTGATC
>DRLC01000188.1 GCA_011053145.1 Planctomycetota bacterium | reverse complement strand
GCTCTTGGCGTGGACGTCGAGGCCGATGAAACGAGTAGAATGGACCATGGAGCGGCTCCTCAATGTGGCTCTGCGGTTCTGGGACGAAACGACGCAGAACTGTAATCCACGGCCTTGAAGAGGCCGCTCCACCCATTCTGTCTAGCGTTCGCTCTTCGGGCCGGGAACGAGCCAGGAGTGCTCGGTCCGGGAATGGGCCGAGTCCGCGTGCGGCAGCAGCGTGTCCTCGCCCTCGTCCTCCGGAGGCGGGTGCCCCCCACCGGGGTAGCGGCTCATCGCACCCGGACGCGGGCGCAGCCCCACGCGGTGGCGAACCCGGAGCAGATAGGACGGGACCGAGTCGTCGCCCTGGGGCGGCACGCCGAAGAGGCGACCGAGTTCGCGAGCGAGTTCGAGGTCGTTCTCGAGATCGGGCGGGTGGTCCCGGAAATAGGCGCGCACGGTATTGCGGAAGAGGACCCGCGAGAGCGCCCAGCCTCCGAGTTCGAGGAGCAGGACGACGACCAGGAGTCCCCCGACCCACTGCACCGGGAACTCGGACCCTTCCGGCGGCCGCGGACGAAAGCGACCGACGAGCTGCAGGCCGAAGCCGACCAGGAGGAAGAGGAACCCCAGGTGCACCTGCAGGCGATGGAAGATGTAGGCGCGCAGGGAGGTCAAGCGCCTCTCCGGCTCACCGAAGAACTGCGCGACGAGGGCCCGCGGCGAGCGGAACAGGATCGAGTTCGCGAGCAGGAACGAACCGACGATCGCGAGCAGGAGCCCGAGGGCCGGAAGGTCCACATCGGAGGGAACGGCCCCCTCGGGGAAGACGAGGACTGCGGTCGCGGAGAGGTCGGAAGGAGTGGGCATCCTGGGTGGGAGAGGACCGAACGGCCCCCGCACCTCGGAAGGTAGGCGCACGCCGAGCGGCTCGCAAGGCGCGCAAGCCCTACAATGGTCGCCATGGCCCCGACGGAATCCGATACGGACCCCGCCGATGCATCGCGGGAGCCGACTCCCTCCGACCGGCGGGTCCCCCTCGCGAGCCTGATCGATCTCGAGGCCCTCTCGGTCGGAGGTCGTGCGCCGAGTCCGCGGCGCATCCGCGAGGCCCTGCCCCCGGGTTGGGTCCCGGCCGAGGACGGGATCCATGCGGTCCGCGACGGCCGCATCCTGTTTCGCGAGAGCTGGGTGTTGCTCGCCGGCCTGATCGTGTTCGGCCTCCTCGGCGGCATCTTCCTCGTCGGCGCGATGCCGAAGGGCTGGGGCGGTTGGCTGCGGCTCGCGGGGATGCTCGCGCTGCTCCTCCTGGTCGGCGGGTTCGCGGCTCCCCGGATCACCCGCGGGCTGCACCGCCGCTGAGCGCGCCCCACGGTCCCGTCAGGGGCCCCTCATACGCCAGACCTGACGGGATCCGCCGGGTCCTGGCAGAATGGCCTGCCAGGCTCGCCACCGCATCGACTCCCGATCCAGACCCCGCCATGTCCATGACGCAATCTCGGATTCCGTTCCTCACCGCGATCCTGACCCTCACCGCGGCGGCGAGCGCCCAGAGCCCCAACACGGCACTCGCGAGCGAGCCGGCCGCACCCGTTCCCGCCCGACGGATCGTCGAGCCGTTCCCTCGCCTCGCCGACACCGGGGCGGAGGGATTCGTCACCGCCTGGTTCGACGAGCACACCTGGGCTGCCTTCGATGCGGCGCACGGCGCCGGCGGGATCACGGAAGTGCGCGACCTCCCCCTCCCCGGCGGTGCATCGGCGACGCTGCTGCTGCGTCCGGTCGAAGTCTGGGAAGCCGGCGGCACCGCGATCGCGATCGGCGAGGACGGTGAGACGACTCGCGTCGTTCCGAGCGTGCGCATGTTCAGCGCCTTCGTGCCGGGCCGCCCGAGCCGCGGCTTCCTCGCGATCTCGCCGACGATGTTGAACGGCTACCTGAACCTCGAAGGCGTGAACTACTTCCTGTCCTCCGGCGCGGACCCGGGCCACGGGTTCACGATCAGTCACCAGGAGGTCTTCGGGGAACCCGACGTGCACGGACACTCCGAGGAGCACGGCGGGGCCCAGGGTTGGTGCCACTACCAACCCCTTCCGTCGAACGGGCTCCACCCGATCGGGCCGGGCACACGCGGTGGGTCCGCGTACGGGAACGGGACCGGGGCGGTCGGGGGATTCGGCGGGAGTGCCTCCGCGGCGAACACCGTCCAGGAGTGGGAGACCTCGATCTTCATCGAGGTCGACCGGCGCGCGCGCGGCAAGTTCCAGAGCGCCCAGGAAGCGGTGGACTACGTGACGCTGCTCGTCGGTGCCGCCACGACGATCTACGAGCGCGACATCGGGATGCGGCTCCTGCTGCCGAGTGGGTACGTGCGCGTCTCGAACGGCATCTCCGATCCCTGGGAGGGCTATCCCGGCGGCTACCAGAAGTGGTTCGAGTCCCCGGCCAACCCGCTCTACCCCGTCCAGCGGGGACTCGTGAACCGATTGACGCGCTTCGGGCGCGGCTCGGCCGAGAACGGCCTGCTCTGCGACCAGAACGACCCCGCCTTCGCGTCGAGCGAGATCAAGGGCTTCTTCCCCTCGCCGACGCAGCACACGAGCAAGAACAACTGGGACCTGTACGCGTTCGGGATGGAGAACGGTCACGCGTTCTCCTCACCCCACACCCAGAACTACCTCCCGCCGATCCCGTGCGACGACGGCTCGGGGCCGGATCAGGGAACCCTGATGAGCTACTGCGCCTTCCCGACCCCGATCTGGCAGCCGAAGCAGGCCGTCGTGGAGAAGATCGGGATGCGTTACCACGAGCGCGTCCAGACACGCATGCGTGACTTCTTCCGACGCAAGCGCTGCATCCCGTTGCGCGCGGTTCGCCTCGGGGACTTCGATGACAACGGGATCCTCGACATGGCGGACCTCGCCGAGTTCGACGCGTTCCTCCTCCAGGGCTTCCGCTCCCAGGCCGCCGAGGAGATCCTCGACATCAACCGGGACGGCGTGGTCGACGGAGTGGACCGCGGCCTGCTCTCCGCGATGCTGATTCCGGGCTCCACCTCGACGGTCCACAACGGATCGGGGACGAACTGCCTGTGCCTCGGCGTCGTCAACCAGCCGGTGATGGGGTCGACCTTCCAAGCGGTGGTCGGCGTTCCGAGTGGTGGCGATGAGCTGACGGCGATCTTCGGTGCGCGCCACGCCCTCGCCAGTCCGATCCCGACGCGCTTCGGCGAGGCCCTGATCCGAATCGCGGGCTTCGGCGGTGGGACGTTGTTCACCCGCTTCGCCCGCGCCCGGGGCGGCATCGCCACCCACACGATGAAGATCCCCTACAGCCCGTCCTTCGCCGGAGTCAGCGTCGAGATGCAGGCCTTC
>DRLC01000187.1 GCA_011053145.1 Planctomycetota bacterium | reverse complement strand
CCAGCCGCTCTCCCCACCGAAACCGAGCCCGGACACCGGCGCGGTGGGCAGACCCCAGTTCGTCCGGTAGTCGCCGTTCGCATCGGTCCAGGCCGCCGGGGCCAGCGGCGTTCCGAGAATCATGCCGAGCCACGGGTCGGCCGGGTCGAGGTACCAGGCGCCGAAGCCGGGTCGCGAGGCGAAGTTCACCCAGCCCGTGCCGCCGGACCAGAGTCCGACGTACAGCGTGTTCGGAAGGCCGCGCAGGATCATCGTCACCGTCTCGCCCGCCTGCGCCTGTTCGCGATCGAAGCGGATCGTCGCGAGGTCCTCACTGTCCTCCGCGAGGCTCAGCGCATTCAGCTCCGCGCCACCGAGCCCCATGTCGGTTTCCTCGACCAGCACCACCGGGTTGTTCCCGAGCTCGAGCACGGCCCCGTCGTGGGAACTCGGCGACTGGGTGACGACCCAGAACTGGCCGTTGACGAAGTCCAGGCCCTGGACGTCGCTGATCGCGGAGGTGAGACCGGTCGCCGCGGTGAACTGGGCCTGGATGTCCCCCTCGGTCCACTCGATCCAGACCTTTCCGGTGGAGGGTTCGTAGCAGACGATGTCGCCGTCCTCGATCGTTCCGAGGATCGTTCCGTTCAGCGTCGACTGGAGGGAGAAGAACAGGCATCCCTGCTGGTCGAAGTCCAGGGCGTCGAGATCGATGTTGTCCGACGGCACACCCAGCGCCGCGAGGATCTCGGTTTCCGAGACCACGACCTCCAGACCTCCCCCCGGGGCGAACGACAGGACGTCTCCATCCAGGAACCCTCCCTCGTTCGAGAGCAGGGAGAAGGCGAAGGACGAAGCACTGCCGGCGGGCATCGAGGGGCGACGCCCAAACCCGTCCACGTCAGACGGCACGAAGCCCGCGGTCGCGAGCCAGTTCCCGGGGACGAAGAACGGCGTGGCGACTCCCGAGCTACTCACCCGCAGAAGCGAGACATCGTCGATCGTCTCCCCCCCGAGGACGACGTTCGAGGTGACGGAGACATGCAGGGTCGGAGCCTGGGCGCTCCCGAGCGAGGCGATGGCGGAGAGGGTGAACGCGGAGCACAGTGCTCCGCCGATCCACCCCCGGATCGTTCGTTGGTTCATTGGGAAAAGACCTCCTTTGGGCGGTGGACCGGCCGGGGGCCGGAACGGTTTCCCTCGCCCTCCGGGTTCTTCCCGCGGGATCGCCGGGCATGGGGCGCGGCGGTCGGTTTGTGGCAGCGAGTGCCGCTTCCCGCCGGGGCCCGGAGCTAAGATGCCGCGATGCGCGCCCCTTGGTTGTTCCCCCTGCTCCTACTCCCACTCCCCTGCCTCTCCTGTGGTTCCCTCGACGCGGCGAAGCGCTCCGGGGAGCCCGACACCTCCTCGGTCGCCGCTTCCCCGCTGCCCTGGAATGGAACCTGGGTACCGCCCGAGGACTGGGCGACGATGCCGCCGGCGGACTTCGAACGACTCGTGCTGGCCGCCCTCCCCGACGGGACCCGCACGCTGCTCGAAAAGCCGACTCGCATCGAGCTCGGCGCCGCCCTCGACCGCATGGACACGAGTTCGGTGCGTGCCGCGGTGATCCTCGGGCGCTGCGCCACCGAGCAGGCCGGCAACATCCTCTTTCGCCGGCTCCAACGGCGCGTGCTCGGCCCCTCCCGCGAATCCGACGCGGGGGACGTCCTCGCCGCGGCGGCGCTCGCGCGCTTCCCGCGGCCCGAGCGCTGGCACAAGATCGCGCGCCTCGCGATCGGCGCCAACCCACACCCCGACCTCGAGGTCCGCGTGGAATGCGCGATCACGGCCCTGTCCCTCGGCGACGAGCGCACGATCGACTTCCTGCTCGCGGTGATGCGCATCGGGACGATCGAAGGCCTCGACGACGAGCTCGACTTCACCCCGTCCCAGACGACCGCCTGGGCCCGGGGTCGCGCGGCCGAGGCGCTCTCGGCCTATGCGGGACTCCCGCTTCGCTATCGCGCGGACGCACCGATCGCCGACCGGGAACGAGAGACGCGCAGGCTCGCCGAAGCCCTCGGGGCTCGCTGAACGGCGGCCGCTCAGGATCCGGGCAGCTTCACCTCGAGCAATTCGCAGTCCCCCCCGGGCGCGCTGAGTCGGAATCCGCGCCGCGCGGGAATGCGACAGGCGTCCGCGGGTCCGAGCTCGACCCGCTCTTCCCCGTCGACCTCGACGCGAACTCGCCCCGTCCGCACGAACAGGATGTGGAGTTCGCTCCCGCCCGCGATCGAAGCCTCGCCCTCGCCCACCGCGCGCAAGCGACGCACCGAGCCGGCTCCCCCGCTCGCCTCGCCGACGCCGGTCGACTGGGCTTCGAAGCCATCCAGCTCGCAGGGGGCGAACGCGGCCTCGGGGGCGACGTGACGGTGGAAGCGCTGGCCGCAGAAGTCACGATCCGGCCGATCGAGGGACCCCGGAAGCTCGAGCCCATGGTCGACCCGCGTCTCGTGTTCCGCCGGGCTCGTCACCTCCACCACTTCGAGCCCGTCCGAGCACGAGATCACGCGGTGGCGAATCCGAGGCGCTTGGAGGACGAGGTCCCCGGGACGCAACACGAACGCCGGCCCCTGGCCCTCGTAGGCGACCTCGACCCAACCGCGATGACAGAAGATCACCTGGAATCCCACGTGGTGGTAGTGGGTGTAGTCGGGGACCGGCCCGCCGCGCGGGATGCGGATGTGCGAAGCGATCACACGACCACCCTCCCGATCGGGAATGAGATCGCGGTACTCCATGCCCGCCCGCCCGACACCCCAACGGGCCTCGTCCCGGATCCGGCTCACGGTGAACCGGGATGTGTGGGGTTCGAAGGTGGGGGGAGCCGGCGGCCCGACGAGCAGAACGCTCGCGCCATTCGGAGCGAGGAGTACCTCCTCGCTGCCCGCCGCCCGCTCGTCGTCGGTGAGACGCAACCGTGCGTGCGACCCCGAGCCGACCTCCGGATCGAGGCGCAGGCGCAGCCCGTGGCCCGAAAGCAGCGCGGCGCGCGGACCGTCCGCCGGCCAGAGCGCGTCGAGCTGGAACCCGAGCCTCTCGACGAAGAACGCGATCGTGGCGTCCAGGTCCCCCGCCGGCAGAACCAGTTCCGCGCACCTCATCGCCACCGCACCCCGGGAACGAAGCCGGCGACCCGCGCCCCGACGAGCGGGGGAACGCGGGCCGCCGAGACCATGGGCGAGGCGAGGTTCAGTCCTCTTCCTCCCGCGTCGCCTCGAACTCCGCCTGCTCGCCGATCACGCCGACGAGCTCGTCCCCATCCAGGTGGGCCTCGACCGGGAGACGCCCCGCATGGGGGTAGTCGTACTCGAACTCGAGGGTCTGGGTCGTGGGATCGAAGCTGGCGTCGAAAAGCTCGCTGTCGGATTGGGAAGACTGGAAGCGGCCGCTGACGTTGCCCTCCTCGTCCACCTCGATGAAGAGCGTGAACTCGGCGTCCATCGAGAGGATCAGCCCCTTCCACATTCCGCTGATCGCGGTCGGCTCGGAGACGACCCGCTCACCACGGAAGGGCATTTCCTGCCCCATGACCTGGAGATTGCCCTCGAGCACTCCTTCGCGAACGCGCGCGTCCCAGTCCACCTTGCCGAAGTCGGAGACCACGGTGAAGCGCGCTTCCTCGGGGTTCCAGGTCCCTTCGCGGATGCGCTCCTCCCCCATCGGTCCGGCGACGACCCCGCGGACGCGCCCGTCCTCGGAGAGTTCGATCGCCAGGTCGAGGGTCATGTCGGGCGCCCCTTCTCCGAGGAGCGATACGGACCAGCGACCGCTGAAGGGACCCTCGGCGAGGTGGAAGCTCGGGTCGGGCGGCGGCGCGGCCGCCTCGAGGTCCGCCTCGGTCTCCCGCGGAAGCATCGTGTCCGCCATCGCGAGCTCATAGGCGACCACGGCGGAGCAGGTGGCGGACTGCACGAGGTACTCCTCGACCGCGTAGCGCGTGCGATCGTGCTGCGTGTGGTGGATGAAGTTGTAGTCCTTGCCTTCGCGGCCCCCCGAGCCCTTCTCATCCCAGAAGAAGGCCGGAATCCCGACCTGCGTGAACGAGGCGTGGTCGCTCGCCCCCATGCGCGGCATCCGATCGCGCGTCGTGTTTTCCATCGGAAGCTCGGGGAAGGCGGCCTGGATCGGAGCGATCGCCGCATCCAGCATCGGCCGCATCTTCTCGATGCAAGCGACGCCGCCCTGGTAGTTCGTTCCTCCGTCGTCCACGAACACGACCGAAATGCCGGCCTTCTCCGCATCGGAAAGCTGCTCCACGTACGCGCGCGAGCCGAGCAAGCCCTGCTCTTCCCCCGTCCAGAGGCAGAAGCGAATCGTGCGCTTGGGCTGCACGCCGACGGCCATGAGGATCCGTGCCGCCTCGAGGGCGACCGAGACTCCCGTCCCGTTGTCCTGGGCGCCTTGGGAACCGGGGCCGTCCCAGGAATCGAGGTGCCCGGAGATGATGACGACCTCGTCGGGTCGCTCCGTGCCGGGAATCTCCGCGATCGTGTTGTAGACCGGGATCGGCCCCTCCACGAAGTGGTTCGCAAGATCCGCTTCGACGGTGACGGCAGCGCCCTTCGCGAGTTCCGCCGCCATCGCGTCGTAGTCGCTCTGGCGCACGAGGACCTCGACGCGGGTGGGCAAGGTGTCCATCGTCAGCTCGTCCCAGCCGCGCACCGCGCTCGTGATCACGATCTCCTCGCCGGAGGAGACCAGTCGACCGACGATGTCCATCTCGTCGATGGCCGCATCGATCGCTTCCTGCTCTTCGCGCGCGGCCTTCTGTTCGGCCGTCTCGTCCCGCCGTGGGCGCCGCTGGCGTTTCGGGCACAGGACCCAGCGGCCCTCGAGCTCGGTCCCCCTCTCGGCGAGCTCTTCGAGGGTGCCGGGACGCATCACGACCTCGGCGCGCACCGGGCCGTCGGTCCCGGCTCCCCAGGAGCGCGTCGTGAACTCGAACTCGCGGTGCACGGGCTCCTCCATGTGCGCGTAGGACGGCCCGCGGTCGAAACCGACCGGGATCGTGCCCCACTTCGCGAGGTGTGCGTTCTCGAGGCCCATGCGACGGAACTCGTCCCGCGTCCAGGCATTGGCTTCCAGGAGCCGGGTCGACCCGGTGAGGCGCGGTCCGATCACCTCGGACAGGGTTTCGAGGGTGTTCCAAACGTGGCTGTTGTTCTTGCCCTCCTGGATCAGGCTCTGGACCACCGCCGCGTCGCCTTGGGCGAGGGCGGATGGGGCGAAGAGGGCGAAGAGGGCGAGGCCCAGCGGGGCACGAGCGATGCGGATGCGGAAGCGTAGTTTCATGGCGGGCTGGCGGAGCGTTTCGGTGGACGAGAGCGCAGGGGGAGGGAGAGTATCGGGGCGCCCCGCATTCGCCGCAAGGATCGCGGGGGTGGCGGTCCGAGCGCCGGCACCGGTCGCGGAGCGCGCCGGACCACGATTGGGCTGGTTCCCCCGCGTCCAGCGTCGCTACGCTTGATCCCATGGCAGCTCTTCCCCCCCTCTCCCCCGGGGAATTCCTTCGGGTTCTCGAACACAACGCTTTCGTTCCGGAGGCGCCGATGCGCCCGGAGTTCGATGCGGTCGCCCGGGAGACCGCCGCCGAACTCGCATCGTCCCCGCACGACTCGGACCGGGTCCGCCGCATCCTCGCCGCGCTCCCGGAGCGCATCGCGTCGCACCTCGGCCCCCACGGCTGGGACTGGAACGGTTTCTACGTTCTCGATCCGAGCGGGATCCTCCGCCTCGGCCCTGCCCACGGTCCGCCGGTCTGCGCCGAACTCTCCCCCTCGAACGCGCCCGCCGGTCCACTCCCACCCCCGTTCACGAGCGGCATGTGCTTCGACGGGCTCGTTCTCAACCAGACCCTCTATGCATCGCGCTCCACCGATCCGTCCGGGCGGCCCGGTCCGTGGCCAGGCTACGTCTCCTGCGACGCCGAGAGCGGGCTCGACACCGTGGCGGGAATCGTTTCTCCGCTGCGCGATCCGGGTGGGCGTCCGATCGCCGTCTGGGACCTCGACGCCAGCCGCCCCCTGGCAACGGGAGACGTGCGCTTCGTCGACGTGTTCTTCGCCTCGCTGTCCCGCGCCCTGGCGCTTTCTCCGGCGGACTTCTTGAAAGGGGCCTGATCCCGCTCGAACAAGCGCGGAACTCGCCTCCACGCCGCAGGCCGCACGGCTACAATGCCCGACGTGGACCGACGCCGGTCCTTTCCCAGCCCCACCCAACTGCCCCAAAGGATCCCCTTCCGATGGCCCTCATCCCGATGCGCGTCCTCCTCGACCACGCTGCCGAAAACGGCTACGGCGTGGCCGCCTTCAACGTCAACAACATGGAGCAGATCCAGGCGATCATGATGGCGGCTCGCGAGACCGACTCGCCGGTGATCGTCCAGGCGTCGCGCGGCGCACGCGCCTACTCCGACGACAACTACCTGCGGCACCTGATGCTGGCCGCGGCCGAACTCAACCCCACGATTCCGATCGCGATGCACCAGGACCACGGCAACTCGCCGGCGACGTGCAAGAGCGCGATCGACATGGACTTCACCTCGGTGATGATGGACGGTTCGCTGGAGGAAGACGGCAAGACGCCGGCCTCCTGGGACTACAACGTCCGCGTCACCAAGGAGGTCGTCGAGTACGCCCACGCGCGCGGCGTGACCGTCGAGGCGGAACTCGGCTGCCTCGGGGGGATCGAGGACGGCCAGGGCGCCGGCCTCAGCGAAGAAGAAGCGCAGGACCACCTGACCGACCCCGACGAGGCTGGACGCTTCGTCGAGGAGACCGGCTGCGACGCCCTCGCCGTCGCGATCGGCACGAGCCACGGCGCCTACAAGTTCAAGAAGAAGCCGACCGGCAAGGTCCTGCGCATGGACGTGATCCGAGAGATCCACGCCAAGATGCCCGACTGCCACATGGTCATGCACGGCTCTTCCTCGGTACCGAAGGAGCTGATCGACATCATCAACGCCTACGGCGGCGAGATCCCCGAGACCTACGGCGTTCCGGTCGAGGACATCCAGGAGGGCATCCGCCACGGCGTCCGCAAGATCAACGTCGACACCGACAACCGTCTCGCGATCACCGGAGCGATCCGCAAGGCCTTCGTCGAGAAGCCGGCCGAGTTCGACCCGCGCTACTACCTCAAGCCCGCGCGCGCCGCGATGGCGGAGGTCTGCAAGGCGCGCATGGTCGCCTTTGGCCAAGCCGGGCACGCCGGCCAGGTGGAGAGCAAGTCGCTCGCGGAGATGAAGGCCTTCTACGACATGGCCACCGCCTGAGACGCCCCCCTGCCCACGAAGCTCCCGCGGGTCCCGCCCGCGGGAGCTTTTTTCTAGGGGGCCCACGTATTCCCGACCGGGCCCAGGCCCTCTCCCTCCGTGAGCCGACCTCGCCCCCTCCAAACGCCGCGCGCCCCCGACACAGCCCGATGCCTCTCCCGACGCTCCTTCCCCTCCTCGCCGCCCTCGTCCTCGGGACCCCGCAAGGCCGGACCGCTCGCCCCGCGGAGACCGACGCCCCGACGAACCTCACGGAGATCCCCGGGGTCCGCCGCTTTTCCGGGCGACTGATCGTTCGGCCGAAGCAGCCGCGCGATCTCGTCGAGGGCGGCGTGCGTGCGGCGCGTGCGCGCGCCCTGCACCTCGCGGCGGAACGCAGGCTCGCTCGGCTCGAGTGGATCGAGTACGTCCAGGCCACGGATGAAAGCATCGTGCGGGTCCCCGCCGGGATGCGCGACGTGGATGCGATCGAAGCCCTGCTCGCGAGCGATCTCTTCGAATACGTGGAACCGGACTGGCTGCTCTCGGTCCCGGAGCTGGCACAAGCATCCCCCCGGATCCCCGGCGGGGGCTCCGCCGGCCCCGCCCCGGTCTTCTGGAGTCGCCCCGACGACCCGCTGCTCCAGGCACAGTGGCACCACCTTCGCATGCGCAGCTTCCGCGGCTGGGGAATCGAAACGGGGTCGCCCT
>DRLC01000186.1 GCA_011053145.1 Planctomycetota bacterium | reverse complement strand
GTTCAGGACGATCCAAGTCCAGTCCCGACCGGAACTCTTCTTGTCGTCGTAGATGACGAGCTCTTCATCGACCGGGTTCCAATACCCCCCTGTGCCGGGGGGACCTCCGTAGCGCGAATAGGTCTGTCTGTCCGAGCAGACACGCAGCACGCTGGAGAGGGAAGCCAGCATCGGGTCCTGGACCGAGACGCTGCGCTCGTCCTCTTCTTCGGCGGGTTCTTCGTCCTCTCCGTTCTCGGCCGCCGCGGCCCGCTTTTCTTCCTCGGCCTTGGCGCGGATCGCGCGGGCTTCCTCCGGCGGATACTCCTCTTCGTAGGCCTTGCGGATCGCCTCGATCCGCAGCAGGAGCTCGTCCATGAAGGGCTTGTCCTTGACGTCCGAGACGACGAGATAGTGCTCGGTCTCGTAGAGCTTCCATTCGGGAGAGCGCGCGACCTCCTCCTGAAGCTTGATGCGTCGACGGTCGCGGGGCGTGTCGCGGCCGCTGCCCAGATCCTCGACCCCGACGATCTCCACGCGCCGAAAGCTCTTCGCGAGCTTCGCATACGCGCTCTCATAGGAGCGCCACTTGCGTCCCCCGGGACCGATCCCGAAGAAGTAGATCGAGAGCCCCGGTTCGAGCTCGAAGTCCGCGACGTAGGCTTCGATCATGACCTCGGGGTCCCTCGTGTGCTGGGCCTCCAGGACATAGGAGCGTGCGCGGACGACCCCCTTGATCTTCAGGGGCTTCGGCTTGTCGTCCTTGATGTCCCAGGCCGTCCCGAGGGAGAGTCGGTCCTGGATCAGCTTCAGGATGCGTGAGGAGGAGTCCTGCTCACCGCCGATCGCGTTTCCGTCGGCGTCACGGTCGTCGATCGCGAACAGGAAGCACGCGATCGGAAGGATCTCTCCGGACTTGCCGACGGAGATGTAGGGGATGTCCGGGTCATTGAAGGACGCGAGCAGGTTCTCCTCGTCGGGCTGGGGCGGGACCTGCTTCCAGTCCTTCGGGACCTTCATCTTGAAGCCGTAGACCACCGCGTCCTCGTAGACGTCCCGGCCCACCTTGGGGACCTGGGCGTGGGAGGGAGCGGGAAGGGCAGCGAGCGACAGGAGGACGGCGAAAAGGTTCCGGAGCATTCGAGCAAGAAGAGCCGTGGACACGAACGGGAAGCGAAAAGGGGGCATACCCCAATCAGACTGCCGCCCGCGGGTTTGTGCAAGCGGACCGAGCCTCAGGCACCCCGGAGGACGTCCGTGTGCGCTCATCTTCCCAATTCCGGGAATGCCGGAGTCGGCAGGGACGGGATCGAATGGGGCTGGATGACGAACGAAGCTCGAACGCAGAACTCCTAACGATTTCGGAGTTGGCCGCGTAGGCTGGCTTCGTACCCAGCCGCCCCGAGACCACTACCCCCTTCTCCATGGGCTCTCGAACTTCCCTCGCGCTCCTCGCCCTGTTCCTCCTCCTCGGCGCCTCCGCGTTCTGGCTCTTCGCGAAGGGAGGGGCCGGTCGCGGGGATGGGGCCTCGGGTGCCCGGGGAATCGAGGCCGACGCAGGCGTCGCGGTCCAGGGTGCCGAGGCCCCCCTCGCCCCGAACGCTCCGTCGAGATCGGGAACCGACCAGGAGGTCGCTCGGCGGGAGGTCGAGGGCACCCCCGCGTTCCCCGAAGAGAGGGCCGCCCCGGAGACGGACCGGGGTCGGGTGCGTCTGGAGGGGCGCGTCGTCGACCCGCTCGGAACCCCCATCGTCGGAGCGGAGGTCCTCGCGCTGGCGTCGGATGGCTTCCCGGTTTCCTTCTCGTACGGGTCGTTGTTCGGGCAGGGCCACGAGGCGACCACGGACGCGCGGGGACGGTTCGCGATCGAGGGCCTACCGGGGGGGCGGATCGGATTGCGGGTCCTCGCGGCGGGCTACGCGCCCTACGAGCGAAGGGACATGGTGCTTCCGACCGACGAGGTCTTCCGGATGGAGACGATCCGGATGGAGCCCGGCGCGATCCTGAGCGGCTTCGTGCTCGATCCGGATGGTCGTCCCGTTTCCGGGGCGGAGCTCCGTTTCATCGATCCCGGGCAAGCCCTCGGGGCCCTGGCCGTGCTCCAGCGGGAACCGCTGGCCGTGACCGGGGAGGACGGTGCCTTCCGCCTCGATCGGATTCCCCTCGGCACGTGGGGGATCCACGTGCACTCCGAGGAGCACCCGAACAAGCGATTCGAGGGCCTCACCGAGACGCCCGGGGAGGAGGTGGCCGGGCTGCGCTTCGTGCTGCCCTATGGCGAGCACATCGAGGGGCACGCGTCCGGTCTCCCCGAGGGGCTGTGGCGCGATCTCGAAGTGGTCGCGGTCCGGGTCGGCGTGGATTGGTCGAGCTTCGATCCGCGCCGCGCGCCCCTCGCGGAGGATGGCGCATTCGTCCTTCGAGGCGTCATCCCGAAGGAAGAGTACGAGCTGCGCCTGTCGGCGAAGAGCAAGGACGCCTGGATGTCCTGGGAGACCTTCTCGAAAACGATCACCGCCTTCGCCGGGACGAGTGGCGTGGAGATTCCGTACCAGGCCGAGTCGGCCCTCGTGTTTCGCGTCGTCGACTCCAAGACGCTTCAGCCGATCGAAGACTTCGAGGTGCGTGCCGGCATCGACTGGACCGCGCCGATGAAGAACGAGGACGGCTCGATCGCGACGCACCATCCCGGTGGCCGCGCGCGGTTCGGTGACCTGCGCCCCGAGGACGCTCGCGATCGCGCCCAGCTCGAGATCCGCGCCGCGGGATACGGGGACTTCGCGCGCGAGTCGATCGCCCTCATCGCGGGCCAGGAACTCGACCTCGGCGACCTGCTGCTCGATCCGGTACCCGTGCTTCGGGTGAACGTGGTCGATGGGGCGACGGGAGCCCCCATCGCCGGAGCGAAGGTCGCGCTCGAGCTCGAGGACCGTTTCGGGGAAGGAGGCGGGTTCGAGATGACGGTCGGGGACGGCCCCGGGAGCTGGCGTCAGGGGAGGATGCGCGTCGCGACCACCGATTCCTCCGGGCTCGCCCTTCTCTCGATCCCCGAGGGAGAGGTCGTCGACCTGACCGTGCGCGCGGTCGGCTACGCGGTCTTCGAGGAGCAGGGCCTGGCCTTGCCGCGCGGAGAGAGCGTCGATCGCACCGTGGTCCTGGGACGCGGCGGGGAGGTCGTCGTTCGCGTCATGGATCCCGAGGGGCAACCCGTGGCCGGAGCCCAGGTGCTACACCGCGGCGTGGGGGAACAGGGGCCGTCCTTCGGCAACCCCTTCGGTGGGGGCGGGGAGGTGACCGATTCCAGCGGCGAGGTGGTCTTCGAGCATCTCGCTCCCGGACGCCACGAATTCCGTGTCTCGGACGGGCGTTCCGGCGGACGTCTGTTTTCGATGGGGGGGTCCGCGTTCGT
>DRLC01000185.1 GCA_011053145.1 Planctomycetota bacterium | reverse complement strand
GCTGGCGGCACCTTCCGTGACCTTCATCGATTCCACGACCCTCCAGGTCGTGACGCCCGCGTTCGCTTCCCCGGGTGCCAAGGATGTCCTCGTCCGGGACATGAGTTCCCAACAGGCGGTGGTCCTCGCGAGCGGCGTGTCCGTGGCGAAGGACTCCTCCGGCGGTGGTGGGGGATGCTCCGTGCGCCCGGTCAGCGGCCCGCCCCGCGCCGGATCGATCCTGTTGGGCGGCTGGTGGATGCTGGTCGTTCTCGTCGGGAGCGCCGTCCTCAGGCGCCGTCCGGGGAAGGCGATGGCGCTCCAGCGGCGTTGAGGGAAGGCGGGATGCGAACGGTTTCCCGCGCCCCAGGAGGTCCTGGAGCGTCCGCCTGTCCGTAGGGATCGGCCGGAATCCGTATCGCTCGCCGGGACGTGAGAGCTACGATCGCGCCCGCCGCCCCCTCCCTCAGGCCGCCTATGTTGCAGCAGCAGACCGAAATCGAGGCCCTCTTCGACGCCGCAGGACGCCTGGCGGCGGATGCGCTGCAGTCGAATCAGGACCGAACCCACCCCGTCGTCCATCGGGTCTCGCCGGAAGAGCTCATCCGTTGCCTGGAGCTCGAGCTGCCCACCGAGGGCCGCGGTCTCGAGAGTGTCCTGGACCTCGCTCGCAAGACCCTGCACTACAGCGTGCGAACGGGGCATCCGCGCTTCATGAATCAGCTCTTCGGAGGGTTCGATGCCGCCGCGATTCTCGGGGAGTGGATTTGCGCGTTGACGAACACCTCGATGTACACCTTCGAGGCCGCTCCCGTCGGAACGGTGGTCGAACTCGCGCTCATCGAACGCCTGAACCGCTTTGTCGGATTCGAGAACGGCGAAGGGGTCTTTGCGCCGGGAGGTTCCGTCTCCAACCTGATCAGCGTGTTGGCTGCGCGACATCGCGCGTTCCCGCATGTGAAGGACGAAGGGCTGCGTCCGAGCGATCGACCCGTGATGTTCACCTCGGCCGAGGCCCACTACTCCCTGCAGCGCGCGGGAATGATCGCTGGCCTGGGGAGGAATGGAACCGTGTGTGTTCCCGTCGACGAGGTCGGCCGAATGATTCCCGGGGAGCTCGAACGCTGCATCCTCGAGGAGCGCCGGAAGGGGCGCACCCCCTTCTTCGTGGCGGCCACCGCGGGAACCACGGTGCCGGGTGCCTTCGACCCGATCGATGAAATCGCGAACGTCGCCGAGCGCCACGGTTTGTGGATGCACATCGACGGCTCCTACGGCGGCAGCGTCCTGCTCTCGCGGCAGCATCGGCATCTGATGCGCGGCTGCGAACGCGCGGATTCGATCGCGTGGAATCCGCACAAGATGATGGGAGTGCCACTCTCCTCATCGGCGACCCTGATGCGGACGAAGGGCTCGCTCGTCTCGACGATGGGGATGAACGCTGATTACCTCTTCCATGAAGAGTCCGATGCGAATTGGGACCTCGGGGATCGCACCCTGCAGTGCGGGCGCCGTGTGGATGCGCTCAAGCTGTGGTTCTCCTGGCAGGTGCTCGGGGACCGCGGTTTCGAGGCGCGCGTCGACGGACTGTTCGATCAGGCGAGCCGCATGCGCGAACTCGTGCGCGAGCGGGAGGGGTTTCGGCTGATCCGTGAACAGGAGGGCGCGAACGTGTGTTTCCGCTATCTGCCGCGAGCGCATCGGTCCGCCGCGGGAGAGGAGCGTGATCGCCACGAGCACGAGGCGACGCTCCGCATCCGCGGGAAGTTGGCCGAGGAAGGCTCGTTCCTCGTGAACTACGCCTCCCTGGACGGTGCCGCCACCTTTCGGCTCGTGGCGAGCAATCCCGATACGACCGAGGAGGACCAGACGGCCCTGCTCGACGCGATCGAAGCCGAGGACTGATTCGAGGACCCGAGAGGGCGGCACGCCGAGGCGGCCGCGACGCGTTCAAGATGAGCACGACCATTGCCTACGACATCGAGGTGGCGGGGTATCCCTGGGAGGAGGTGGACGAGATCACGCGTGCCTACCTCTTGCAGCGCGCACGAACCGAGGAAGCCCGCGAAGCCGTGCCCGAGCGCACCGCGCTCTTTCCCGGGCTCGGCAAGATCATCACGATCGGGATGTGGAACCTCGAGATGGACCGTGGTCTCGTCCTGCTCGAAGGGGATAGCCACCCGTCGAAGGAGTGGGAGCGCGTTCCCAAGTCCGACATCATCCGCGGAGAGGAACGCGAACTCCTCGAGCACTTCTGGAAGATCCTCGATCGCAAGCGTCCGCGGCTCGTTTCGTTCAATGGTCGGACCTTCGATGGTCCGATGCTCATGATCCGCTCCGCACAGCTCGGCGTGACGCCGACCAAGAACCTGGTGGGGAATCGCTACCGGATGGGAGACCTCGTGGACCTGCTCGAGGTTTTCACGTTCATGGGCGCGGTCCGGGATCGGTACTCGCTCGACTACTGGTGCCGCCGCTTCGACATCGAGAGCCCGAAGGGGTCGATCGATGGGAGCCAGGTGGCTCGTGCCTATCGCGAGGGGCGGATCGAAGAGATCGGCGAATACTGCCTGCGCGACGTTCGTGCCACCGGCGCTCTCTACAAGCGCGTGGAGAAAACGATCCTGCCGCTTTTGTAGGGGGTCGGGGTCGCGACCGCCCGCAGGTCGAAGCGGCGCTTCGCGGACCGTCGCTACCCGGCGTCGGCTTGCTCCGCCGCCTCGCGCCAGTCCACGCGCGGGCAGTCAGCGTAGAGCCGTTCCAGGTCGTAGAACGCGCGTGCTTCGGGCTGGAAGAGGTGCACGACCACATCCGTGAAGTC
>DRLC01000184.1 GCA_011053145.1 Planctomycetota bacterium | reverse complement strand
TTGCCGGTCTTGACGAGCTCTTCGAGCCGCTCCTCGAAGCGACGGATGCGCAGCATCTCGCGGTAGAGATGGGGCGGGGCGCCGGCGTCCGGGGACGCCTGATGCGCGTTCGGAGCCGTTGAGCCCGCCTGGGGGGGATCGGAGTGCAGGGGGTTCACGGAGGGTCTTTTCGGGAGCGGCGACAGGGCTCCTGGATAGAGAATCATACCCCCCCGGATCGGGCCGCGGGTAAGGTTACGAAGCGCCTTCCGAGCCCGAGTCGTGAGCCCCTCCCCCGAGCGAACCCCCGAACCCCGTCGAACCGCCGCGTTCCGGTGCGAGTCCCTCGCGGCGGAGGCGCGGCTGCCGAGGGAGGCATGCCTCGAGGACGCCCTGGCGGCCCTCGCGAAGACCGCCTCTCCGCTGCTCCTCGTCGGGGACCGGCCGGTGGCGGCGATGGACCTGCGGCGAGCGCATCACCGCGGGGCGGACCACCGGAGCGCGGTCGACGCGGCGGACGAGGAGTTGACGGCGGACTCGGAGGACGAGGCGCGCGAGCGGCTCGCCGCGGACCCGGGGTTGCCTGGACTCATCCTCGGTGCGGCCGGGGGAGAGCCGCGGCTGGTCGCGCGCGCGATCGAACCGATCCGGTGCGCGATCGTCATGGCCGGGGGGCTGGGCTCGCGCCTGCGCCCGCTCACCGACCACACCCCCAAACCGCTGCTCGAGGTGGGGGGCGACGTGCTCTTGTTCCGCATCCTGCGCTCGCTCGCCGCGCACGGCGTCGAGCGCGTCTCGATCTCGGTGCGGCACATGGGGGACCAGATCAAGCGCGCGGTGGACGACGGCACGCACTTCGGGCTCGAGGCGAGCTACCTCGAGGAGGACGACCCCCTCGGGACCGGCGCGGGGCTCGCGCTGCTCGGATCGATCGACGAGCCCTTCTTCGTCGTGAACGGGGACCTGTTGACCGAGGCCAACTACGGCGCGCTCGCGCGCTTCCACCGCGAGAGCGGGCGGCTCGCCACGATTTCGACCCACGTGCACGAGATGGACTGTCCCTACGGCGTCGTGCGGGCCGAAGGCGGCGAGGTGTCGCGCATCGAGGAGAAGCCGCTCCTCCGCCACCCGATCAACGCGGGAATCTACGCGTTTTCCCCCGGAGTGCTCGAGTTCGTGCGCCACGGCGAACGACTCGAGATGGTGGACTTCCTGAACGACACGCTCGCGCCGCGCGGAGAGCTCGGCGAGTTTCCGCTCGTCGAATACTGGAACGACGTGGGAACCCCGATGAGCTTCGAGCGCGCCCAGATCGAGGCGAGCCGGCTGTGAAGGTCCTGCACGTCGCCCACGGGTACGCGCCCGAATGCAGCGGCGGAATCGAGACGCACCTCGCGTCGCTGCTCCCCGACCTCGAGGCGCGCGGCCATCGGACCGTGCTCGTCGCGGGGAGCCACACGCCCTGGGAGGAGGTGGGCTTCGAGCGCGAGAGCGTGGAGGGCATCGAGGTCCTGCGCTTGCACCGCGACGACCTCTACTTCGACCTCTACTCGAGGCTCCGCCACCCGGGCGCCGAGCGCGTGATCGATCGGATCCTGGAGGCGGAGGCGCCGGACCTCGTGCACGTGCACTCCTGGATCCGCACGGGGGGCAACTGGGTCGAGCTCGCGGCGCGGCGCGGCACCGCGGTGGTCGTGACGCTGCACGACCTCTACCCGAGCTGTCCGCGCTGCTTTCGCGTGACGCGCGAGGGCGCGGCATGCCTCGACCCGATGAGGGTCGATCGCTGCCGCGACTGCGCGCCGCGATTCGGGCACGAGAGCGTGCGCGAGACCGATCGGGCGATCGAGCTCTTCGCGCGCCAGTACGAGAGCGAGCTGTCGGGCGCCGCGAAACTCCTCGTTGCCGACGGCGCGACACGCGACGTGATCGCCGCGTCGACCGGGATCGAGCGGGCGGAGTTCGAGGTCTTGCCCTTCCCCACCACGCCGCGATTCGCGGGCGTCGATCTTCCCGATCCCGAGCCCGGCGAGGGCGAGGCGTTCCGGTTCGGGTATTGGGGGAGCATCACGGATCGCAAGGGGCTCGGGGTGCTCGTCGACGCGTTCCGCGCGATCGCCGAGCGAGCGGGAGAGCGCCCGCTCGAACTGCACCTCTTCGGAAAGGTGGACACCGACGCGCTCAGGCGCGAGCTCGAGGCGAAGGCGGAGGGGCTCGCGGTCCGGTTCCACGGTCGCTTCGAGTACGAGGAACTCGCCGCCACGGGGCTCCACGCCGCGGTCTTCCCGATGCTGTGCTTCGAGACCTACGGGTTCGTGCTCGACGAGTGCTTCGAGCTGGGCCTGCCCGCGATCGTGACCGACCTCGGCTCGATGACGAGTCGAGCGGGGAAGGCGGCGCTGCGCGTCGCGCCGGGGAGCGTCGACGAACTCGCGGCGGCGATGGAGCGGCTCGCCGGAGAGCCCGACCTGCGCGCCGAGCTGCGCGCGAACATCCGACCCCTCTCCCTCGCGCCCGAGGCGTACCTCGATCGGATGGAGGCGATCTACGCCGAGGCGAAGGCGAGCGGGCCTCGTCCGTTCGAGCCCGTGGATGCGGCCGACTGGGCCGAGCTCTTCCTCCTGCAGCGAGAGTCCGCGCTCCGACGCGGTCTGGGACCGGATGGCCCGCGCTGAGCGAGACGGCGAGGCGCCCCTGATCCTCGACGGAGGGCTCGCGACCGAGCTCGAACGACTGGGCTACGATCTCGCGCACCCCCTCTGGTCGGCGCGGCTCCTCGCCGAAGACCCCGATGCGATCGCGAAGGTGCACCGCATGTACCTCGCCGCCGGCGCGGACGTGATCACGACGGCGAGCTATCAGGCGTCGATGCCCGGGTTTCGGGCCGCGGGGTTTCGCGAAGCCGAGGCCGAGCGGCTCCTGCGCGACACCGTGCGGATCGCTTGCCGGGAGCGGGACGCGGCCGGGCGCGAAGGAGTCCGCGTCGCGGTTTCGATCGGGCCGTTCGGGGCGTATCGAGCCGACGGTTCGGAGTACCGCGGCGACTATCGCGTGGCGCTCGCCGAGATCGAGCGCTTCCACCGCGCGCGGCTCGAGGTCCTACTCGACGAGATGCGGGAGCAGGGGGCGGACATCGTCCTCTGCGAGACGATCCCCAGCGCGGAAGAGGCGCTGCTGCTCGCGCGGCTCCTCGGCGAGTTCGGCGTCCGGGATGCGTGGGTCTCGCTCTCGCTGCGGGACGGGACGCACACCGCGGAGGGCAATCCCCTCGCGGTCCTCGCTTCCGAGCTCCAGTCCCAGGCACCGGTCGGCCGGATCGGCGTGAACTGCGTGTCGCCGACGCTGGTGTCCGAGGCCCTCGCGACGATCGGCGAGGCGGCCGCGCTCCCCCTCATCGCGTACCCGAACGCGGGGGAGAGCTTCGACCCGGCCGCGAAGCGCTGGACCGGCGACCGCCAGAGCGACCTCGCCGGTCGGGCGCAGCGCTGGTACGAGCGCGGAGCGCGCGTGATCGGGGGCTGCTGCCGCACCGGCCCGCGGGACATCCAGGCACTCGATCGGTGGCGCCGGCGGGTTTCGCCGATGGAACCCGGCGGGGCGGGGGACTAGGAGGTCGCAATGCGTTGCGTCCCCTGGATCCGTCCGCTCCGGACGCAGGAGACGGGTACGCTGCAACCAGGTCGCTCGCCATACCGCCCACCGAGCCAAGGATCTCCTCCGCCATGGATACGCGAAAACTCTTCCTCTTCTCCGGCCTCGTCTCCCTCGCCGCGCTCCCGAGCCTCGCCTCTGCACAAAAGACGGTCACCGTCGGCGGGGAAGGGGCCTGGGCCTGCGCCACCTCGAACAGTCCCGCGACCCTCTCGGATGGGATCACCGAGGCCAGCGCCGACCTCACCTTCGACTGGGACGCATCCACGCACACCCTGTGGTTGACCGTGGAGAACACTTCACCGGTGGAGATCGGGGTCCCGAATCCGCTGATCACCTCCATCTACTTCAACCTCCCGGCAGGAGCGGTCGACGACATCACGCTCCTCTCGCAGTCCGCGCCGGGCAGTGTCCATCCGTGCTTCTCGTTCGATGAGGATGAGAATCTCTTCGACCGCTCGAACCCCCTGAAGGCCGGTTGCATGGGGGCTTTCGGAGCACGGCTCGACATCCAGGGAATCCGGGGCGCCATCGCGAACGCGGATGCCGACACCCTGGCCGGCCCTCCGGGGAGCCAGGTCATCGGGCCCGCGACCTTCGAGTTCCACGTCGATGGGGAGGGCGTCGACACACTCACCTCGAGCGCGTTCGCCGGCGCCTTCTCCATGAACCCGCCGGGCATCTACCAGGTCAACACGGCGATTCACTTCCAGGCGGGTGGGGTCGCGTGCGTCAGCGATTTCGTCGGGAACACCTTCGAGTGTGCGCCCGCCGGATGGATGACCGGCGAGCCCCGCATCGGCCACACGGTGACCTTCACGATGGCCGCCGCGCCGGGATGCCACGGATGCCTGGCCTATTCGACCGATCCCGGTCCGAGTCAGCTCGGCGCTCTCGTGCTTCCGATCGGTGCCCCCGCGCACGTGCTCCTTCCGGGGATTGCCCCTTCCTCCGGAACCGTCTCGCGCTCGATCACGATCCCCCAGGATCCGACCCTCGTCGGCAACACCTACTACTTCGCGGTGGCGACGATCTCCGGTGGGGGAGTCCTCGAGTTCTCCGAGGCCTTCGACATCACGATCCTGCCCTGATCGAGATGCCGGGTGGCGGAACGAGATCCCCCGGCTTCCGCGCGGAGTCGGGGGTCAGTTCCCGCTCTCCCGAAACGCCTTGAGCGTCTCGGCATCCCAGATCCAGGTGGAGAGCGGGTTCGGGTCCGTGGACGAGCCCTGGCGCCCGACGAGGGCGAGTTCGACGATCGAGAATTCGCGGCGGTAGGTCAGTCGGCGGCTGCGGCACTCGAGGCGCGGAGCGGGCTGGTCCCCGAAGGTGAGGTCGCTGACGAATCGCGGCCATTCGCCTTCCAGGAAGCGCCACTCGTTCGCGGCGAGCGCGATGCGTGCGAGGTAGATGTAGTTCTCCAGGTCGTGCAGCTCGGCGACCCCGTCCAGGAGCTCCTGGAACGTGTGATCCCCGCCGTCCGCGCCGCTCGGGCCGTACTGGGCGATCCGCAGGCACAGGGAGGACGCGGCGCGCAGGTTGTCCTGGATGTCGATCGCCTCGAGGGCGTGCTCGGCGAGGAGTGCGCGCGAGCTGCCGAGCTCGGTCAGCCAATGGTCCTGGTCCGCGCGGCCCGGTTCCGAGAGGACGAGTTCGGCGATCTCCACGCGACGGGACACCTCGCGGCGAAGCAGTCGAAAGACGCGCGCCCGACCGCCGAGGCGTGCGAGGCGCGGTTCCATCTGCGAGCGCAGGAGGCGCGGGTCGATCACCGGCCCCGGTGCGACGATCTGCAGGCAGCGAAGGACCTCGCTCTCGAGCCCGGAGACCGTGCGGACGCCGCGCATCGAATCGTCCTCGAGCAGCCAGAGCAGATCGAACGCATCCGAGAGGGAGGCGGCCGCTTCCTCGGAGTGGACCGCGGTCGATGCGCTCGCGACCGCGCGCGCGCAGAGCAGGTCGATCCAGCGCGAGACGCGCCGCGCACGCGGCGTCGCGTAGACGTCGTATTCTTCTTCGCGCGTCAGGGGCTCGGGGCCCGGGCGCGTGCGGCGAGCGAGGTGCAGCCCCGATGCGAGCGCCTTCTCGGCGTCCGGTAGATGGAGCAGGCTCGAGAGTTCCTCGAAGAACGGATCGAGAGGGGCGAGGCGCTGGGCGAGGGTGTCCGCGCTCTCGGAGTTCCACCACTCGGGGTTCGAGAGGGAGCTGTCGTCCCAGTCCGGGCAGGTGTCCAGGAAGTCGTCGAGTCCGTCCAGGCGCTCGAAGAAATCGTGCGGGTCCCCGGGTAACTCCCCCTCGGTCACCGCATCGAGGTAGCCCGCTTCGCGCAGGCGTTGCACCTCCTGGCGCAGCTTCTGGTTCGCGGCTTCGGGTTCGAGGACCTTCGAGATCGGACCCTTGTCCCCGCAGGCGACGGCGAGCGGGAGCGAGAGGAGGAGGACGGGGATGCGAGTCTTCATGGTGGGCTGCCCCTTCGAATCGGCCAGGGACGGGGCGCGAGCTACTGTCAATTTGGCTTTTTTGGAGTGCCCGATTGGCAGTTGGGGAGGTGGGAGGCCCCCCTCTGCGGCCGCTGGGGCCGGAGTCCTAACGGGCACGGTGCTTGCAGTCAAGGCTCGCGTCCCACCGGAGCAGGCCGGTGGGGTGCGCGACACCATGAAACGACCCATCGAGCAGAGGATTCAAGCGATGAAGTCACTCGTTCCCTTTGGACCCACCACCTTCCTCCCCACCGAGTTCGATCGTCTCTTCGAGGGCTTCCTCGGCCGGCAGAACGGCACCGCGGCGGACCTGAGGCTGCGCCTCGACCTCCACGAGGACGATGAGAAGTACACCGTCACGGCCGAGGTCCCCGGCGTCCAGCAGGAGGACCTCGACATCACCGTCGTGGGAGACGTTCTCACGATCGCGGGCGAGAAGAAGAAGGAAGTCGAGACGGAAGGCTACTCGGAGCGCATCTTCGGACGCTTCGAGCGCAAGATTCAGTTCCCCGGTTCGGTCGATCCCAAGGGGGTCGTCGCCGAGACCAAGGACGGGGTCTTGACCATCACGCTCCCCAAGGCGGACGCCGAGAAGCCGCACCGCATCCAGGTCAAGAGCTGAACCTCGGGGGAGGGATCTCCCCTGGGTGATGCCCGGTTTCCGCGCCCGGGTTGGCAAGGCCAATCCGGGCACGGAGGCCGCGCGTCACCCGGGGGATACGCACGCCCTCGCGACTCGCCGGCCGTCGAGGGCCGCCGAGACGATGCCGCCCGCGTACCCGGCTCCCTCGCCGGCGGGAAAGAGTCCCGGGAGGGTCGGGGATGCGAGCGTGTCCGGGTCGCGGAGGATGCGCACCGGGGAGCTCGTGCGGGACTCGACCCCGATGAGTTGACCGCTCTCCGAGGCGAAGCCGGGGAGCTTGCCGTCGAAGTCCACGAGAGCCTGCCGGAGGCGTTCGAGGATGCCGACCGGGAGCACCTCCGCGAGGTCCGCGGCGGTGAGGCCGGGGCGATAGCTCGTGCGTAGCGGTGCGCTCGTTCCGCGATCCCCCGCGGCGACGATGTCCGCGCGTTGGGCCGGCGCGCGTCCCGCACCACCGCCGGCGCGCGCCGCGAGTCGCTCGAGGGCGCGCTGGATCCGGACCCCGAAGAGCGGGTCGTCCTCGGGACGGGAGGGGAGCGAAGCATCCATTCCCGCCCGCTCGAGGAGCTCCGCGAAGCCGAAGTCCGGCTTCCGTCCGCGGCACCAATCCTCGGGCTCGATCTGCACCACGAGCCCGGAGTTCGCGAACGGCGAGTCTCGTCGGGAGAGGCTCATCCCGTTCACGACCACGTGCGCGGGGAGAGTCGTCGCCGGCACGATGAAACCGCCCGGGCACATGCAGAAGCTGTAGACGCCGCGTCCGCGCGATTCGGTCTTCAGTTCGTAGAACGCCGCCGGCAGATCGCAGGGGCCGCGCAGCCCCCCGTATTGGCGCTCGTCCACCCACCGCTGGGAGTGCTCGACGCGCACGCCCATCGCGAACCCCTTCGGTGCCAGGGCGGCGCCCGCGCGGCGTGCCATTTCGAGCACGTCGAGTGCGCTGTGGCCGGCCGCGAGCACGCAAGCGCGCGTTTCGAAACGCTCCCTCTCGCCCGTCTCGAGGTTCCGCGCCACCACGGCGCAGAGCCCTTCGTCGTCGCGTTCGAGCTCCTCGGCGCGGTGGCGAAAGCACACCTCGCCTCCCGCGGCGACGATCGTCTCGCGGATCGCTCGCACGACCTCGGGAAGCCGGTTCGAGCCGACGTGGGGCCTCCAGCTCGAGAGGATCTCCGTCGGCGCGCCGTGGGCGACGAGGGTCTCGAGCACCGCGCGCACCGCCTTCTTGTTTCCGCTTCGCGTGTACAGCTTGCCGTCCGAATACGTCCCCGCGCCGCCTTCGCCGAAGCAGTAGTTGGAGTCCGGATCGGGGTCGCCGCCGCGGTTCAGCGTGCGAAGCGACCTGCGTCGCGTCTGTACGTCGGGCCCGCGCTCGAGGATCGTGACGTTCCGCCCCGCTTCGAGGAGGTCCAGCGCGGCGAAGAGTCCGGCCGGGCCGCTCCCGACGATCACCACGCGCGGGGCGTTCGCGGACGGGCGCGGGATCGAGGGCGGCGTCGTGCGCGGGCCGGGGGGGACCGCTTCTCCGCGCAGCCAGACCTCCACCGTCAGCTTCCATGCACGGCTGCGACGCCGGGCGTCGAAGGAGACGCGCCGCGTGCGCACCTCTTGGATCGACTCCTCGGTGATGCGCAGCTTGCGCGCGGCTCGGCGGCGCAGCTCCGCCGCGCCGAGTCGCGGCGGGTCCTCGCTCGGGGGCAGGGTGAGTTGGACCGATTCCATCGGGTCAGCGCTCCTCGGGGCCGGGCCAGGCGGGGGCCGTGCGGCGCCTCTTGCCGTCCGCGGTGCGCTGGATGCACGCGGCGGGTCGGCAGTCCGGCCGTTCGAAGTCACGATCCCAGAGCTGGCAGGTCACCTCGAGGTGGCGCTGGTCGAGGGCTTCGCAGTAGTTCGTGAACTTGCAACGGCGGATCTCATCGCCCCGTCCGAGTTCGAGTTTGCGGAACCAGTCGGGGTCCGCGAGGCTCTGGCGCGCCGAGGCCACGATGTCGCGTTCTCCGCGCGCGAGCGCCGCCTCGGCGAGTTCGAAGGTCGAGATCCCGCCGCACCCGATCACCGGCGTTTCGAATCCCGCCGCGCGCACCCGGGCACGGATCGCGCGCGAGAGTCCGAGGTTCAGGCCGAAGGGGCCCCGCTCGATGCGCACCGTCGGCATGCAGGCGAGCCCGCTCGGTCCGGTGTACGGGTACGCGGCCTCGCCGACCTTGGGCTGGGCCGCGTCGTCGAACTTTCCGCCGCGCGAGACCGAGAGAAAGTCCATCCCGGCCCGGGCGAAGCGTTCCGCGAACCAGACCGCGTCGGACAGGTCGCTGCCGCCTTCGATCGCTTCGTCTCCGAGGAAGCGGCAGCCCACCGCGAGTCCGTCGCCGACGCGCGACCGTACCGTGTCGAGGACCTCCAGAGGCAGACGCACCCGACCCTCCAGCGTCGAACCGTAGCCGTCGCCGCGCGTGTTCGTGCGCGAGAGGAAGGAGGCCATCGTGTAGGCATGCGCGAAGTGCAGCTCGATGCCGTCGAAGCCGGCGCGCTGGGCGCGCTCCGCCGCGGCGGCGAAGCGCTCGGGCAGGATCGCGGGAAGCGAGCGGACCTCGTCGAGATGGACGTCCGTGACCCGCACGCGCTTGCCCCACTCCATGTCCTCCCATTCGCGCCGCGTGAGAGCCCGGCGCAGTTCTTCCTCCGGGAGCGCGGCGAGGGCGGAGCGCACCGCATCCCCGGGCGCGCCGTCCCCGAGTCCGACCGCGGCGCGATGCGCGGCGGTGAGTTCGAGGTAGCGTGCGAGGAAGCGCTCACGCGTCGGGCGGCGGTGGATCGGCAGGAAGTCGATGAGCTGGATGAAGAGCCGGGTCTCGCCCGCCGAACGCTCGCGCACTTCCCGGACGAGTCGCCCCAGTCCTTCGATCGCCGCGTCGTCGTCGATCCGGAGCAGGGGTCCGCTCGGCACGTCGCGGATCCCCGTCGCTTCGACGACGAGCACACCCGGTCGCCCCGCGGCGAAGCGGCCGTACCAGTCGAGGAGGGCTCCGGTGACCTCGCCGTGCTCGCTCGCGCGCCAGGGGACCATCGCGGGAACCCAGGTGCGCCGCCGCGCGGTGATCGGCCCGATTCGGACCGGGGAAAAGAGGCGCGCGTCTCGGGCTTCGCGCGCATCGGGCCAGCGTGTTCTCGGGATCGAGATCGGTGCGGGAGCGCGGCGCAGGGGGGGGACGAAGGGGAGATCGTCCGCCTGGCGGGGGGTGGGGTCGGGGCCGGCCATACGAGGGCGCGATTCTACGCCGCTTCCCCCCGCGCCCGAACCTCGGCAGACTCTCCCAGCGCGAAATGACCGAAGAGAACCAAGAGCACGTCGCCCTCGTGACCGGAGCGAGCGGCGGGATCGGAGAGGCGATCGCACGCCGACTCGCGCGAGAGGGATGTGTCGTGATCCTGACCGCCCGTGAAGGTGGGCGCTGCGAAAGGATCGTGCGCGGAATCCGTGACGGCGGCGGCACCGCGCACGCGCTCTCCCTCGACGTCACCGATCCCGAATCCGTCGGGAATGCGGCGCGCGCCGCGAACGAGTACGGCCCGGTCGATTGGCTCGTGAACAACGCGGGCATCGCGGAGACCGCGCCGCTCCTGCCGCGTCGCGGGCACGATTCCGAGGCATTCTTCCGGCGGCATCTCGAGGTGAACTTCCACGGCGCGCGCCGCATGGTCGAGGCGTTCGTGCCGGCGATGGTCGAGCGCGGCGCCGGCCGTGTCGTGCAGATCGCGTCCTCGGCGGGCCTCGAGGGCTATCCCTATGCGTCCGCGTACTGTGCATCGAAGTTCGCGCTCGTCGGGTACACCCGCTCCGCCGCGGCCGAGCTGGCCTCGACCGGGGTGCGCTTCGCGCTGGTTTGCCCGCACTACGTCGATACGCCGCTGCTCGAGCGCTCGATCGATCGGCTGGTGCGCACCACTGGGCGTACGAGAGAGGAAGCGCGTGCGTTTTTCGCGGCGCAGAATCCGGGCGGCCGCCTCGTCACCCCGGAGGAGGTCGCCGACGCGACCTGGGAGCTGTTGAGCGCGGACGACCCTTCCCTGTGCGTGGAGCTGGACGGTGGCGCCCGGCCTGGGGATCCGGGATAGATTTTGGGCATGGGAATCCGCAGCAGGCTCGCCGAACGCCTTCAGAAGGTCCTCAACCGCCTCATCGCCGCCCATGTAGGCGGGGACGATCGCCCCGTGTTCTATGACGCGGCGAAGGTCCGACCCGAACTGCTCGAGCTCGATGCGAACCTCGACGTCGTCCGTGAGGAGCTCGCACGAGTGCTGCCGGGAACCCAGAAAATGCCGCGCTACCACGAAGCGGACGCGGCCCAGACGGAGATCTCCGCGAAGGGCCGCGGGAACTGGCGCGTGTTCTTCATCAGCTTTTTCTGGGCCCGCGAAGACTTCCCGAGCCGGGCCTGGTGTCCGCGCACCGCCGAGATCGTCGACCGCATCCCGGGCTTCCTCCAGGCCTTCTTCTCGATCATGGAAGGGGGCAAGAGTGTGCCGGCCCACGTCGGGCCGGGGCTGCATTACCTGCGGTACCACATCGGCCTCCAGATTCCGGAGAAGAACCCGCCGTCGATCCGGATCCGCGACGAGGTCTACACGTGGAAGGACGGCGAGAGCATGTTCTTCGACGACTCCCTCGAGCACGAGGTCATGAACGAGGCGGAGGAGGACCGCATCATCCTGATCGTCGACGTGCTGCGGCCGTTGCCATGGCACCTGCACCTCTTGAACAAGCTCCTCTTGCTCCTGCGGACGCCTCGCAGGAAGCATCTGCCGGAGATGAATGCGAGCGTGGCGATCGAGATCCCGGCCCCGCCCGCCACGGTCTGATCCCTTCCGCGCGGCGGTGGCTCGGGGCGGACTCCCCTGGGTGACGCCCGGTTTCCGTCCTCGGTTTCGAGGCATCACCCAGGGGAAATCCGCCCCGAGCCACCACCGCGCGGTGGAAATCGGGCATCCTACCCGCGATGGTCGGCTGCTGCGGTGAAGACGGATGTGGGCTCGATGCCCATCAGGAGCGCCAGCGCTCCACGTTGCGCATCGTGCTCGCGATCAATGCGATCATGTTCGCGGTGGAGTTGGGCGTCGGACTCCTGGCCGGGTCGGTCTCGCTCGTCGCGGATTCCCTCGACATGCTCGGCGATGCGCTCGTCTACGGCTTCAGCCTCTACGTCGTTGCACGCGGTCCCGGCATGAAGGCGCGAGCCGCGCTCCTGAAGGGGTGGATCATGGCGCTCTTCGGCCTCTTCGTCCTCGCCCAAGCGATCTACAAGATCATCGTCCCCCACGTGCCCGAGGCGGGGATGATCGGCTGGATGGGGGTGCTGGCCCTCCTCACGAACGGCGCCTGCCTCGCGCTGCTCTGGCGACACCGCGAGGACGACATCAACATGACTTCGGTCTGGATCTGTTCGCGCAACGACATCATCGCGAATGTCTCGGTCCTCGTCGCCGCGGTCCTGGTCGGCTGGACCGGTTCCGGGTGGCCCGACATCGCCGTCGGTCTCGGCCTGGCTCTGGTCTTCCTGCGGTCGGCGTTCTTCGTCCTGCGCAGCGCGATGAGGAGTCTCGAGGAATCGAAAGCGTCAGTGCCCGCTCCTGTCGTCGATAGCAGCCCGGAGCGTCTCCCCTAGGAGCTTGTACTCGCCCGAGCGCAGGGCGTGTGGGCGCCACGCGAGGCAGAGGGCTCGAGCCGGCCCGTTCTTCGGAAAGGGGATCACGCACAGGCTTCGCCCGGGGCCGGTCTCGGCCTCGACCGAGATGCGGGGCAGGAGGGTGACCCCCAGGCCGGACTCGACCAGACGCAGGAGGGTGGCGAGGCTGCTCGCGCGGAAGTTGCCGAGTTCGGTGGCTCCCGCTGCGTCGCAGACCGTCAGGGCCTGGTCGCGGAGGCAATGGCCGTCTTCCAGCAGGAGAACCTCTTCCCCGTCCAGGTCGGATTCCCGCGCTCGCTTGCGCGATGCGAGGGGATGCGTCGTCGGCACGGCGAGGAGGAAGGGATCCCTCGAGATGTCCAGGGTCCTGGCACCGCCGAGATCCGCTTCCCGGGCGAGGAACAGGACGTCGAGGTTGCCCTCGAAGAGTTCACGGACGAGTTCGGCGGTTTGCCCTTCGCGCAGGGTGAGCTCGAGGCCGGGGTGACGATTCCGCAGGACACCGAGCGTGCGGGGTAGGACGTATGGGGCCACGGTCGGGATGACGCCGAGCCGCAGGGGACCCGAGAGTGGCTCCGTGAAGGCCGCGGCCGAGTCCGAGAAGTCCCTCAGATCTCCCAGGATCGAACGCGCACGCGCGGCGAGGGCTTCCCCGGCACGCGTGGGAACGACGCGACGGCGATCGCGCTCGAAGAGGGTCAGACCGAGCCGGCCCTCGAGTTGTTGGATCTGGTGGCTGAGGGCCGGCTGGGTGATGAAGCACGCCTCGGCCGCGCGCCCGAAGTGTCGGGTCTTCTCCACGGCGACGAGGCATTCGAGTTGGCGGACGGAGGGGAGGTTCATGTCCGTATGTTATCACAGGGATAGGATCAATCGATTGGATGAATGAGTCTGGGTGGCCGAATCTGAGGGGGTCCGACGACCTTTGAACCCCACCCGAGGGACCGACCATGATCCAGACCTTCTGCTCCGCCCTGACCGCCCTCCCCCTCGCCGCCTGCGCGTTCGCGGTGCCGGCCCAGGCCCAGGCTCCGCCCGAGAGGGGCGCGACGAGCTACGCCGCCGTCGCGGTCGATGAACCGTTCTCCGAGCTCGCCGCCCGGATGTCCGCCGCGCGTGACGGTTGGAGCGCGGCCCAGATGGACCTCCTGGAGGAGCGCTACGACCTCACCGACAGGCCTGCGCCGGGCGTTCGAATGTCCGGGGGAAAGCCGGTCCAAGGGGGCGTCCGCGTTCGCCTTCCCGAGGGGGTGACCTGGGAGGACCTCGCGCGCTCGAGCCCGGAGGAGATTCGGGAGCGGGGACTGTGGCCGCAGGGGTTTCTGCCGCTGCCGCATCCGAACCACGCCGAGGGGGGAATGCTCTTTCCGCAGCCCCTCATCGACGCCGTTCGCGATCAGACCGGCCGCGATCTGGAGCGTTTCGATCTCGATTTCGTGATGCCGGAGCACTTCCTGCCGGAGTTCCCTGCCCCGATCTACCTGACGACCCGCCCCGACCTGGGAGATGTCTCGCAGGGCCAACTCGTCACGCTCGACAACTACTTCGACCTGTTCAACGGGATCCTCAATCCCAAGCAGCTCGAAGGGCTGCGACTCCTCGTGACGCCGTTTCCCCAACAGCAGTTCAACGCGACCCACGACCGCAGGAGTCTGCGTCCCAGCCTGGGGGTGGCGTGCTTCGACTGCCACGCGAACGGCCATACCGATGCGGCGACGCACCTCGTCGGGGACATGCGCCCGCAGGAGTACCGGCATCGCCTGGACACGCCGAGCCTGCGCGGCGTCAACGTCCAGCGCTTGTTCGGGTCCCAGCGTGCGCTCAAGACGATCGAGGACTTCACCGAGTTCGAGCAGCGCGCGGCGTACTTCGACGGGGACCCCGTGATCGCGGCGAAGAAGGGGGTCAACCCCCTCGAGCGCGGAAGCCAGGTCCACTTCATGGCGGAGTTCCAGTCCATCCTGGCGTTTCCGCCTGCCCCCAAGCTGGACCTCTTCGGGCGCCTGGATCCGAAACTCGCGAGCGACGCCGAGCTGCGCGGGGAGGCTCTGTTTCGCGGCAAGGCTCGTTGCGTGAGCTGCCACGGGGGCACCGACTTCACCGACAACACGATGCACGACCTGCGCACGGAGCGGTTCTTCGAGCCCCGCATGATCCGTGGACGCATGGCCTCGTCCGACGGTCCGATCAAGACCTTCACGTTGCGCGGCATCCGTGACTCCCCGCCCTACCTCCACGACGGACGTCTCCTGACCCTCGAGGACACGGTCGAGTTCTTCAACCTCGTCCTCGGGACCCGACTCGATGCGTCGGAGAAGCGAGACCTCGTCGCCTACCTGCGTTGCCTCTGAGCACCTCGAAACCGATCCAAGACCCTTACCGCGAGAACGACCATGAAGCATCAAGAAACGATCGACACGAACTGCGTTCTTCCGAGCCCGCCTCCCCGCCTGAACGAGCCGGCGCCGGATTTCGAAGCCAAGACGACCCATGGGGTGAAGCGTCTCGAAGACTACCGGGGGAGGTGGCTCATCCTCTTCTCGCACCCGGCGGACTTCACGCCGGTTTGCACGACCGAGTTCATCGCCTTCGCGGAGGCCTATCCGAAGTTCCAGGAGCTCGGGTGCGACCTCCTCGGGCTCTCGATCGACAGCGCCTTCGCCCACATCGCCTGGACGCGCACGATCCGTGAGAAGTTCGGGGTCGAGGTCCCGTTCCCGATCATCGAGGACCTCTCGATGCAGGTGGCGCACGCCTACGGAATGATCCAGCCCGGCGAGAGCGACACGTCCGCGGTCCGCGCCACCTTCGTGATCGATCCGAACGGCGTGTTGCGAGCGATGGTGTACTACCCGATGACGAACGGGCGTTCCGTGGATGAGTTCCTGCGGATCCTCCAGGCCTTGCAGACCTCGGATGCGAACGGTGTCGCGACCCCGGAGAACTGGCAGCCGGGGGACAAGGTCATCGTCCCTCCGCCCTCGACGGTTGCCGCGGCCGAGGCCCGCATGAACGAGGGCCTCGAATGCAAGGACTGGTTCTACTGCGAGAAGTCCCTGTAGCCCGCTCCTCCGGCGAGCGAAGAGCTATCCCGCTCTTCGCTCGCCACGTCGCGAAGGGGGCACTACGATCCGCGGGATGAAGAAGGAAACGATTCTCCCGGAGGGGTGGCCGAGGCCGAAAGGCTATGCGAACGGGGTGCTCGTCGAGGGGCCGTGCCGTTGGCTCTTCATCGCCGGCCAGGTCGGCTGGGATCGCGAGGAGCGGATGGTCGAGGGCGGCTTCCTGGCGCAGTTTCGCCAGGCCCTCTCGAACGTGGTCGAGGTGCTCGGGGCCGCCGGGGGCGACCCGAGTCACCTGGTCGAGATGACCGTGTACGTGACCGACACCGCGCTCTACGAAGCCGAGCTGAAGGGGGTCGGCGAGGCATGGAAGAACCTCGTCGGGCGGCACTTCCCGGCGATGGCGCTCGTGCAGGTGGCCGCGCTCCTCGAGGAGGGAGCCCTGGTCGAACTGCAGGCCAGGGCGGCGTTGCCTCGGGACTAGCCGCACTAGCCATCGGAGCGGTACCCTCCCTCGCCATGAGCATCCCCGAGCCCGAGCACTTTCACTATGAGGAGGCGGACGGCGTCGCGACGATCCGCCTCGAGCGTCCCGAGCGCATGAACGCGCTCACGTTCGAGTCCTATGCGGAGCTGCGCGACACGTTCCGCGAGCTCGGAGACCGCGAGGAAGTGCGCGCGGTGGTCCTCACCGGCACCGGTCGCGCGTTCTGCACCGGCGGCGATGTGAAGGACATCATCGGGCGGCTCTTCGACGTCTCGGATGCGGACCTGCTCGCGTTCACGCGCATGACCTGCGATCTCATCGAAGCGATGCGCCGCCTCGAGAAGCCGATCATCGGGTCGCTCAACGGGACCGTGTGCGGAGCGGGCGCGGTCATGGCCGCGGCCTGCGACGTGCGCATCGCGGCGGAGAGCGCGAAGATCGCGTTCCTGTTCACGAAGGTCGGCCTCTGCGGAGCGGATATGGGCGC
>DRLC01000183.1 GCA_011053145.1 Planctomycetota bacterium | reverse complement strand
GCACTTTGCGATTCCTGCCGTCCTCGTCGACCCGTCAGGGGGGATCCCCTTTCAAGGGATCCACTGGATCCCTTGAATCCGCTTCGCGGACCGGGGCTTACCTTCCGGGGTCAGGAATCGCAAAGCACCATCCGGAAACGAGTTGCTGTGCCTGGTGCACAGGCTCATGAATAACCCGGGCTAGCGCGAGGAGCCGCCGCCGAAGAGGTCATCGGTCCCGCCGGAGGAGCCCGCACCGCCGAAGGGGTTGTCGTCGCCTCCGCCGTCGCCTCCGCCTTCCCCGCCTGCCGGGGCATTCGGGTCCTCCGGAGCGAGGAGACCCCCACCACCACCTCCGCCGCCCGCGTCGGAACCGCCCCCCGGAACATAGGCGACCGGCGGCGTGAGGACGGGAATCGCGGGGATCGGCGCGGTGTCGATCGTTTTGCGGAGGTAGGCCGGGAAGCGGATGATCCGGCTGTAGGTCAGGGTGCGGCGGTCGATGATGAGCTGTTCGCGGGCGAGGCGCGGGGCCATCTCGATCGTCAGGAAGACTTCGATGCGCGCGGGGATGCCGACGAACTCGGAATCGGCCCCGCCCTCTTCTCCGTCCCACGCTTCCGTGGGGTCGGTGTCCGGGCCATCCTCCTCGTAGACCTCGATGTTGAAGCCCTTGACCCGGTCGGAGAGCAGCGCGTAGCGGCCCTGGTCGAACGGGCGGTCGTCGACGCCGAACCCCTCGCGGCGGTAGATCTCCAGGAATTCATCCGAGTCGGGCCGGGGGCGCAGGCGGTAGCCGACTTCGTTCCAATCCCCTGCCCGGAAGGGTTCGGAGGGATTGTCCTGCCAGGGCAGGAGTCCGTCGGTCGTGGTGACGAAGTCGATCGTGTCCGCGTCGAAGCCGGAGAGAACGCGATCCCGGATGCGGAGCAGATCGTGGGGGTCGCGGTCGTAGACGAACATCCCGCGCAGATCCCGTTCGAGCTGGTCGAGGATGGCGGGGCCGGCGAGTTGGCGTTCCTGGATGTTGTGGACCTCATCGCGGGTGCGGCGCGCTCCGGTCAGGACCTGGGTGATCGTGACCATGATCCCGGTCATGATCAGAAGGGTCAGGAGGACCTCGATGAGGGTGAAGCCTCGACGATCGCGGGAGGGACTCATGGCGCCTGTTCCTGGCTCGAGGGGTCCTCATCGCCCTGACCGAAGACCTGCTCCAGTGGGATCCAACGCTCGAGGATGAGCGTGTTCGGTGCGGTGCCGAACTTCGGGAAGGTGACGCGCACCGCGGCCCGTTCGTAGGGGCCGCCGGTGGTCCCGGTATCGGCGTAGGGCTCGCGGTCCGTGCTCGTCTCGGAGGAGGAGAGGCGCTGTTGGCGACGGTACTCGAAGCTGTCGAAGAGATCCCCGTCCTCGTAGGTCTGTTCCACGTCGGGGAATTCCTCGTCGCCGATGATCAGCTCCCAGGAGAACTCGGGATACCCCTCCTCGGAATAGGAGCCGTACAGCGTGCCGGGAAGCCCGTCGAGCTCGTTCCAGAAGAGGCCGGCCTCGACACGACCGATCGTGACCAACGCGAGTTGCATCGCGATCTTGCGGTTGCTGGCCTGGGCCGACGTGGTGCGGGAGGAATTCAAACCCTCCATCACGAGCATGAGCGTGATCCCGACGATCACGAGCGTCACCGCGACCTCGGCCAGGGTGAACCCGGCGTGCAGGGGACTTGGACGCTTGGGATGGAAGAGCTTCATTCGAAGTCGGAGTCGTCCGCGATTTCACGCACGAAGACGCCGTCGTGGAAGCGGATGTCTCCGGTCAGAGGCAGGACTTCGATCGTGAAGTCGCGGTCGAAGATCTCCTGGCGCAGCACGACGCGGTGGTAGGAGGATGCTCCCAGGGGGTCGAAGCGCACGTAGACCTCCCCGTCGGTGTAGGTTTCGTCATCGATCGTCACCGAGACGATGTCGATCCCCAGGTCGCCGAGGCCCACATGGTTCGTCCACAGCCGGCCCTCGTCCGTGTCCCCGTAGGCGATTCCGCCGCCGTCGAGAAACGGCGTGCGCACGCGATAGGAGTCGTCGTCGATCTGGTAGTAGATTCGGAACTCGCGGTTGCGGGCGATCGCCTCGGAGCGCGTGGCGTTCAGCGTGTCGGAGAGCTTGCGGACCGCGGAGTTGAATTCCTGGTTGGGCAGTAGGGCCTGCCAGGAAACGAGCGCGATTCCGCTCATGAGCCCCATGATCACGAGGACCACCATCAACTCGATCAACGTGAACCCGGCCCCTCGGACGCACGGGCGCGCGGGAACCCGCACGGGTGGGGGCGGGCCGGACCGAGCGGCGCGGTGGGGCACGGAAGGGGGCATGGTGCGGGGGCCTCAGCTCCCCTCCCGAATCGTCACGTTCGTGATGTCGGCGTTGTCGCCTTCGCCGCCGGGAATCCCATCCTTGCCGTAGGAACCGACGATGAAATTTTGGCCGCCGCCGACCGGGGGCTCGTAGTAGTACTCATTGCCCCAGGGGTCCTTGGGGAGCGTGTCGCGGTTGAGGATCTTGTAGCCGCGCTCGTCTTCCTGGATCAGGACGTCGAGTGAATCGGGGTAGCGACCGTTGTTGTTGATCGTGTACTCCTCGATGGCCCCGGAAATCGTCGTGATGTCGGCGACGGCCTTCTTGCTGCTGGCGGCGGCGAGCTTGGCGACCACGTTTGGAACGACGAGTGTGGCGAGCAGGCCGATGATCACGATGACCACCATGAGCTCGGCGAGCGTGAACGCCGAGCGGCGGGCGCTGCGTGTGGGTTGGAAGGTTTGCATGACGAGTAGGTGGGGGTGCTGCGGTGGGGTCAGCCGATCGAGCCGACCTGGAGGATGGGGAGGACGATGGCCCAGACGATGAAGCCGACGATCGCGGCGAGGACGATGATCATCAGGGGTTCGAGCAGGGTCGTCGCCCGCTCGGTGACCACCTCGATCTCTTCATCGTACGCGTCGGCGATCCGGTCGAGCATTTCCTCGAGCTGACCGGACTGTTCTCCGACGGCGACCATGTAGCCGACTACGGAGGGGAATGCGCCGGTTTGTTTGAGGGACGTTGCAATGTCCGCCCCCTCGAGGATGCGCGTCTTGATATAGCCGGTGGCGTCCGCGATCACGCGGTTGCCGACGACGTTCTGGGTGATCTCGAGGCTGGCGACCGCGGCGACACCGCTGGAGAGCAGGGTCGAAAGGGTGCGCGTGAAGCGGGTCACCGCCTGCTTGCGGAGCAGCTCACCGATGACCGGGATCTTGAGCCAGAACCGGTCGATCACGAGCTGGCCCTTGTCGGTCTTGTAGATCCTGCTGAAGACGTAGGAGAAGGCCGCGATCGCGAGCAGCGGGATGAACCAATAGACGCGGGCCCAGTCGCTGACCGCGATCAGGACCTTGGTGGGAGCCGGCATCGTCTGCCCGGTGTCCTGGAGCATGTCGGTGATCTTCGGGACCACGACGGTCACGAGGATGCTGACCACCAGGATTCCGATCACGACCATCAGGGCAGGATAGGTCAGGGCCGAGACGACCTTGCGCGTCAGGGCGCGTTGGCGTTGCAGGAAGTCGGCGAGTCGCTGCAGGACGATGTCCACCTGCCCGGTCGCCTCGCCCGCTCGGACCATGTTCACGTACAGGTCGCTGAACAGGTGCGGGTACTCGGCGAGCGCGTCCCCGAGGGAGCTCCCCTGGGTGATGCGCTCCTTGATCGAACGAAAGATCGTCTCGATGCGCCGGGTCTGGGACTGGTCGATGATCGCGTTCAACGCGTCCGCCATCGCGATCCCGGCGCCGAGTAGGGTGCCGAGCTGGCGCGTGATCGCCGCGACCGTCTCGATGTCCTTGCCGGCCGGTCCATTGCGCTGGGCGAGGCGTGCCCGCTGCATGCGTTGCAGGACGCTTTCCTTGCCGCCGGAATCCTTCGCTCCCGCGCGCCTCTTGCGTCCGGACTTGAGCTGGCGCAGGTCGCTGACCAGGAGGTTGTCGCGCCGCAGACGCTGACGCGCCTCGCGCGGCGTGTCCGCATCGATGACGCCGGTCTTCGTCGCCCCGCCCGGGGCGTAGGCCTTGTATTCGAAGATGGGCATGGTTCGAGCGGTCCTCAGCCCATGTCGAGCTGGGTGACACGAAGGACCTCGTCGGGCGTGGTCAGGCGCTGGATGATCTTTTCCTGGCCGTCCATGCGCAGGGTCGTCATCCCGCGTTCGATCGCGGCCTTCTTCATCTGGGTAGCGGTCACACCCTCCATGACCTGGGTCCGGAGCACTTCGTCCACGGGCAGGAACTCATAGATCGCGGTCCGGCCGGAGAATCCGGAGTGGAAGCATTCCTCACAGCCGCGCCCGAAGGCGACGTGGCCGTCGACCTGCTCGGGGGTGAGCCCCACCTTGCGGAGCTTCGCGGCCCACTCGTCATTGACCGGATCGAGGTCGCGGCAGTGCTTGCAGATCGTGCGGACGAGGCGCTGGGCGACGACCAGGATCAGGGAGCTCGCCACCAGGTACGGCTCGACCCCCTGGTCCACCATCCGTGTGATCGTGCTGCAGGCGTCGTTCGTGTGGACCGTGGAGAACACGAGGTGGCCGGTCAGGGCCGCGCGGATCGCAACCTCGGCGGTCTCGAGGTCCCGAATCTCACCGACCATCATCACGTCGGGGTCCTGTCGCAGGAACGAGCGCAGCCCGGATGCGAACGTCAGCCCCTTCTTCGTGTTCACCTGGACTTGGCTGATGCCGGCCAGGGAGTATTCGACCGGGTCCTCGATCGTGAGCACGTTCTTCTGGGTCGTATCGATCTCGGCCATCGCTCCATAGAGCGTCGTCGTCTTCCCCGAACCCGTCGGGCCCGTGACGAGGATGATGCCGTGGTTCCAGGTCACGTAGTCCCGCAGCATTTCCAGGTTGGTCGGAGTGAGTCCGATCTGGTCGAGCGTGTACAGCTTGGCCGTTTTGTCGAGGAGACGCATCACGATGCGCTCTCCGTTCGAAGTCGGGACCGAGCTGATCCGCACATCCACCTCGCCGTCCCCGATCTTGATCGTGGCGCGGCCGTCCTGGGGCAGGCGCCGTTCGGCGATGTCCATCCGGCCCATGACCTTCACGCGACTGACGATGGCCTCGTGCGCCTTGCGCGGGATCGAGTCCATGTCGTAGAGGATGCCGTCGATCCGGAAGCGGACCTGGGTGCGGTCGGTGTACGGATGGAAGTGCACGTCCGACGTGCGCATCTTCAGGGCCTGGAACAGGATCGTGTTGACGAGCTTGATGATCGGCGCCTTGTTGGCGACGTCGAGCACGTCCTCTGCGTCGTCGATCTCACTCGCGAGTCCCTGGATGTCGCCATCCTCCGCGACGTCGGCCAGGGCCTCGTCGACGCCGTCCGCCTTGTGGCGGTACGCGCGCGCGATCAGCGACGTGATCTCGCTCCGCGGCGCCAGCACGGGTTCGATCTCGACCTGCAGCATGGCCGCGAGGTCGTCCATCGGCTGTGGATCGAGGGGAGAGCACGTTGCGATGCGCAGCAGCCCGTCCTCTTCCTCGGCCAGAGCGATCAGGTTGTAGTTGCGCGTGAACTGCACCGGGATGCGGTCCACGAAGCTCATCGGGACCTGGATTCCGTCCAGGGACGCGAGGAAGTCGTAACCGAGGTGCTTGGCGTACGCCTCGAGCAGTTGTTCCTCGGGAATGTACTCCTTGCTGAGCAGGACACGGTCGAGTGAGTCGCCCGTGCTGCCGGCGATCCTCCTGCATTCCTCGAGCCTCTCGCGCGTGAGGCCGGACTCGAGAAGGAGGTCGGAGATGCTGACCATGGAGAGGTTCCCTGGGAGGGTCTACTGGCTGTCGGGGCGGTCCTGTGTTGCGGACCGGAGGAGTTCCTGCTGGGCCTCCGCATCGAGACCGATGGCCTCGGCATCGACCTCGCCGCGCTCGGGGCTCTTGTAGAGCGGGACCTCGAAGCTGCGGAAGTCGACCGCGTCCTCCTCGAGCCCGAACTTGGGGTCGACGACGCGCACCCGCTCGCCTCCGATGACCTCAGCGGCCTGCAGCTTGCGCTGGTAGGAGATCTCGGCGAGGTCGGCGAAGTCGCGGTCCCGGAGGATGTGGGGCGTCACGAAGAAGTAGAGCGTGGTGCGGTTGTTCGACGTGGAGTCGGATCGGAAGAGGCGTCCGAGGAGCGGGATGTCCGACAGGAAGGGCACCCCGTCGCGCGCGTCGCGCTGGATGTCCGCGATCACCCCGCCGATGACCATCGTGTCCCCGTCGGGCACGTTGACCGAGGTGGTCATCTCGCGCGTGACCCGCGGGGGCGGGATCGTGCTGTTGCTGAAGCTGGCGGTGAAGTTCGACACCAGCAGGTGGATGTCGAGGCGCAGGTAGCGGGCGGCTGAGATCGAAGGCGAGATCGACAGGGTGATGCCCGCCTCCTGATAGCCGTTGAAGCTCTCCTGGGTCTGGCCGGTGGCGCCCGTGGCCGTGATCGTCGTCGTCGGCTGCTCGTCCTTCGTCACGACGGTCGCGAAGCCGTTGTTGTTGACGAGGACGGACGGGATGTTCAGGACGTTCGCGTTCGAAGAGTTCTGCGCCGCGGCGACCAGGATCGGGAGGTTGATGTCGCCGCCCGAGAGGATCCCGGCCGTGAGGCCCTGGGCGATGTTCGGCGTGCGCGTATCGGGCAGTCCATCCAGGTCGGTATCGGTGATCGAGGAGAGCCCGAAGTTCGTGACCCCGAAGCCCCCGTCCCCCTTGACATCCGCGAGGGCCCACTCGAGGCCGAGGGAAGTGAGGTCGCTTCCGGTGAGCTCGATCAGCGCGGTTTCGATCAGGACCTGGTCCTGGCGACGGTCGAGCTGGCGGATGAGCTCGAGGACTTCCTCGTAGCGTGTCTTGCTCGCGGAGATCAGGAGCGAGTTGGAATTGTTGTCGGGGACGACGACCACCTGGTCGCTGTTGCGAGAGCTCGTCCCCCCGCCGGTTCCCGCGGCACGTCCGCCGGTGCCGCCCTGCTGGTTTCGGGTCGCGCGATCCGCGTCCTGGAGGAAGTTGTCGAGGACGTCCGCGATGTCCTCGGACTTGATGTTCTCGAGACGGTAGATGTGGAAGTTGCGCTCGGGTTCGATCACCTCGACGTCGAGCCGTGCGACGAGGTCCTTCACGCGGGGCATCTCCTCGGGCATCGCCATGACGAGGAGGGAGTTCGTGCGCGAATCGACGAGCACGGTCGTCGTGACGTCCTGGGAGGTGATTTGCCCGGCGACTCCCTGCGGCGAGTCACCGCGCGCGCGGCGACTCGCTCCACCCGCTCGGTTGAGCTGGTCGAGGAGTTCTTCCAGCAGGTCGGCCACGTCCTCGGCCGCCGCGTACTCGAGTGGGATGACCTCGAAGATCGGCAGGATGTCCTCCGGTTCGGCCGATCGCTCGTCGACGATCAAGAGCAGTCGTGCGAGGGAAGCGATGTAGGTGCCGAAGCCCTGGAGGATCAGGGAGTGCTGACCCGCGGGGAGGAGGGTCTGGGTGTTCGTGTCGGTGAGCAGCGCACGCAGCGAAGTGGAGAGCTGGCGCACATCGAGGTTCGGCAGCGTGAGGACGGTCGTGATCAGTGTCGCCGGCTGGTCGGCATAGTCGTCGAGCGCGTCCGGCAGCACGTAGATGCCCTTCTGCTTGATGTTCCCCGCGCGCGGGTTGCCCGTCAGGCTCTGGATCAGGACGACCGAGATGTGCGGTGGTCCCACCTCCACGCAGACGAACTCGTTGATGAACATCTGGATCTGGAAGAACGCGTAGAAGTCCTCCTTCGGGATCACCTTGGGCCCGAACATCACCACCTTGAGCGTCGAGAGGCTCGACTGGGTCTGGTCGTTGTAGGTGAAGTTCAGTCCGGTCGCCTCCTGGCAGAGCTTGACGAACTCCTCCAGGGTCATGCGCTCGCTGGGGTCCTCGGAGAAGTTCAGGATGTAATCGTTTCCCGCATCCTGAATGGGGGGGATCTCCTGGCCCGCGTCCTGGGCGAAGGACAGGCCGTGGAGGAGGATCAGAGCGATCGGGCTGAGGAGCGCCTTCATCAATGCGTTGGGCCGGAGCCGGTTCTTGTATCCCTTTGTCGAGAAGGGGATTAGGTTCGCGGGCGGGGAGGTTTGCGGAAGCCTAGGCATGTGGGGGGTGGAAAGCAAAGGCGCGCGGTGGCGTTCGGGGGCCGGGGAGAATGCGCTGCCGACGCCGTCCGTCCCCGTTTCTTCCCGGCTGGGCGGAACCACGGGGCGGGCCTTTCGGTTTCGGCGCCCATCCTCCAGACTCCGGACATGAATCTCCAGGAACTGCTTCCGCGCGAGGACATCCTCGTCGGCTTCGAGGCCGCGGACAAGTGGGATGCGATCGAGCGCCTGGTCGGGCACCTCGCCGAGCGCGAGCGCATCCCAACCGAGGCCCGCGCGGAGCTCCTGGAAGCGCTCCTCGATCGCGAGCGGTCCATGTCCACGGGCATGGAGCATGGTGTGGCGATCCCCCATGCGGCCGTCCACCAGCTCGATGAGCTCGTCGGGTGCCTCGCGATCACCCTCGGGGAGGGGCTCGACTTCGAGTCGATCGACGGCAGCCCGGCCCGCTTCATCGTCTTGCTCCTGATTCCGCGCGCCCAGAAGCTGGTCCACATCCGGACCCTGGCGAGCATCGCTCGGGTCCTCGCCCACTCCGAAATCCGGGACGCCCTCCTGGAGGCCCAGGATCCCGACGAAGCCTGGGCGGTCCTCGGTCGAACCGCCGCCGAGACCCACTAGCCAGGCGCTGGAGGCGCCCCCCTCTCCCATCTAGGCCCTCCAGGAAGGGGCCTTCTCACGCCTCCCGGGCTACGCCCAGTCCTTCGCGCGGGCCAGGATCGCGCGTTCGATCGCCGCGGCGCAGGCCGCATAGTCCGCCCTCGATCCACCGATCGGATCGGGGATGTCCGCTCCCGTCGGGTCGAGGAGGGCGACCCGGTCGGCGTGGGAGGGGGGAAGGGCCTGGCGCAGGGCGTGCACGTGGGACCCGGTGAGCCCGTAGATCCGGTCGGAGCGCATCAGGGTCTCCGGATGGGCGGGCTGGGAGCGATGGGCGCTGAGGTCGATCCCCCGTTCCCCCATGACTTCGATCGCGTGCGCCGCGGCGGGGGAACCGCTCCCGGCGAGGATGCCGATCGAACAGACTCCGAAGCCGAAATCGGCGAGATCCGCGGGGGGGGCGCCGGGGGCGGCGAGGCGCTCGGCGAGCAGCTTTCGGGCGAGTCCCTCCGCCATCGGGGATCGGCACGTATTGCCGGTGCAGGCGAACACGATCCTGAGGCCTGCGGTGCGCCGCAGGTCGTCGATCGGGAGCAGTCCCTCGCGGAGCAGTTCGAAGCGACCGGGACCCACCGCGAGGACCGCCGAGGCCTCGCGCATGCGGGTCCCGCCACCGTCGACGATCAGCGCGAGGCCGCGAGGAAAGCGCTCGCGGATCGCCTCCGCGTCACACAGGGGCTCTTCCCCGCTCCCATTGGCGCTCGAGAGGACGACCGGGAAGTCGAGCTCCTCGATCAACGCGCGCGTCCCCGCATGGGCGACCTGCCGCACCCCGGTCCAGCCGTCGCGTTCGAGGAGCGCCGCTTCAGAAGGAGCGCCGCGCAGGACCAGGGTCAAGGGGCCCGGCCAGTAGCGTTCGGCGAGGCGCCGGAGGAGGGGCAGGAGTTCACAGCCGCTCCGCAGCGCGCGCTCGGGGGACGTGTGCCAGGTGAACGGGGATTCCTGTCCGCGCCCCTTGAGGGACCCGAGGGCCGCGAGAGCGTCGGGGTCGTCCGCTCGGGCGGCGATTCCGTAGACGGTCTCGGTGGGGAGGGCGACCAGGTCCCCCCCTTCGAGGGCGGCGCGGACTCGATCCCGCAGGGAGGCGCTCGGGAGATCGCCCTCCCCGAGGGGGACGAGTTCGCTGACCGGTCCCGTGGGCTCGGAGGAGGATGCGTGCATGGGGTCGGTAGGAAGGATGCGGCGGAACGGGAACGTCGGTAGCCTATCGCGGCGCGGACGGGGATGCACAGGGGCATGGGGGCCCTTCGACCCATCCGGCGACGCCGATCCCAGACCATGGACGACCAGGACGCTCCCGAGCCCACCCAGCCCAGCTCCCGTGAGGAGACGGACCGGGCGATGTTCCTGATCCGGTTGGCCGACGGCCTCGCCCACGAGATCAAGAACCCGCTTTCGACGATGTCGATCAACCTGTCCCTCCTCGAGGAGGAGTGGGAGCGGGCGGCGTCCGCGCGCAATCCGGATCAGCCCGAACACACACCCCGGGAACAGCGTTCGCTGAAACGCATCCGGACCCTGCGGCGCGAAGTGGGTCGCCTCGAGAGCATCCTCGAGCAGTTCCTCCACTATGCCCGCGGCAGCAAGGTCAATCGCAGTCCGGAGGACGTCACGCGCATCGTCCAGGAGCTCCTGGACTTCGTGGAACCGGAGGACGAACAGGCCGGAATCCGCCACCACGTCGATCTGCAGGTGGGCCTCCCGCTCGTGCTGGTCGACGAGGCCCAGATCAAGCAGGCCCTGCTCAATCTCCTCGTGAACGCACGCCATGCGATGCCGACCGGGGGAGAACTCCTCGTCCGCGTGCAACGCGTGGGCAACGAGGTCGAGATCGCGATCACCGATACCGGGATCGGGATGACTCCCGAGAAGATGGAGCACTGCTTCGAGGAATACTGGTCGGACAAGCAGGGGGGGACCGGGCTCGGCCTCGCCACGGCGCGCCGCATCGTGGAAGAGCACGGTGGACGGATTGGCGTCATGAGCGAGGTCGGTCGCGGCACCGCCTTCACGATCTATCTGCCGCTCGCGGTCGAGTTGACCGGCGTGCGCAGCGATGCGGAGGAGGACACGGAATGAACGGTGGAGACGAGACCCAGCCGACCGGGGGCTCCGTGCGCGTGCTGATCGTCGACGACGATGCTTCCCATGCGGAGGCGCTCGCGGACGGGCTGGAGATCGACGACATGCACTGTCGTGTGGCTCACTCGGGGCGCGAGGCCGTCGCATTGATGGAGGAGCACACCTTCGATGCGATCCTCACCGACCTCGTGATGCGCGACGGCGACGGGATGAGTGTTCTGACCGAGGCATCTCGGCTGCAGCCCCAGGCGATCGTTCTCCTGATCACCGGTCACGCCTCGGTCGAAACCGCCGTCGATGCGATGCGTCGCGGAGCTTCCGACTACTTGACCAAGCCGGTCAACATCCAGGAACTCAGGACGCGTCTGGCGCGCGCCCTCGAGGCGGCGGAGCTGCGCCGCACGAACCGGGAACTGCGTCGCCAGCTCGACAAGCGCTACGGCTTCGAGGGGCTCGTCGGTCATTCCGTTCCGATGCAGCGCGTGTTCGACATCCTCCAGCAGGTGTCGCGCACGAACGCGACGGTGCTCGTGCTCGGGGAGAGCGGGACGGGGAAGGAGCTCGTCGCCCGGGCGATCCACACGAACTCGCCCCGCAGCAAGAAGCCGTTCGTGGCCGTGAACTGCGCTGCGCTGAGCCAGGGGCTGATCGAGTCCGAGTTGTTCGGCCACGTCAAGGGGGCCTTCACCGGTGCCGTCGGAGCGAAGGAGGGGATGATCGTCCACGCCGACGGTGGCACGTTGTTCCTCGACGAGGTGGGGGACATGCCCCTCGAGACCCAGGCGAAGCTGCTGCGCGTTCTCGAGACCCGCGAGGTCCAGCCGGTGGGGGGAAGTCAGGTTCGGCCCGTCGACATCCGTCTGGTGGCCGCGACGAACCAACCCCTGCGCGAACGGGTGGAGGAGGGCAAGTTCCGGGAGGACCTCCTGTTCCGCCTCCAGGTCGTGACGATCGAGCTACCTCCGCTCCGGGAGCGCAGCGGGGACGTGCCCCTGCTCATCGACCATTTCATCCACACCCTCGCGGAGGAGCACGGGCGGGATGTCACCGGCATCACCCCCGAGGCGCGGGCCGCTCTCGTCCGCTACGACTGGCCCGGGAATGTTCGCGAGTTGCGCAACGCGATCGAGAACATGGTCGTTCTGACCTCGGGCCAGCTCCTCGACCTGGACGACGTGCCCGAGCACATCCGGAGCGCGGGCGGCGAGCGGCGGGCGAACGCGGGGGGCTACGAACTTGCCGGCCGCACGCTCCAGGAGGTCGAACGCGACCTGATCGAGGCCAACCTCGCCCTCGCCGAGGGCAATCGGCAGAGGGCCGCGAAGCTGACCGGGGTCGGGGAGCGCACTCTCTACCGCAAGCTCAAGGAATACGGGATCCGCTGATTCCCGGCGTGGCTGCCACGCTGGCAGGACACCTCACGGGACTGTCAGTTGTGCAGGCTTGCCGCCTCCGAGTGCCCCGGGGGGCCTGTTTCCGAGGCCCTGGGACCCGGCGGACCCTTGGCACGGGGTTTGTTCTGGGCCCGGGGCGAGCCCCACGGGTGTGGGGCCGCCCAAGGAGAAACATGAGCAAACAGAAGATCATCGGAATCGACCTCGGGACCACGAACTCCGTGGTGTCCGTCATGGAGGGGGGCGAGCCCCAGGTCATTCCCAACCACGAAGGAGCACGGACGACCCCGTCGGTCGTCGCGTTTCAGAAGGACGGCAGCCGCCTCGTCGGCGCGCCGGCCCGGCGCCAGGCCGTCACGAACCCGAGTCGCACGATCTTCTCGATCAAGCGGTTCATGGGGCGCCGCCACGCCGAAGTCGCCGAGGAGGAGAAGGGCGTGCCCTACAAGCTCGTCGGCGGACCCGAAGACCTCGTCAAGGTCGAGGTGGACGGCAAGCAGTTCACGCCGCCCGAGATCAGTGCGATGGTCCTCGGCAGCCTCAAGGAAGCCGCGGAAGCCTATCTCGGTGAGAAGGTCGAGAAGGCGGTGATCACCGTTCCCGCGTACTTCAACGATGCCCAACGCCAGGCGACCAAGGACGCCGGGACGATCGCGGGCCTCGAGGTCGTGCGCATCATCAACGAGCCGACCGCGTCCGCACTGGCCTACGGGCTCGACAAGAAGAAGGGAGGCAAGGTCGCGGTCTACGACCTCGGCGGCGGCACCTTCGATATCTCCATCCTGGATATCGGCGACGGCGTCTTCGAGGTCCTCTCCACGAACGGCGACACGCACCTCGGCGGGGACGACTTCGACGAGGCGCTGATCGACTATGTCGCGGAGGAGTTCAAGTCGGAGACCGGCATCGACATCCGCGCCGATGCGATGGCGCTCCAGCGCCTGCGCGAGGCCTGCGAGAAGGCGAAGTGCGAGCTCTCGAGCGCGACCCAGACCGACATCAACCTGCCGTTCATCACGGCCGACGCCTCCGGGCCGAAGCACTTGCAGAAGACGATCACGCGCGCCAAGTTCGAACAGCTCGCGAGCCCTCTGATCGAGCGCACGACCGGCCCCTGCGAGAAGGCCCTGAAGGACGCGAACCTCAAGGCATCGGACATCGACGAGGTCCTGCTCGTCGGCGGCTCGACCCGGATCCTGGCCGTGCAGGAGCACGTGAAGAAGATCTTCGGCCGGGAGCCGAACCGCACCGTCAACCCCGACGAGGTGGTGTCCCTCGGCGCCGCGATCCAGGGAGCGATCCTGGCCGGCGACGTCTCGGATGTCGTCCTCCTGGACGTCACGCCCCTGTCGCTCGGCATCGAAACCCTGGGCGGTGTCACGAGCCGTCTCATCGAGCGCAACACGACGATCCCGACGTCCAAGTCGCAGATCTTCTCGACGGCGTCCGACAACCAGCCGTCGGTCGAGATCCACGTCTTGCAGGGCGAGCGCGAGTTCGCGAAGGACAACCGCACCCTCGGCAAGTTCCACCTCGACGGGATCGCTCCGGCCCCCCGCGGGATGCCCCAGATCGAAGTGACCTTCGACCTCGATGCCAACGGCATCCTGAACGTGAAGGCGGTCGACAAGGGGACCGGCAAGGAGCAGGCGATCCGCATCGAAGCATCCTCCGGACTCAGCGAGGAGGAGATCGAGAAGATGCGCAAGGAGGCAGAGGCTCACGCCGACGAGGACAAGGCGCGGCGTGAGCTCGTCGACCTCAAGAACCAGACCGAGGCGCTCCTGCACGAGACGGACAAGCAACTCGCCGAGCACGGCGACAAGCTGTCCGACGAGGACAAGGCCGGGATCGAGAAGGCCAAGGAGGCCCTGAAGAAGGCCATGGAGGGCGAGGACAAGGCGGCCCTCGAGGCGGCCCAGGCCGAGTTCGCCAAGGCGGCGCAGAAGCTCGGCGAGGTCGTCTACAAGGCCAAGCAAGAGGAGGCCGCGCCGGCTCCCGATGCGGGCGGAGCGGATCCGGCGGGCGCGACGGCCGGCCAGGATGCCGGCGGGGACGAGCCCGTGGACGCGGACTTCGAAGTGAAGACCTGATCGGAGCATCTCCCGCGTGGAGCGGCCGGGCCTCCGCCCCTTCCGGGCAGGGGTCCGGCCTCTCCTTTTCTCCAGCAGGTGGAGATCCCTCGGGCGAACGACGGTGACCGGGGAACCGCGCGGCGCTAAACCCCGAGCCCCGGAACGAAGGGGTGGCCCCCGCTTCCACCGGCCCCAGAATGGGCTCGGCGTCCCGGAGCCGTGCGGGTACCTTTCCGCCCCCGAAGGTCCCTCTTCCCCCGAGCCGCATTCCCCCGAGCCGCATGATCCTCGTCCAGAACCTGATCCGACGCTTCGGCTCGCTGACCGCGGTCGATGGGATCGACTTCGAGATCGGCGCGGGGGAGGTCGTCGGGTTCCTCGGCCCCAACGGAGCCGGCAAGTCGACCACCCTGCGCATCCTCGCGGGATTCCTGCCGGCCACCCGGGGCCGCGTGGTGGTCGCGGGCCACGACGTCCTCACCGAGTCGATGGAGGTCCGGCGCCGGATCGGATACCTGCCGGAGGCCGTTCCGCTCTACCGCGACCACCGGGTCGAGGAGATGCTGCTCTTCCAGGGCCGGCTCCACGGCCTCTCACGTCGCGAGGCGCGCCGCCGGGCCGGTGAGGTCCTCGAGCGCGTCGGAATGGGCGAGCGTTCGCGCAGCATCATCGGGCGTCTCTCGAAGGGCCAGCGCCAACGGATCGGGCTCGCGGTGGCGCTGCTCCCCGATCCGGAGGTGCTGCTGCTCGACGAACCCACGAGCGGGCTCGATCCGCTGCAGCGGATCGAAGTGAGAAAACTCCTCGGTGAACTGGCGGCGGATCGAACGGTCCTGCTCTCCTCCCACATCCTCCCCGAAGTCGAAGCGGTGGCTCCGCGCGTGATCGTGTTGCACCGCGGCCGGATCGTCGCGGACGGGACGAACCAGGAGCTGGTCGAGGCCCTCGGCGGTCGCTCTCACGTTCGCTTCGAAGCGGTGGTCGGCGATCCGCTCGAAGCGCAGCGATTGCTGCTCCAGCTGCCCGGAGTCCGGAGCGTGCGAGAGGAAGGAACAGCTGGGATCCATCGCGGCTTCCGGATCGACGCGGACGGGGACGTGCGCGAGGACGTGGGCGCCCTCGCGGCCCAGCGCGGATGGGCGATCCGAGAGCTCTCGTGGCAGCGCCCGACCCTGGAGCAGCTCTTTCTGCGCCTTGCGCTCGATCTCGACCCGCTCGAGGGCGAGCCGGGTGGGGAGCCCGTCCCCGTGGAGACGCCCGCCAGCCCACAGGAGAGTGTGCAGCTCGAACTTCCCGTCGCCGGGGAGTCGGTCGCGCCCCAGGCTCCCGGGCCTGCTCCGACCCTCAACCCGTTCCAGCCCCCGCCGCCTCCCGCGACCTGATTCGGTGCGATGAAGGGATTCACGATCATCCTGCGCAGGGAACTCGCCGGGCTCTACTTCTCGCCGGTCTCTTGGTTCTTGCTCGCGGCGACCCTGCTCTACAACGGCTTCTTCTTCCTGACGATGTTGCAGGCGTCGGGAGGAGAGGTGAACCTCGCGCTGTCCGCGATGCACCAAGGTCCGCTCTGGTTCCTGCTCAGCTTTCTGGCTCCGCTCCTCACGATGCGGATGATCAGTGAAGAAGGCCGCAGCGGAATGCTCGAGTTCCTGCTCACCGCTCCGGTCACGGACGCGGCGGTCGTGCTCGGCAAGCTCGTCGCCTCGACCGTTTTCTTGGTCGTCGCCTGGACGAGCGTGCCGCTGTACGCGCTCCTCTGCCAGTTCCTCGGAGCGCCTCCCGATTGGGGACAGGTCGCGACCCAGTGGCTCGGCGTGGCGTTCGTCGCGACGCTCTTCAGCGGAATCGGGCTCGTCGCGAGCGCGGCATCGGCGACCCCACTGTTCGCGGCCTTCCTCGCGATCCTGGCGAACCTGCTCCTTCTCGTCCTGCCTCTCGCAACCGGATTCGTGCGCGGACCGTGGCGCGAGGGAGCGGAGTGGGTGCGCGACAAGATCGATGTGCAGGCGCACTTCCAGGGGTCGTTCTTGACCGGAGCCATCGATTCGGCGCACCTGGTCTTCTACGCGGCCTGGATCGGGCTCGTCGTGTTCCTCGCCGTTCGGCTCCTCGAGTCCAAGAGGTGGGCGCGATGAGCGCGGAGAGCCGGGGCGGCTGGGGAGCGTTCAGCCGCCTTTCCCTCTGGGTGCGCAGCCTCGCGGGAGCGCTGCTAGCCGTCGGTGCGGCGGTGCTCCTGATCGACCTCGCCGATTGGAAGTATTGGCGTCACGATTTCTCGCTCTCCGGTCGCAACACGCTCGATCCGGCCGTGATCGATCTGATCGAGGAACTCCCCGAGCCGATCGTGATCGACGTCTTCTACCGACCGCTGCTCGATCCGTACGCAACGATCTCGAATCAGGTCACGGCCCGTTTCCTCGAGGTTGCGCGGGTCGCGATGGAGTCGAACCGGGACCGGATCGACGTGCGCGTACACGACCCGCGCGATGTCGAGGAGACGCAGGTGCGTCAGAAGGAACTCGGCGTGAGCGGTGTGAACTTCGTCCTCTTCTCGACCGCCAGCGGGTCCCGCAAGGCGCGCGCGGAGCTGTACGGGGAGATCGCGGTGGTGGACTGGGGGAACCCGACCTTCGAGGGCGCCAAGTACCTGGAGGGCGAGGGGATCCACGGCGCGATCGGTCCGACCTGGCGGGCGGGATCCTTCACCCCGGCGCGTCTCTCGAGCTTCCGAGGCGTCGAGGTGCTCGCGACTTCACTGTTGAAGGTGTCGAGCGAGACGAGCCCGAAGGTCTACTTCACCGCGGGGTCCGGGGAGCCTTCGCTCGAGGGGACCGAGAACACCGACCTCTCCGGGCTCGTGGAAGCGCTCGAAGCCGACGGGTTCGAGGTGGAGCCGTGGGATCCTTCGAAGACTCCCGACGTTCCCGAGGACTGTTCGGTGTTGGCCGCGATCGGACCGACTCAGCCCTTTCCGGAGGGCACCCTGGAGCGCATTCGCGATTGGGTCGCGGCGGGGGGGCGCTTGATCGCCGCCCCCGACGGGGCCGCGCTCGAGTCAGGGCAGGAGGGGGGAGTCGGGGACCTCTTGCGCAGTTACGGCATGATCCCCGAGCCGGGCGTCGTCTGCGAGCCGCTGCGCGGCGCCGGTGGTGAGGACGTCGAAGGCGACTACCGCTGCGCCCTCCTGAACATCACGAACGAGGGGCTATCCGCGAGCAGCCCGCTGACCGCTCCGCTGCGCGAGCGCGGCCGCCGTCTCGACTTCCTGTTGACGCCCGCGCTTCGTCGCGGCGGACTCGACGGCGGAGCGCCGCTGCTCGAAATCGTGACTTCCTCGAATCGCGCCTGGCTCGACCGACCCGTCGGCAAGGGGCAGTATGATTTCCGCCGCTCGCGGAACGAGAGTACCGGGCGCAAAGCCCTGATCATGGAGGCGCAGCTCCCGAGCGGCGAGACCCTGGCGAACGGGGAAATCCGCCGCGGCCATGTCCTCGGGATCGCTTCCTCTGGATTCCTCTCGAACGGGCTCATCCAAACGAACCGCGACTTCCTGCTGAACGCCTTCAACACGATGGACGCGGACCGTCACTGGCGGATTCGGGTCAGCCCGCTGCCCCGCCCGGAGAGTCGCCTGGATCTCGCGCGCTCCGATGCCCTTCACCGTCTGAGCCTCGGACTCTATCTGGTCCTTCCGCTCCTCTGCGCCCTCACCGGGCTTGGACTCGTCGTGCGAAGGAGGAGCTGAGCGACCATGCGCTGGCGCAATCTCGCCCTGCTCGCCGTCCTCGTCGGTGGGCTCGCGTTCCTGGCCCGCATCCGCATGCGGGAAGAGGCGGCGGGCGTCGGGCGGGTTCCCGACGTGCGTCCGCTCCTGCCGGGGCTCGCGCCCGATCGCGTTTCGACGATCCGGATCGATTCCCTGGCCCGCGCGGTCCAAGTGCGGCTCGAACGCGACGCGGTGGGGAGCTGGTTCCTGACCGACCCGGTCGCGTACCCGGCCGAGGATGGCGTGGCCCGCGCGATCCTGCGCACGGTCGCGACGGCGACGGTCACGAGCGCGGACGGAGTGGGCCTCGACGATGCGTCCCTCGCTCCGCCGCGGGCGGTGTTGGAGTTGGTGGAGCAGGCTCCGGAGGGGGAGCGCACCTGGCGAGTCGCGATCGGGGGGGTCGACCTCGATCCCGACCGGGTCTTCGTGCAGGTGAGCGAGGGGGCGGAGGAGGCGGGCGAGGTGCAACTCGCCACACGCGCGATCGCGAACCTGCTCGAGCGCAGCCCGGAGGATTACCGCAGTCGACGGACGACGACGATGCTCGGTCAGGACGTGGTCGCACTGCGGCGCGCGGGCACGGCCTTCGTCGCGGATCGCGGGGGGGAGATCGATCTCTTCCTCGATGCGGAAGAGACCGGTGCGGGGTGGCGCACGCGAGGCGAGCGTGTCGTGAGCCTGGACCCGAACGGGATGGGCCTGCTCGCGACCGGTGCCGCCAGCCTGCGCGTCGATCGCTTTCGGGACGACCACCCCGAGGACCTTTCGGTCTACGGGCTCGATCCCCCGGCGTTCACGATCCACCTCGTGTCGCGCAACGGGACCGAGGAGACCCTGGCCTTCGGCGTCCCTCCGATCGTGGGGCCTCGCGAGGCGGCCCCGGATACGTGGTACTGCCGGCGCGTCGGGCTTCCCCATGTGTTCGAGGTGGACGGGGAGGATGTCGCGCTCTTGATCCGCCCGGTGGAGGACTTCTACGACGCGTTCCTCGTGCGGGCGAAGCGCGAGTCGATCGCACGGGTCGTCCTCGCGAACGGGGAAGGGGGGCTGGTCCTCGAACGCGCGGAGGACGGCCGCGGTCGCGGAGCATGGAAGGTGGGGGTCCCCTCCGCGAAGGGGGCGGACCCCGAGGTCTTCTTCCCCGCCGAGTCCGGGCCGGTGGAGGACGTGCTCTCGGCCCTGGAACGGACCGAACTCGAGTTTCCGGACGGGGTCACCTTCGCCGACTCCGACCCTCCGCGCTCGCTGACCGTCACGACCCGCGAGGGGATGCGCTTCGGCGGAAGGATCGGCGTGAGCCACACCGACCGCGAACTCGGGATCGAGGGGTCGCTGTTCCTGCGCTTCGGCGACAACGTGCCCGCGCTCCTCGATCGCAGCGTCGTCGAGCTCTTCGACCTGGCCCCTGAGAGTTTTCGGTCCCGCCGCATCCACCGCGTGCGGCCCGAGGACGTGCGTTCGGTTCACCTCGTCGCGGAGGACAGGGTCCTCGTCTACCGCCACCCGAACGACAGGGACTGGTTCGTCGGAACCACGCGTTTCGTCGCGCCGAAGGGGTTTCGCAATTCCCTCTTCACGCTCCTCGCGCTGCGCGCCGAACACTGGTTGGATCCCGGGGAGGCGCCCAGCCTGCGGGATCGGATCGAGGTCTCCCTCGAGACGCAGCCCGGCCTCCCGGCGGTCGCCTTCACCCTGGGCCGCGACGAAGAGGGCAACCTGATCTGCCTCGAGGGGGATCTCGCGGCGCGGGTCGATCCCGAGCAGCTTGCCAAGCACCGCGAAGCCTGGGGCGAAGACCTGCTCGATGCCCTTCGCGGGCTCTTCGAGTAGGAAAGGGACCGAGTTTTCCCGCGGCCGGGGAGTTCTAGGGGGGTGGCCCCTCGTCCCTCGGCCCGGAAGCCGTAGGCTGTTCGCCTTCCTCGAAACAGGTGACCCCCATGAGCTTCGTACTCGCCCTCCTCACCCTCTGTGGTCCGGCCCTCCAGAGCGCCCCGACGATGTCCCCCCAAGACTCCTTCCTGCCCCACGAGAAGCACGTCCTCGCGAACGGTCTCCAGGTGATCCTGCACGAGGATCACTCCAGCCCGGTCGTCGCGGTCTACGTCTACTACCACGTGGGGAGCTCGCGCGAGGTCCCCGGGCGCTCCGGGTTCGCGCACCTGTTCGAGCACATGCTCTTCCAGGGCTCGCAGCACGTCGGCGACAACGACCACTTCCGGCTGATCCAGGAGGCCGGCGGAACGCTGAACGGGAGCACGACGCAGGATCGCACGAACTACTTCGAAATCCTGCCGGCGAACCAGCTCGAGCTGGCGCTCTGGCTGGAGTCGGACCGCATGGGGTTCCTGCTGCCGGCGATGACACAGGAGAAGCTCGACAACCAACGGGACGTCGTGCGCAACGAGCGGCGGCAGAGCTACGAGAACCGGCCGTACGGCCTGGTTCGAGAGGTGCTCCTGAAGAACCTCTTCCCGGCGGATCACCCGTACAGCTGGCCGACGATCGGTTCGATGGAGGACCTGGCCCAGGCCAGTCTCGAGGACGTGAGCGGGTTCTTCCACCGATGGTATGGACCGAACAACGCGACGATCGCGATCGGCGGAGACTTCGATCCCGACGAGGCGCTGGCGATGGTCGAGCGCTATTTCGGGCCGATTCCGCGGGGACCGGAAGTCGAGAAGCCTCCGGTTCGAGACGCCCACCTCGATGCGGATCGGCGGGTGGTGATGGAGGATCGCGTGCAGCTTCCGCAGGTCACGATGGTCTGGCCGACGGTCGCGATGGGCAACGAGCAGGAGGCGACCGTGAACCTGCTCTCGGACGTGCTCTCCGCGAACCGCTCTTCGATCCTGGACCACGTTCTCATGGAACAGGAGGAGATCGCGAGCAGTGTCACGATCTCGAATCAGGCCTCGGAACGCGCGGGGTATCTGACGATCAACGTGCGCCCGCGCCCCGGCGTGACCCTCGACCGGCTCGAAGAGCGCGTCGGGGAATTGATCGATGCATTGGCCGAGAGGGGCATCGACCCCGCGCGGGTCGAGCGCCTCAAGACCCGCCGCATCGGGGACATCGTGCGCGGCCTCGAGACGGTCGGGGCCCGGACGAACCGCCTCGCCAGGGACAACTGTTTCTTCGGGGACCCGGACCGCGTCGGCGAGGAGATCGCCGCGATCGAGGCGGTCAGCGCCGATGCGATCCAGGAGGCGGCGCGCCGTTACCTCTCGGGGCGCCCGCACCTGGTGATCTCGGTGGTCCCCGTCGGCCATCCCGAGCTCGCCGCTGGGGCGACGGCGGGGGTCGCGGCGGATGAGGACGGCCTCGATCGCAGTGTGCAGCCCGCCCCCGGCCCGCAGCGGCCGTTCCACTCCCCCGAGGTCTGGCGTGCAACCCTCGCGAACGGCCTCCCGGTCTACGGCACCGCCTTCGACTCGATTCCGCTCACCTGGATCTCCCTCGCGGTTCCGGCGGGGCGGCTGTTCGAAACCCCCGCGAACCTCGGGCTCGCGGAGTTGACCGCGCGGATGCTGAACGAGGGCACCGAGAAGCTCTCCGGGCTCCAGTGGACGGACACCCTCGACGGGATGGGGGCGACCTTCTCGGTCGGCTCCACCGACGACGAGATCGTGCTCGGGATGAGCGTTTTGAACGAGCATCGCGAGGAGGCCATGGAGCTGCTCTCCGACCTCGTCACGAGCCCCCGCTTCGCGGAAGAGGACTTCGAGCGCATTCGCCGCCAGCAGCTCCTCGACATCGAGACCCAGGTGGATCGGCCGCGGGCGATCGCTTCCGAGGTGTTCGCGCGCCTGCTCTTCGGGAGCGGTGTCGCGGGCGCTCCTCGGCTCGGTACGCCCGAGACGCTCGAGGCCCTGACCGTCGACGACGTGCGCGCGTTCTGGAACGAAGCGCTGGTTCCCGCGCGCTCTCACCTCTCCATCGTCGGCGATCTCGACGCAGCGGCGGCGAGCGCCCTGTGCGCCTCCCTCGGCGAGGCCTGGCTCGAAAGTCCCTCCTCGACGGAGCGCAGTCCCGCGACCCTGCGGGCCATCGAGCGCGAAGGCCCGCTCACGATCTGCCTCGTCGACAAGCCCGGTGCCGAACAGTCCGAACTGCGCATCGGGCACGGCGGCATCTCCCGGAGGGACGACGACTGGTTCGGCGCGTATGCGATGAATTACGTCCTCGGCGGCAGCTTCACGAGCCGGATCAACCTGAACCTGCGCGAGGACAAGGGCTACACGTACGGAGCCCGGAGCGCGTTCGTCGGCAGTCGAACCGGCGGGTACTTCGTCGTGTCGACCGCGGTGCAGACCGCGGTCACCGCCCCGGCGCTGGTCGAAGCCCTCCGCGAAGTGCGGGGGATCCTCGACGGGATCCAGCCCGAGGAGGCGGATTTCGCGCGCCAGGCGATCTCCCTCTCCCTCCAGCGAGCCTACGAGTCGGGGAGCGCCCGTCTCGCCTTTCTGGGGGCGATCGGGGGGCTCGGTCTTCCCGAGGACTATCCCGAACGCCGCCTCGCGTGGCTCGAATCGATGGATGCCGCCACGCTGGACGCCCTCGCGCACCGCCTGATCCACCCGGATCGCCTCGTGGTGCTCGTCGTGGGGGACCGCGCCGAGATCGAGAACGACCTGCGGGGGCTCGACATCGGTGAAGTGGTCCTCCTGGGTCCCCACGGGGAGCGTCTGCCACGGGATTGAATTCCGCGACGGTTTGCGCCACGGGCGACCTTGCGGCCCTGGGGAAGTGGCGTATTCTCGGTTCGGAGGACTGAAATCAGGCCCCGCGCTCCGCGCCCTTCGAGAGGGGGCCGGGGGGCGGCATACGGTTCCACCGAGGAGACTCGCACCATGGCTTTCCGATCCCATGGCCCCGCCGGGGCAGGGGTGATCGCGGTCGCCCATCCGGGCGCCGCCATTCGTTCGATCGAGGACTTCGGCCGCCTCGTGGCGGAGAAGAGGAGGGATTGTGACGTGGCGTTGCTCGTGCTCGGGGACGAGCGCGTGCCCGCCGAGGCCCTCGTGCGCCGGGCCGGTGAACTGCTCGAGGAACTCGGCGGAGATCCTCCGATCGGGTGGCTCGAGGACGGGCGCCTCGCGATCTTGCTCCCGCCGGTCGGACCGTCGACCTGGGACCTCAGTGGGTTGCTGGGTCGGGCGGAGGTCCAGGCCGGCCTATTCCAGAGCGGGATGAAGACCGCGCTGGAGATCCGGCCGCGCCGCCCCGCGCTCCAAGAAGGCGGGCGCGGGTTCTGGTCGATGCCCCGACCCTGGTGAGGCCGCGCCCGCGTCGGCTTGCGGTGGGCCGGCGGGCTCCCTAGACTGACCCGAACGAATCCCGAACTTGCCGCTAGGGCGAAGCCCGCCCGGGGCACGTTCCGGTCGCGAGGTGCAGGATGAACACGGGCAAGGCGCACAGGGAAGGCGATCCGAAGCGGGGGGGGCGCCGTCGGGCACGCTCCCAGGCCGCGTCGATCGATGCGCTCGTGCGCGAGCTCCGCGCCGATCCGGAGCTCGGGCCGCGTTTCACGGCCTGGCACACCGAGCCGGCAAGGGCCGGCCGGGCGTGTGCGCTGCCACGCGGCCTGCGACCCGAGCTCGGCGAACTGCTCGCAAGGCGGGGCGTCGAGTCCCTCCACGAGCACCAGGCGCGCGCCGTGGAGGCGGCCCTGGCCGGGGAGGACGTCCTGATCGCGACCCCCACTGCCTCGGGGAAGACGCTCGCGTACACGCTCCCGGTGCTGCACGCGCTGCTCGAGAGCGACGGCGCCGCCCGTTCCCTGTGGATGTTCCCGACCAAGGCCCTTTCCCAGGATCAGTCGAAGAGCCTCAACGGTTGGATCCGAGACCTGGAGCGTCCCTGGCACTCCTTCACCTACGACGGCGACACGCCGCCGTCGGTGCGCAGGACCCTGCGGGACCGCGGGCATGTGGTCCTCACGAACCCGTGGATGCTGCACGCGGGGATCCTGCCCAACCACGGCAAGTGGTCGGAACTCTTCCGCGATCTGCGCACGATCGTGATCGACGAGGTGCACACCCTCTCCGGCGTGTTCGGTTCGAGCGTTGCGAACGTGTTGCGCCGACTCGTGCGGATCGCCCGTCACTACGGTTCGGACCCTCGTTTCCTGCTTTCGTCCGCCACCGTGCGCGACCCCGCCCAGCACGGGGAGCGGTTGATCGGTCGGCCCGTGAGCGTGATCGACGAGGACGCATCCCCCCACGGGAAGCGCCACTTCGCCGTCTTCGATCCGCCGATCGTGAACCCGGTGGCCGGCCTGCGTGCGAACGCGCTCGAAGAGGTGCGGCGGATCGCGCCGCGGCTCGCGGGGCCGGCCCACCAGACGATCTTCTTCTGCAACCGGCGCATCGCCGTCGAGGTGCTGACCCGCTACCTGAAGGAGGCAGCCCCCTCGCTGGGGCTGCGTCCGGAGGAGATCCGCGGGTATCGGGGCGGATACCTGCCGCTCCTCAGGCGCGAGATCGAGGACGGGCTCAAGGAGGGCAAGGTCAAGGTCGTGGTCACGACGAACGCGCTCGAGTTGGGCATCGACATCGGTTCGCTCGACGTCTGCGTGCTCGTGGGCTACCCCGGGAACCAGGCCAGCTTCTGGCAGCGCGTCGGCCGCGTGGGGCGACGCGGGCGCTCCTCCCTCGGGGTCTTGGTGGCGCGGGCGGATCCGGTCGACCAATACCTCGCACATCACCCCGAGCACCTGTTCGCCGCGCCCAAGGAACGCATCGAGCTGGATCCTGACAACCTGGTGCTGCTCTCGGAGCAGCTCAAGTGCGCGGCCTTCGAACTGCCGTTCGAAGCCGTCGTGCGGGAGGAGGACGGGCGGGCCGTCGAACGTGTCCGGGGGTTCGGGGACTCGCCCCATGTGGCGGGGATCCTGGATTATCTCGCCGAGGAATCGGGTCTTCTGGTGCGTCGTGAAGCCCCCTCGGGGATGCGCTGGTTCTGGGCGGCCGATGCCTATCCTGCCCAGGACGTCTCCCTCGCCGGGAACGAGCCCGACAACGTCCTGGTCCTGGACGAGGAGGGCAAGGCGATCGGAGAGATGGACCGGGAGTCCTCGATCACGAGCGTGTATGAGGGGGCGATCTATCAGGTCGAAGGGGAGGTCTTCCAGGTCGAGCGCTTCGACTACGAGAACCGCCGCGCCTATGCGCGCCGCGTCGTGAACGACTACTTCACCGAAGCGGAAACCGACACCGAGGTGCGCGTCCTGCGTCTCGAGGAGAAGCGGGCCCGGCGCGCCGCGATGGCGACGGCGAGCGAAGAGCGTCCCGTGGAGCATGAGACCTGGGCCGCGTGGCGCGGTGAGGTGCACGTGACGACCGTCGCAACGCTCTACAAGAAGATCCGCTTCTACACGCGGGAGAACGTCGGCGCCGAGGACATCCACCTACCGCCCGAGGAGCTCGATACGGAGGCCTTCGTGCTGAGCCTTTCCGAATGGTGGGCGGCGGAACTCGGGCTGACGCGCGGAAACCGGGCCGCTGCTTGGGGCGGGGTCGGCCGGCTCCTGCGGCGTGTCGCACCGCTCTTCCTGCGCTGCCAGAGTTCCGACCTCGGCATCTCGACCGAAACCCGTTCCGGACACTTCGGGGCCCCCGCGATCTATCTCTTCGATCGCGTACCGGGCAGTGTCGGGCTCGGCGGCGCCCTCTTCGAGGAACACATGGAGGTCGCCCGAGCGGCGCTCGACGTGCTCCTCGCCTGCGCCTGCGACGCGGGTTGCCCCGCGTGCCTCGGCCCGCCCGAGGAAGTCGGGGCGCTCGGCAAGGAGACCGCGGAGGCGGTGCTGCGCGACCTCGTGGAGGGGGCCCGGCTCGTTCCCTGCCCGCCCGAACTCTCCCCGGCTCCCGAGCTTCCAGAGGGGGTTCCGTGAACGAGTCCCTCACCGACCGTCTCGCGCGATTGCGCCGCGAGGGCAAGGGCGCGTCGCGCGGAGAGCGCGGCCGGCAGGGCATACCCGAACGCGAGCGGCACGCCGCCCTGCCCGTTTGGCTCCGCAAGAAGATGGAAGCGCGAACGGCCCGGGGAGCCGCGGAGCGCAGCGCGGAAGGGTCGGGCGCCGGGGCGCGCCGCGCGGGGCTTCCCGAAGGGCTCGAGCGGCACTCGAACGAACGCGGTGGATTCCTCGCGCGCACGCGCCGGTTCCCGGCCACGCACCTGCACGGCGAGGGGTCCCTCGCGGACGCGTTCGCGATCGTGCCCGCGGACACCGCGATCCTCGCGCGGGACCCCGGGCTCGCGGCGTTCGATGCCCGGCGCGCGATCTACCTCGACGTGGAGACCACGGGGCTTTCCGGCGGGGCGGGCACGACCTCGTTCCTCGTCGCGCTCGGCACCTTCGAGGCCGACACGTTCGTCCTCTGGCAGGGGTTCTTGGAAGGACCGGAGCAGGAGAGTGCGATGCTCGCCGACGTCGCGGCGCGGGTCGCCGCCGCGGACTGCGTGGTGAGCTTCTTCGGCAAGTCCTTCGACCGCCACCGGCTCGAGGACAAGATGCGCATGCACGCCGTGGCGCCGCCGTTCGAGGACCGCGGCCACCTCGATCTCTACCACCCGCTGCGCCGCTTGTACGGAGGGTGCTTCGAGGACACCCGGCTGCAGACGATGGAGCGGGAGCTGTGCGGCGTCGTTCGCCCGCACGACCTTCCGGGGCGATTCGCGCCGGAAGCCTGGTTGGACTTCCTCGGAGGACGGGCTCACCGGCTCGAGGAGGTCTTTCAGCACAACCAGGATGACGTCCTCAGCCTCGTCACCCTCACCGCGCACCTCGGACGAGCGCTGCTCGGCAGTCGACCGGACGGAGGCGCGCTCCCCGGCCCAGGGGAGCCGCGGCGGTTCGGCGCCGCGAAGCTCGTGGCGGAGGCCGGAGAGCTCGAGAGGGCCCTCGCTCTGTGCGAGGGACTCGAGGATCGCGAGGCGCGCTTCCTCCGCGCCCGCCTTCTCGCAAAGCTGGGTCGATTCGAGTCGGCGTTCCGGGAGCAGGTTCGCCTCGCCGAGGGGGAACGCGACCGGCTGGCGCTGCGTGCTGCGATCGAGGCGTCGAAGATCGCCGAGCACGCCCTGGGGCGTCCGGACGACGCCCTGGTCACCTGTCGGCGCGCCCTCGAACTCGCCGCCGTCGTGCTGCCCGGGGGGTCCCGCGGGCGCGAGGAGCGGGAGCTCCGCCACCGGGAGTCCCGGCTGCTGCGGAGGCGTTCGTGCCTGGAGCGGTAGCTCCCACGCGCGGTTCGCTCTGATCCGTCAGGCGCCGGATCGGGCCGGAGCGTGGAGACGAATTGCGGCTCCAGGCCGCTCGCTCAGCCCTCCACGTCCCGCAGCATCGCACGGACGAACTCTTCGAACTCCTTTCCGCGCCTCGATCCCGGTCGGATCTCGCCGCTCCACATTCCGCGGATGCGGGCGCTGGCGTCGACGACGTAGAAGGTCGGCCAGCCCGGTGGGTCGAGGGCGGTGAAGAGTTCGAGGGTCGAGTCGACGAAGACCGGGTCCTGGATCCGATAGCGTTCGATGGCTGCGCGGAGCGCCACCGGATCGCGTTCGGAGGCGAACTCGGGGGAATGGACGCTGATCCAGCGTACGCGATCGCCGAGCTCCCCATGCAGGTCGTGGACGAAGGGCATGGATCGGATGCAGTTGATGCATTCGAAGGTCCAGAGCTCGACGATCGTGACTCGACCCTCGAGGTCCGCGGTCGTCAGCGGGTCGCTCCCGATCCACCCCGATTCCCAGGTGGGGAACGGAGGGAAGGGGCGCGGTTCCTCGAGTACGCCGCCGACCGCGAACGGATTCTCCCGGTGGTACCAGCTCACCCCGAGTCCGGTGAGGAGGAGGAGTCCGAGGAAGAGGGCGAGCCGCCGCGGGGGCGGTGGGGTCAGGAAGCCGGCCATGGGGACCCTATCGGACGGGCGGGTCCCGAAACCGTGGTCGGTCAGCCCAGGGTGGCTTCCCCGGCCAGGACGAGCCGAATCGCCTCGGGCAGGGCGCGCTTTTCCTCTTCGAAGACGCGAGCCGCCAGGGTCTCGGCGGTGTCCCCGGGAAGGACCGGGACCCGACGCTGGAGGATCGGCTCGCCGTGGTCGAACTGATCGTCGACGAAATGGACCGTGCACCCGCTCTCCTTTTCTCCGGCCGCGAGCACGGCTTCGTGAACGTGGTGCCCGTAGAACCCCTTGCCTCCGTAGGCGGGCAGGAGCGAGGGGTGGATGTTGATGACCCGCCCGCTCCAGGCGGGGGGGATCCGGAGTAGGCGCAGGAAGCCGGCCAGGCACGCGAGGCGTGCGCCCGACGCGTCGAGGGCGCCGAAGACGGCCCGAGAGAACGCGGCAGCCCCATCGAACGCACGCCGGTCGACGAGGTGCGTCGAGAGCCCCAGGCGCTCCGCGCGCTCGAAGGCTCCCGTTCCCGGTCGGTCGGCCAGCACGAGCGCGATGCGCGCGTCGAGTTCGCCGCGGGCGATGCATTCGGCGAGGTTCTCCAGGGAACGGCCGCCGCCGGAGACCAGGACGGCGATGGGCTCGGCGGTCATGTGTAGTCCTCCGGGGACAGCGCGCGGGCGGCGAGGGAAAAGTCGGGCAACAGGGCGAGGATCAATCGATCGAGGGCCGGGGCGAGTTCCTCGGCGCGTTCCAGGAGCGGTTGCACGTCGGCGCGCGCCCGCGCGGTCGCGGCGACGCAAACCAGGGCGAGCGTGGAGAGGCCGGCGTGCGCGGCGGCGAGGAGCGGCGCGGCGAGTCCCTGGACGGCGACGTCGGCGCCGAGGCGCGCGAGCATGCGCTGTTCGCTCGGCGTCTCGAGGGCGGGCCCCAGGGTGCAGGCGGCGATCGCCCGCGTGAAGGGGAGCCCGAGTTCTTCGGCGCGCGCGCGCGCCGCGTCGGCAAGACCGAGGTGGTGGAGGCGCCCCATGTCCGGAAACAGTGGGCCGAGCCGACTCTCGCCGAGTCCGGTCAGGGGCGAGCGGCCGCAGAGGTTCATGTGGTCGCAGACCGCGACGATCGTCCCCGGCGCGATCGGTGAAGCGTCCTCCCGGTCCGTGGCGGGTTCCAGCGAGGTCCCGGCGGATCCGTGGACGAGGATCGAGGCACCGGCGGCCGCGGCGAGCCAGACGGGGAATGCGCTCGCCCACGCCGGGGCCCCCGCCTCGGCGCTCGGGTCCGCTCCCAGGTCGTCCATCGCCCAGAGTCGAACGCCCTCGCGCATCCCGGCGTACAGGACCGCGGAGCGCCAGCGCTCCGGCATCCCTTCGATCTCGCCGAGCGCGACCTCGTGGCCGTCGGCGAGGTGCTCGGCCCAGGTCTCCGCACCGGTGGCGAGGAAGAGCAGGACCTCGGGCGACGGAATGTCGTGGTCGGTGAGCGCGGAGCACACCGAGCGCACGGTGTCGTCGAGGCTCGGGGGAGGGGGCGGGGTCGGCATGGCGGGTTAGTGGTCGTTCGATGCGCCGGCGGGCGAGGCGTCGTGCGCCCGGGTCACCGCGTCCTCGGGGATCGCCGTGCCGTCGGAGAGGGCGAGGACGATCCAAGCGTCGCCATGCCCCCTGAGCAGATCCTCGAGGTCGGCCGCGGCCTGGGTCCACGATTCCTCCGCGGCGGCGCGAAGCGCCTCGGCGAGGATGCGTGCCGCGGCCTCCTCCTCGGCAAGTTCCGCGAGGGCGGATCGTTGCTCCGTGTCCTCGGGATCGTGTCGCAGCGCCCACTTGCGCGCGGGGGCGAAGGACTCCTCGATGGATTCGCGATCCTTCGGGCCGAAGAGGCCGCCGTCCGCGGAGGCGAGGAACGGGACCGTGGTGGCGAGGACACGCGCGACGCCCGCGAGGGTCAGGAGTCGGGTGACCGAGGCGGCTTCGGCCGGGGTGAGCTGGCGGGAGAATCGATTGCGGAACAGGGCCGCGAGCGTTTCTGGATCGGAGGCGAAGCGCCCGAAGGGAAGGAACTCGGCATTGCCCTCTGCACCGAGGAGCAGGCCGTCGTCGCGCACGCCGACGACCTCGCGGGAACTCGCTCGGCGAGGACCGGGGACGGCCACCGTTCGGCGACGCCAGAGCCCGGCGGAGAAGGTCGCCGGGAGGAGGTCGAGTGCGGCGCGCGCACTCTGGAGCCGGGAGAGGATGTGTGCTCGGCGCGTGCGTTCCGTGTCGCTGCGCGCGGGGGCGAGGCCGAGCAGGCGCTTCGCAGTCGCCCCGGGACGTAGCGCGCCGAGTTCGGCGGGGAACGGACTCGCCGATCCCAGGGCAGCGGCCAAGTCGAGTCGGTCCGCGAGGACGAGCTCGGTGCGCCAAGCCTCGCGCTCGGCGTCGAGGTTTGCGATGCGCTCGGCGGCCGCGGCGGAGAGGGCACGCAATTCCTCGAACGCCCTGGGGTCGGAGAGCGCGGGTTCCCCGAGTTCGAAGCCGTGCGCCAGGCGTTCGAGGGGGCCGAGGGCCCCGTCGAAGTCCCCCGCGGCGATCCGACGCTCGGCGTCCTCCGCGAGGGCGTGCGCGAACTCGAGCGTCTCCGCGACGATCGCCTCGATGCGCCGAGCGCGTCCCGCGAGGAAGTCGGGGTCGGTCATCAGGGCGGTGCCCGCCTGATAGGCGCGGATGCGTTCCACCGCGGGGCCGAGGGGAACGGGGCCTTCCGGGGAAGCGTCGGCGCCGGTCCATCCAGAGGCCTCCACGATGCGGTCGAGGGTGCGCTCGATCTCGAGCGCGCGACGTTCGCTGGCGCGGTCCGCCGAGGTGCGCTCGGCGCGCAGTTCGTCGAGCTCCCGGGCGGCTTGCGCCGCGGTGTCCGTCCCGGGAAAGCGGTCGACGAACTCCGCCAACGCATCGATGCGGTCCTCGGTGGAGTACCCGGACGGGATCGCTTCGAAGGCGCCTCGGGCTTCCCGTTCGCGGCGACGCAGTGCGGCCTCCTCGTCGTTCGTCGGGCCGGCGCTCGCGTCCCCGAAGAAGCTCGCATCGTCGGTGGGATCGGAACCCGTGGTGGCAGCGGGCGGGCTGCCGAGCTCGGCGGCCCGTGGCTCGGAGGCCCGGGTTCGACCGCGTCCGAGGAACCACCAGGCTCCTCCTCCGAGCGCGAAGACGACGAGGAGGAGCGTGGCGATCGGGAGTGCGCGCCGGGGGCGCTCGGGTTGGCCGTCGAGGGGAAGCTCGGAGAGTTCGTCGAGGAGGGCGAGCGCGGATGCGGGGCGGTCGTCCGGGTCGCGGGCGAGGAGCGAGAGCAATAGCTCGGAGAGCGGCTCGGGTACGCCGGGGACGAGGTCGGCCGGGGGGATCGGGTCTTCGGTGAACCGTGCCCGGACGATCTCACGGGCGCTGCGGCCCTGGAACGGCGTTCGGCCGGTGAGGAGTCGGTAGGCCGTGGCGCCGAGGGAATAGAGGTCCGAGCGGCAGTCGACCGCCTCGCCCCGGGCCTGTTCGGGCGAGATGAAGTGGGGGGTCCCGAAGGTCTTGCCGTCCGCGCTCTGCTGCTCCACCTGGGTCGCGAGTCCGAGGTCGGCGATCTTGACGACGCCGGAGGCGGAGACCATCAAGTTCGCGGGCTTGATGTCGCGGTGCAGGATGCCCCGCTCTTCGGCGAACGCGAGGCCCGAGGCAGCGTCGCGCAGGATCGCGACCACGTCGCGCCAGGGGAGCCGTCCCTCCCGCTCGATGCGCTCCTCGAGGTTGCCTCCCGACATGTACTCCATCGCGAGGAAGTGGTGTCCGTCGGCCTCGCCCACGTCGAAGACCACGACCACGTTGGGGTGCGAGAGCGCCGCGGCGGCGCGGGCCTCGGATTGGAAGCGGTGGACGAAGGCCACGTCGGCGGCGAATTCGGGGGAGAGCACCTTGAGGGCGACGGGCCGGTGCAGGCTCTCCTGGACCGCGAGGAAAACCTCGCCCATCCCTCCGCGGCCGAGGCGCTCTTCGATCCGGAAACCCCCGATGCGCCGGGGCAGGGAGGGATCGCGTTGCCGAGCGGCGCTGCCGGCGGTCTCGCCTGGGGCGCGAACCTCGCCCGGGGCGAGCACCCAGAGATCCTGGGAGCCCAGGGTGAGCCTCGTTCCGTTCTCCAGCCGACCCGCCTGCGTGCGCCGACCGTCGATGAACGTGCCCGCGGCCGAACCGAGGTCCTTCACCGCGAACGACCCGTCGCGCGCGCGACCGATCGCGCAATGGGCGTCGTCGACTCCGGGGGCGTCGATCACGATCGTGGCGCGCTCCGCGGAGGAACCGACGACCACCTTGCCGTGTTCGGGGAGCTCGAAGGCTCTCCCGGTCGCGTCTTCGAGTCTCCAGACGTCGCTCTTCACGTGGACGACTCCGGGGACGGCGCCATGGAGGCGAGATCGACGCCTTCGAAGAACGCGCTGCCGATGCGAACGAAGTCCGCGCCGGCGCGAATGGCGAGTTCGAAGTCCCGGCTCATTCCCATCGAAAGGCGCGGGCCACCCGGTTGGAAGCGTGAGCGAGGAAGGGTCTCGGCGAGCGAGGCGAGGCGCTCGAAGGTCTCGGCCGCGGCGCGTTGGATCTCCTCGGGTGGCGCGCCCTCGAGCCTCGGCGCGATCCCCATGAGCCCGAGGATCGGGAGGCGACCGGGCGGTCGCTCGTCGAGGAGCGACCGCACCTCGTCCGGGGAGAATCCGGTCTTCGTCGGCTCGTCGGAGAGCTTGACCTCGAGGAACAGCGAGGGGAAGCGCTGCTCCTCGAGCGCGACGCGTTCGAGGGTGTCGAAGAGGCGCGCGGAATCGACCGAATGGATCGTGTCCGCGATGCGGACCACCTTACGCGCCTTGTTGCGCTGGAGCGGCCCGATGAAGTGCCAGTGGGGGACCAGCCCGTGGGCTTCGAACCAACCCGCCTTGCGCTCGAGCTCCTGGGGTCGGCTCTCTCCGAGGGACGTGCAGCCCAGACCGAAGAGCGCCGCGGCGGCTTCGGCCGAAACGGACTTGGTGACGGCCACCACGGTGACGTCTTCCACGGGACGTCCGGCGTCTTCACAGGAGGCGCGGACGCGCTCCAGGATCCGTCGGCGATTGCGTGCGAGTCCCTCCAAGGTTCGGTCGGTGTCCCCTGCCCGCGACGTGCGCGGGGCGCCGGCGGGCGGGGAGTGACCCGGGACGGCACGGGGCCGGGGCGCCTCCGGGAAGGGTACCCGCTGGTCTCCCGGATGTCACAGTGTGCGGCGCGGCAGGTGCAGGCTCAACCGGATGCAGGAGCGTGTGTCGGCGCGGACCCGGTAGTCGTGCGCAATCTCGATCCCTGCGATCCAGAGGATCTCGCTGCCGGAAACGACGAGGGGAATCCCGGCCCGGTCTTCCCGGGGCACGCCGCGGTCGGCGAGGAAGCGGCGCAGGGGTTTGGACCCGGGCGCGCCGAGGGCGTGGAAGCGGTCCCCGGTGCGCGGCCAGCGCACCGTGAGTCGGTCTCCGAGGCGATCGGCATCGAGCAGCACTTCGAAGGGGTCGCCGGGGGAGGGCCGAGGGGGGGCGGCGTCCAAGGACTCGACGGAAACCCGGCGGCCGTCGGGGAGGCTGACGATGCCCGGGACCGGGAGCACGAGCGGGCTCGAGAAGCCGAGATCCGCGAGTCGGCGAGCGGGGCCGCCTTCGACGGGGAACGGGAGGGGAGACTGGAGGTCCGCGTGGGCCCCGGCGTCCGGTGCGCTCGAGGCCGGGGGCAGGAGCTGGAGTTCGGAGGAGCGCAGGACCAGCGTCCAGCGACCGGGGAGCGCATGGCGGGTGCAGCGTCCGGCCGCGAGGTCGGCGAGGAGCGCTTCGAGGAGAACACGTCCGGGGGAGTGTCCGGTTCCTTCGGTGAGCAGCCTCCAGAGGGCCCTTCGGCGCAGCGGGGACGCGAGCCGCATCAGCGCGGAGCGGGGGAGCGTGCCGCCTAGGGTTTCGGTCCCGGGCGGGCGGCTCGCGAGGGCGTGCCGCGAAGGGGCCCAGGCGAGGTGGGCGGTGGCCCCGGCGAGCCGCACCTCGAGGGCCTCGACGGCCCCGCCGAACGCGCGCAGGTTGTCGATCCCCTCGGGCCCGAGCGTGCGCTCGAGGAACGGGAGGAAACCGTGGCGGACGCGGCTGCGCGTGAAGCGCGGGTCACGATTCGAGGAATCCTCGCGCCAGGCGAGTCCGCGGTCGCTGAGCAGTCGGCGGACCTCCTCGCGGCGCATTGCGAAGAGCGGCCGGACGATGCGGATCGCGATCGGAGAGGAGGGCCCCTCGGGGCTGGGGCGAGGGCGCAGCGCGCTCCCGGGGACCAGGCTGCGGCGCGCGCCCCGCAGCCCGGGCAAGCCGGTTCCCCGAACCCAGCGCATGAGCAGGGTCTCGAGCGCGTCGTCGCTGTGGTGACCGGTCAGGATCGTGCCGTGCCCGGTCGCTTCGGCCACCTCGATCAGCGCGCGGTAGCGTGCTTCGCGGGCGCGTGCTTCGAGGGATGGGCCGTCCGCTTCGAACTCGACCGCGCGCCGTTCGAACGGGATGTCGAGGGAGCGGCAGAGGGTTTCGACGAAGTCCGCGTCGCGATCCGATTCCTCGCCGCGCAGGCCGTGATCGACGTGGCACGCGATGACCTCGGGCTTCGGCTGGGCGCCGGCCAGGAGATGCAGCAGGAGCACGCTGTCCGCACCTCCCGAGAGGGCCAGGAGAAGCCGCTCCGAGGGCTGGATCCCTGCGGCGCGGGCCAACTGGCCCCAGCGCAGGGACCACGCAGCCGTCGAGCTCACGGGGGCCGGCGGGAGGGGGAATTCGGGGTGCACGCGCACGGGGGCAGATACGGGAACGAGGGGTCTTCGGGGTGCGTCGGAACAGCCGGAGCGCATTGAAGCCATCGGCGGGCATCGGTACTCTCTGCGCCCGTTTCTGCCGGAAACAGGTCCTGTCCGTCCCCGAAACGAGACCCTCGATATTGCGCCATCCTACCAAGGGGCGCCCTCTCGCGGTTCTGGAGTGCTCCCCTCGATTTCGAGGCATGCTCCCCCCCGAATCCTCGGGGGCTGCCCGCCCCGGACGGGTGGTCCGTTCCTCCGGCGGATTGTGCGGACAACCACTTCAGATTCCCGGGGCAGAGCCCCACCCCCACGGCCGTGCCACCCCGCTCGGTCGACCCCACGAGCTCAAGACGAGAGATACCAAGCAATGGGAATGCGAATCGCGATCAACGGATTCGGCCGCATCGGCCGGAACGTGTTCCGGGTCATCCAGAACCGCAAGGACATGGAAATCGTGTCGATCAACGACATCACCGACACCGCCACCCTGGCGCACCTCCTGAAGTACGACTCGGTGCACGGGCGATTCGACGGGCGCGTGCGGGCCGGGAAGAACTACCTCCAGGTCGACGGCAGGCGCATCCAGGTCACGGCCGAGCGTGACCCCGCGAACCTCCCGCACGCCGAGAACAAGATCGATTTCGTCGTCGAGGCGACCGGGATCTTCGCGACGCGCGCCGCTTGCACGAAGCACCTCGAGGCGGGTGCCAAGAAGGTGCTGCTCACCGTCCCGCCGAAGGACGAGATCGACGCGATGGTGGTGCTCGGCGTGAACCAGGAGAAACTCAAGGCGACCGACCGCATCATCTCGAACGCTTCGTGCACGACGAACTGCCTGTCGCCGCTCGCGAAGGTGCTGGATGATTCCTTCGGGATCGTCCACGGACTGATGACGACCGTGCACGCGTACACGAACGACCAGCGCACCCTCGACCTGCCGCACAAGGATCTGCGCCGGGCGCGCGCCGCAGCGGCGAACATCATTCCGACCTCGACTGGCGCCGCGCGTGCGGTGGGCAAGGTGCTGCCCCGTCTCGCGGGCAAGCTCGACGGTTGCGCGATGCGGGTCCCGGTGCCGGACGGTTCGGTCGTCGACCTCGTTTGCGAAACGAAGAAGAAGGTGACCGTCGAGAGCGTCAACGCGGCGTTCAAAGAGGCCGCGAAGAAGTCGCTCAAGGGAATCCTCGCCTACACCGAGGACCCGATCGTCTCGAGCGACATCGTCGGTCATCCCGCGAGCTCGATCTTCGACGCCCTTTCGACCCTCGTGATGGGAGACCGCATGGTGAAGGTCATTTCCTGGTACGACAACGAGTGGGGCTACTCGAACCGAGTCGTGGAACTGATGAAGTTCTCGCACTCGCTCAAGGGATCGCGCGGTAAGGCCAAGAAGAAGGCCGCCAAGAAGAAGACCGCGCGTCGCAAGACCGCCAAGCGCTGAGCATCCTCCGATGGCCTTCGACGTTCCCCGCCTCGCCGACCTCGATGTCGAGAACCAGCGCGTTCTCGTGCGCGTGGACTTCAACGTGCCCCGCGCCGAGGACGGAACGATCACGGACGACACACGCATCCGTGCCGCGGTTCCGACGATCCAGAACCTCCTGGAACGAGGAGCTCGGCCGGTCCTGCTCTCCCACCTGGGACGGCCCAAGGGGACCGTCGTGGAGGAGCTCAGGCTCGACGCGGTGGGGGTACGGCTCGGGGAACTCCTCGAGACTCCCGTGCGTAAGCTGGACGAGTCCGTCGGGGATGCGGTCCGGGCCGCGATCGATTCCATGGGGGCGGGCGAGGTGTGCCTGCTCGAGAACGTGCGTTTCCATCCCGGCGAAACGAAGGGCGATCCCGAGCTGGCGGCGGCCTTCGCGGCCCTCGGGGACCGCTTCGTGAACGATGCGTTCGGAGCCTGCCACCGCGCCCATGCGTCGGTGGCAGGCGTCGCACGCCTCCTCCCCGCGGCGGCCGGGTTCCTGCTCGAGAAGGAACTCGATGCGTTCGGGCGCGTCTTGACCGATCCCGATCGTCCGCTCGTCGCCATCCTCGGTGGCGCGAAGATCTCCGACAAGTTGCCGGTGATCGCCAACCTCGTGGAGCGTTGCGATGCGATCCTGATCGGAGGCGGCATGGCCTACACGTTGCTCGCCGCGCGCGGGGAACCCACGGGCACGTCGCTCTTGCAGGCGGACCAGGTGGAAGCCGTGCGCGCGAACCTGGAGCGCGCGAAGGAGACGGGGTGTCGGATCCTCGTGCCCACCGACCACGTCGTCGCGGACAGCTTCGCGGCGGATGCGAAGACGCAGGTGGTCGAGGTCATTCCCGACGGCTGGATGGGTCTCGACATCGGGCCCGAAACCCGCAAGACCTACGCGGCGGAGATCGCCGCCGCGCGCACCGTCGTCTGGAATGGACCCATGGGGGTTTTCGAGTGGGAGGCCTTCCAGGCGGGCACCGAAGAGGTGGGACGCGCGGTCGAGGCCAGTCCCGCATACACCGTCGTCGGTGGTGGGGACTCCGTCGCGGCGGTTTCGCTCTTCGACCTTGCGGACGGGATGGACCACATCTCCACCGGTGGTGGGGCGTCGCTGGAACTCCTCGAGGGGAAGGACTTGCCGGGGATCGAGGCCCTCGGGAGCCGCTGAGCCGCACCCTCCGGGGCCAGAAACCGACTCCGGCGGGGATCGGGGCTCGTCCTCCGCTACAATCGGGCCATGGCCTCGATCCGAACGTCCTCCGGTTCCGCGCCCAGTGCCGCCCGCATGCAAGCGAACGACATCGTCATCGCCCCCTCGTTGCTCTCGTGTGACTTCGCCCGCATCGCGCAGGAGGTCGCTCGGGTCGAAGAGGCGGGCGCGGACTGGCACCACGTCGACGTGATGGATGGGCACTTCGTCCCGAACCTGACGATCGGCCCGCCCGTCGTCGCGAAGATCCATGGGGCGGCGCGGCTCCCGCTCGACGTTCACCTGATGATCACCGACCCCGATGCCTTCGCCGAACCGTTTGCGAGGGCGGGGGCCGATACGCTGACCTTCCACGCCGAGGTGCGCCGGGAGACCCGCGCCCAGCGGGAAACGATCGCCGCGTTCCGCTCGGCCGGGGTTCCCAGGGTCGGAATCGCGGTGAACCCGGACACCGAGATCGAAGCCGTGGCCGATGTCCTCGACGAGGTGGACATGGTCCTGGTGATGAGCGTCTTTCCGGGATTCGGGGGGCAGAGCTTTCTGCCGCATGTGCTCGACAAGGTCCGTTGGTTGCGGCGGCGCGGATACGATGGCCGGATCGAGATGGACGGCGGTTTGAACCCCGAAACCCTGCCCCTGTGCGCTGCCGCCGGCGCCGACACCCTCGTCGCGGGTTCCGCCGTGTTCGGAGCCCCCGATATGACCCAGCGCATCCGCGAGTTCCGTGCTGGAGCCCGTGCCGCGCGCGCGTCTTCATGAGCAACCCAGGTTAGGAGCGTATGGCGAAGCAACCCAAGGATCCGAAGGACGAGGCCAAACAGGACGCCGAGGCGCCCGAAGAGGGTGCGGAACCGCGGCGTGAGGGCCGGCTTTCCCGCTTGCGCTTCTCGAAGAAGAAGGACATGCCCGGCGGACTGTGGCTCAAGTGCGAGTCCTGCAGCGAGGTCATCTTCCGCAAGGAACTCGAGGAGAAGGGGCGTGTCTGCCCCTCCTGTGGCTTTCACTTCACGGTTCCCGGGCGTGAGCGGATCGCGATGCTGATCGACGAGGGGACCTGGGAAGAGTTGCACACGGACCTCACGGCCATCGATCGGCTCGGATTCGTCGACTCGTCCCCCTACGCCGACAAGATCGAGCGCGCGATGAAGCGTACCGGACAATCCGAGGCGCTCCTGTGCGGGTCGGGGCGGATTCTGGGTCGCGAGGTCGTCGTCGCGATCCTGGACTTCGGGTTCATGGGGGGATCGATGGGGGAGGTGGTCGGCGAGAAGATCGCCCTCGCGGCGGAGACGGCCGCCCGGGATGGGAAGCCGCTCATCATCTTCACGAGCTCGGGAGGCGCGCGGATGCACGAGGGGATTCTCTCCCTGATGCAGATGGCGAAGACCTGCGCCGCGCTCGACACCCTGAATCAATCGGGTGGCTTTTCGATCTGCGTGATGACGCACCCGACCACCGGGGGAGTGACGGCGTCCTTCGCCTCGGTCACGGACCTGATCCTCGCGGAACCCGGTGCGCTGATCGGGTTCGCGGGGCCGCGGGTGATCGCGACGACGCTGAAGCAGGAGCTGCCGCCCGGGTTCCAGCGCGCGGAGTTCCTGCTCGAGAAGGGCATGCTCGACGCGATCGTCGCACGGTCCGAGATGCGGGAAACCCTGGCCAAGCTGATCGACTATGCCCAGGGCCCTCCCTCGGAGGTCGTCCCGACCCCACCGCGCGCCGAGCGCGATGTCCCGGCGACCCACTGATCGTCCACCAGGAGGCCGGCGATGACCGCACGAGACGCGCACCGGGGAGAAAGCGGCGGACTCCCCCAGGACCGCAAGGTCACCACCCATTTCCTTCAGCGCATGAAGGATCGCGGGGAAAAGATCTGTGCCCTGACCGCCTACGACCACCTGATGGGCAAGCTCCTCGACGAGGCGGGGATCGACCTGATCCTGGTCGGGGACTCCGCCGCGATGACGATCCAGGGCCGGCACACCACGGTGTCGGTCACGATGGATCAGATGATCTACCACGCCTCGGTGGTCTCGAGCGCTGTGGAACGAGCGCTTGTCGTCGGCGACATGCCCTTCATGAGCTACCACGTGAATCCGGACGAGGCCCTGCGCAATGCCGGACGCATGATCCAGGAGGCGCTCGTCGAAGCGGTGAAGCTCGAGGGGGGAGAGAAGGTCTGCCCGACGATCCGGCGCATCGTCGATGCGGGGATCCCCGTGATGGGGCACCTGGGCCTCACCCCGCAGTCGATCCTGAAGTTCGGGACCTACCAGGTTCGAGCGCGGGAGGAGGCGGAAGCCGAAGCCCTGCGCCGAGACGCGCTCGCGCTCCAGGACGCCGGGGTCTTCGGTCTCGTGATCGAAAAGGTGCCCGCAGCCTTGGCGAGCGAGGTTTCGAAACTCGTGAAGGTTCCCGTCATCGGGATCGGGGCGGGGGCCGGGTGCGACGGCCAGATCCTCGTGTCCCACGACATGCTGGGCCTGTACACGAAGTTCCATCCGCGCTTCGTGCGGCGTTACGCGGAACTCGCGGAGACGATGCGCGCGGCGTTCGGGCGCTATGCGGAAGACGTGCGATCGGGGGACTTCCCCTCCCAGGAAGAGTCCTACTGAACGGCTGCCTGGACGAAAGCCGCCAGGTCCTCCGCCAGGCCTTCGAGGCTGGGCCGATGCACGTACATCATGTGCCCCGCGTCGTAGCGTCGGAATGTGACTCGATCGGGATCGATCCCCGGACGGGATAGGTTGTACTCGGAGGCGAGCACGGTGGTCGCCACGTCGAACCAGCCGTTCGCGCAGAACACGCGCAGTTCGGGGTTGTCACGCATCGCCTCGACGAGGGCGGGCATCGTGTCGAGCCAACCGGCAAAGGCCTCGCGCCCTCCGCGCGAACGCTTCCACTTGCCGTAGGTCCCGTTGCCGCTGAATCGGTAGGGCCGCTCCGGGAGGTCGTCACCGAACGTGGATTGGATGTAGTCCTGGAACGAGGCCACGTACGCGCTCGCGAGGCTGGCCATCATCGGGTCGCTCGAGGGACGGTCTCCGACGGCGTCGGTCTCGCTCCCGCGATAGCGCATGTCGAGGCGCCCGAGGACGAGCCCACGGTCACGGAGGAGCTCCTTGCGGAATCGCGACGCCGAGACGCGCAGATTGGCGCGTTTCCAGTATTGCTCGGAGAGGCCCGTGTACGCCGCGAGCTTTGCGGCGAGGGAGTCGCGGACGGACTTCGGGAGGCTTTCCCCCGCGAACAGGGCCTCCAGGTACGGTCCGCCGGCGAAGGCGCGAACCTCCGCGAGCCACGCCTCGCGATCGGTCGGCGGCGGGTCGATGGCCCCGTGGTAGTGGGCCGCGGCCGCGTAGGTGGGCAGGGCGGTGACGTAGGTCAGGTCGTCCTCACGGCCGTCGACGAACTGAATGTCGAAGGCGGGGGAGATGAAGATCAGGCCATTCAGCGCAACCGAGGAGCTATTGTTCTTGAGCGAGCGTGCCAGGAGGGCACCACGGATTCCGCCGTAGCTCTCCCCGAGGACGAACTTCGGGGAGCCCCAGCGGCGATTCTCGGTCAACCAGGCGCGGATGAAGCGCGCCACCGAATCCACGTCCTCGTCGACCCCCCAGAAATCCTCGTCCTTCGCGTCGCCGACCGCATGGCTGTAGCCCGTGCCGACGGGATCGACGAAGACCAGGTCGCTCAGGGCCAGGAGGGTGTGAGGATTCTCGACGAGCGGATAGGGGGGAGCGCCCGCGTTTCGTGCATCGCTCGGAACGTCGGCTCGGCGGGGACCGAGCAGGCCCATGTGCAGCCAAT
>DRLC01000182.1 GCA_011053145.1 Planctomycetota bacterium | reverse complement strand
CGATGTCGTCCCGATCACCGAGGACCTGACCCTCGCGGCCCTCGGAACGATCGTGCGCACCTCGAACCAAGATCATTTCCCCGTCCTCGACTCCGAAGGAGCCTTCGTCGGCCTCCTCGAACTCGCCGCGGTACGAGCCCAGATGCTCGACCCCGCGTTCGCCCGTGTCCTCCTCGTCGGCACGGTCATGGAGACCGAGCTGCCCACCCTCACCCCGGACACACCGGCCCACGACGCCCTGGAAGCGTTCAAGTCCTCCGGCCGAACAGCCCTCCCGGTCCTCGACGCCGCCGGTCGCTTCGTGGGCCTCGTTCTGAAGTCGAAGCTCCTCGACACCTACCGCCGCGAGCTCCTCGCCCAGGATCTGTCGATCGAGGGGTGACGATCCCGCGACTCGTCACGCGAAGAGCGCGCACCGGGCACCGCACCCCGCCTCCCCACGACCTCGGAACCCTGCGGTGAGGGAGCCGGGTCGGAGATCAGCGGCGACGACGGTGCCCGGTGCGCGTGCGAGCGAATCGGACGGAATCAGAAGGCGAAGGATACCTGGCCCGACACGGTCGTCGAGTCCTCATCCGGACCGACCGCCGGCGAGACCGTCATTTGGTCGACCTGCAGTTTCAGGGCCGCCCAATCGGTGAAGTCCCACCGGACTCCGAGGGCAAGCGTGTCCGAATCATCGGTCGAGTCGAAGAACGGATCCGTGTCGTCCACGCTCGTCGCGTCATAGCGCAGGTAGGGCGTCCATTCCCCCATCTGACGAGCGAGCTGGAAGTAGTAGCCGTCCGAGGAAGCGTCCGTGGTGGAACCGTCGTGCTGGACGTCGAAGTACTCACCGATGAACCGCCACCCGTCTCGCTCGAAGACGACGTGCCCGTTGAGGATCGTCTCCTCGAGGTTCTCGGGAGAGTTTCCTCCGGACGCGATGCGGTCCAGGTAGACACCCCCACCGACCTGCAGGCCGGGAACTCCCGAGGGCGCGGCGCGGAGGGCGAGGTTGATCGCCTTCGAGTCGTTGGCGTCGATCGTGATCTGGGGAGGGTCGGGGGTCGCCCCGCGTCCGTTCCCGATTTCGACGGTCCAGTCGAAAGGGGTCTCACCCACGTTTTCGCGGCCCTTGAAGACGAGCCCGACCAGGTGGACGGGAAGCAGCCCGCCATCGTCCTCGAAGCGGAGGATCGCGGGACGATCGATCGAGGTCTGAAGCCACTCTCCGTGGTGGTAGGTCTCGTTCCAGAACCCGAGCGTCGTGTGGAAGCGACCGGTCTGGACGTTCAGGCTGTCGCTCACCTGGTACTTCAAGATGACGCGTTCCACGTCGAGGGTGTACTCCCCCGTGTCCCCCGGCTCGAAAACCGTCTCATTGAGAAACGAGAGGTTCTCCGCGAGCTGCGAAGTGATGAACAGATCCAAACCTCCCAACGCGAAGGCGTTGTCGTTGCTTCCACCGTCCACGTCGGTGTCGGAAAAGCCCACATGGCCGAAGCCCTTCATGCTGAAGATAGGGCCGAGGTCGAAGTCGCGGTCGGAGTCACCGCCGCCCGCAAGCTCGATCTGCATGTCGAGGAGGTCGTTCTCCAGTCTCTGGAGGCGCTCCTCCTGCCCATCCGCCCCCTCCTGGCTCCGCGGCGCACCCGCGGCGATGACCCCGACCGCTCCCTGTCCGGTGAGAACCAGCGGGTACCCTTCGTCGCCGGGGAGCTTCCCGTCGATCCTGAGCACCTTGACGCTCGAATCCTCCGCCACCGCGGCAGCCGGGACGATCGTCAGGGCGTCCTTGTCCTTCGCTACGATCCGAACGAGGATCTGGGCACTCGGGAATTCCTTCGGGCGTGCGGAGATCTTGTTCTGATAGATCATCTCCACCCAGTGCTTCTTGAGGTCCGACTCGCTCATCCCATAGATCAAACTCAGGGCAGCCTTCATCTCCGCTGACCCCGTCTTCGGAAGAAACAGATTCACGCGGCCTTTCTCCTTCGTGGGCCAATACTGTTGGTCCGCCCGAAACAGGGCCTTCAGGTCCGCCGAAGACAGACCGACCGCGGTCTGTTTTGGATTTGCGATAATCGCGTACGCAACTGCCCCCTCGTTCGAGAGCGACGCGCCGGACGCGCTCGGGGCGAGGAGAGCCAGGAGGCCGGCGCAGAAAGCGGCAGCGAGGCGGTATGCGAATTGGACAGAATCTTTCATCGTGTCGAGTGCGTGGGTTTGGCCCGGATTGGAAGTCGTGCCGCATCCGACGGCAGGCCGCCGCCCGACCTCCGGATACCACGAAGGCAAGGACAGCAGACGATCCACCCGGGTCATCGGAGCGCTTGGTGGTCGCAGGCACATGGCGATGCGCCCACAGCCCAGCCATCGGCCCAAGAGGTGATTTCCTCACCCTCAAACCAGAGCGCGAGCCCTAGACTCTCGCTTACGGGAAAAGGTGTCCCGAACCGGTGCCGCAGTTCCCTCCCTGGCGAAAGCAGAGCACACATCCAGTCGCCACATGCACCCCGTATCGGGATTGCACCCGCGGCACAATGGCTTGCAGCCCTGTCTGCAACCTCTCCAATTCCTGAAAGGACACGACGGGATCCACCCCCTGCCGCCCCCCCCGGAGAACCAGGGATCCGCCGGTCTGTCCTTCGTCCCGGGATCTATCCCGAACGGGGCGAAAGGGCCGGCCTTCTTACCCCTTCGACTAGCGGACGATCTCGGATAGGTCCGTGGAAGCCTCGGAGAGGGCCTCGGAGGACGACCGCGTCTCGCGCGCGTGCTCGAGAGAGGAGGACATGAGCTGGGCCACGCCGGTCACCCCCTCGGCGATCTCGCCCGTCTCCTGCGCGGCCTGTCGGAGTTCCCCTCGGACCTCCTCGACCGCGGAGGCCTGCTGCATCATCGAAGAGGACACCAGACTCTGGATCCCGTCGATCTCGTCGATCGTCGTCCCGATCGCGCGGATGGCTTCGATGGCCTGCTTCGTGCCGGCCTGAATCTCGTCGATGTTCTCGGCGACAAGTTGCGTCGCTTCCGCGGTCTGGGAAGCGAGCTCTTTCACCTCACCCGCGACGACCGCGAACCCTTTCCCTGCGTCACCCGCCCGGGCCGCTTCGATCGTAGCGTTGAGCGCGAGGAGATTGGTCTGTTCCGCGATCGAGTTGATCAGGCGCACGACATCTTCGATCGCCTGCCCTCCCTTCTCGAGCTCCGAAATCACCTCCCCCGCGTGGGAAGCTTTCTGCACCGCCTCGGTAGCGATCTTGCTGGCTTTGCGAACGGACCCCGAGACCTCGTCAATCTCACCGCTCATCTCCTCGACCTTACTCGCGACCGTAGCGACGCGGTCGCTCACTTCGCGGGACAGGTGTTCGAGCTTGTTCGCGTCTTCGTTCGCTCGTTCGGCCTCTTCGTTCAGCCGGACGCTGATGACGCTCATCTCCTCGGAGTTCTCCGCGAGAACCTTGGAGACCTTCCGAACCGGCCCGACGATCGCATCGAGGAGCTCGTTGATCCCAGTGCACAGCTTCTCGTAGTCCCCCGAGAAGCCCGACGCATCGATCCTCTGGCTCATATCCCCCTGCTTGGCTCCGTCGAGAATGCGCTCGGTCTCTCCGAGGAGCCCTCCGAGGACGCCCACCGTGTGATTGAGGCTCTCCTTGATCTGGGCGAAATCGCCCTTGAGGTCTCCTTCCACGCGCTGGGTCAAATCGCCCCGGCTCACGGCCTCCAGGACTCGTGAACTCTCCTGGATGGGAACGGCGAAGGATTCGAACAGCTCATTGATCCCATGGACGAGGTCGCTGAACACGCCTTCCAACCCCGCGGGCCTCGCCCGCTCGCTCAACTTGCCTTCCCGGCCCGCATTGACGAGACGATCGATCGTACGGGTCAGCATTGCGATCACGTCCGAGGTGTGATTGACGGAATCGGCGATCTCCTTGAACTCGCCCTCGAAGACCCCGTCGCAGCGCTTGCTCAGATCCCCTCGGCTCACCGCGGACAACACATCCCGCATTTCCTCAATGGGCTGCGCCACCGCATCGATCATCGAGTTCATTCCGGAGCAGAGATCGAGGAATCCCCCCTCGTACCCTTCCGGGCTCGCCCTCCGTGCGAGGTCTCCACTTCCCGCGGCGAGCGACAGCTCGTGCACCTCCCGAATCAGGCGTTCGACGGTCTCTCCCATTCCCTGTAGGGCGCGACCCACATCGCCGATCTCATCCCCCGAATACGATCGCGCCACATGTCGAAAGTCGCCTCGACTGATCGCGGCCGCGTGCTCCGCGGCGCGGCGCGCCGGCCTCGAGATCCTGCCTGCCACCAGGTACAGAACGATCAGGCCGAACCCCACGGTCAGGATTGCGGACTTGATCTGGTTCCACATCAGCGCATTCGCATCCGCACCGACCACATCCTCCGGCACCGTCACGCGAACCCCCCAGTCCTCCCCCTGCAGGGGCAAATGAATCGGCGTGTCCACCTGGAGCATCCCCGCTTCCAGCCGCGGGCTCGTCCCCTTCGCCTCGGGCGTCCAGCCCTCCAGGTGCATTCCGCGCTTGCGGTCCGCCTGCGAGGACGCGACGACCCTGCCGTCCCCCGTCACGATGGTGATGTTGCCGGCTCCTCCGAACGGCCTCGCCCGACCGATCCGCTCCGACACGAATCCCATCGAGAGGTCGACGCCGACGACCCCTCGGAACTCTTCGTTCACGAGGATCGGGTACACGAGTCGGACGCTGTCGGTGAGCCCGCCCTTGCCGAACCGCACGGGCATCGCGAGTGGCCTCTTCCCGGTCCTGGCCCGCGTGTAGTAGCTGTCCTTTCCCTGCTCTCCCTCGCCGTCTCCCAGGTCCTCGAGCGGCTCCACAGGGGCCGGCCCCTGCTGCACCCGGCGCAGGTAGGGCTTGAAGCGGCCCGACTCGTCATGGCCTTCGATTCCCGCATAGGCCACATCGAGGCCGTCGAATGCGTCTTCCTCCCACGCCGTGAAGACCCCTAGGATTTCGGCATTGCGGTCGAGATAGCTTCGCAGAAGGGCGATGACGTCCTCTCGACTCAGCTCCAGACTCAGCGACTCGTCCACCGAGGAGGACAGCGTCATCGCGAGACTCTCCGTCCCCCCCATCACCTTCTCGAAGTGCGAAGCGATCAGGTCTGCCTCGGTCCCGGCGGAGTCCACCAGGTCGATCTCGGCCGACTCCATCGCGCGCCGGATACCGACCCGCGTCGAGCGCGACACGATGACGACGACGGTGGCGACCAGGCAGATCCCCGCGAGGCAGGTGATCTTCAGGCGAATGCTGTTCAGGCGCATGGGGCAGGTGAAGCGGGGTGCTGTGGGGGGGCGCCTAGGTGGTGCCTGCTTCTCGGTCGCCCCGGAAAACGACCTTGAGGTCATTCGAACCACCGCCTTGATGTACTGCCCCCAGTTCCAGCTGCGGCACGGAACCACATCCATCGAAAGCGACTTATCTCCGGACTCCGACATCTGGAGATAGTCCGTCGCCTCCCCGCCCTGCGGAGCAAGCGACGCCGCTCCCCGGACCACGCTCCCGCTATTCGAAGTAGCGGCGCCCCTCGAGGGAGGGCGGCATGCACTTCATCTCGTCAGCCGCCGCCGGGTCGTCGTGGACATAGCGATACCCCTCGCCATACCCCTCCCGCTTCATGAGCGAGGTCGTCGCGTTGCGCAGATGCAGCGGCACCGGCTCGGCCGCGCTTTCCTCCACGTCGCGCTTCGCCTCGCCGAACGCGCGGTAGACGGCATTCGACTTGGGGGCGCGGGCGAGGAAGACGGCGGCCTGGACGAGAGCGAGGTCGCCCTCGGGAGTGCCGAGCCGATCGTAGACCGCGGCCGCGTCGAGGGTGATCGACATCGCCCGCGGGTCGGCGAGGCCGATGTCTTCCACCGCCATGCGGATCAGGCGGCGCGCGAGGTAGCGCCGGTCCTCGCCCGCCTCGAGCATGCGCGTGAGCCAATACACGGATGCGTCCGCATCGCTGTTGCGCACGCTCTTGTGCAACGCCGAGATCAGGTTGTAGTGCTCCTCACCGCCCTTGTCGTAGTGCAGCGTCTTGCGTTGGAGCGCGTCCGCGAGCAGGTCGCAGGTCAGCTCTCCGCCGTCTCCGGCGAGCGACGCCGCCGTCTCGAGCAACGTGAGCGCGCGCCGCGCGTCCCCGTCCGCGGACGCGGCGATACGCGCGAGCGCGTCTTCCGACGCGCGTACCTTCCCGCCGAGCCCGCGCTCGGAATCGTCCAGCGCCCGCCGCAGGATCCCCACCAGGTGCTCGACCGCCAGCGGCTCGAGGCGCACGACGCGTGCGCGCGAGAGCAGCGGTCCGACCACTTCGAAGGACGGATTCTCGGTCGTCGCACCGATCAACAGGATGTCCCCACGCTCCACGTGGGGCAGGAACGCGTCCTGCTGCGCGCGGTTGAAGCGGTGGATCTCGTCGACGAAGACCAGAGTCCGCTTGCCGGTACGCTCCCGCTCACGGGCCGATTCCGCCATCACCGCGCGGATCTCCTTGATCCCCGAGAGCACGGCCGAGTACGGCACGAAGCGCATTTCGCTCTTGCGCGCGATCAGCTGCGCGAGCGTCGTCTTCCCGGAGCCCGGCGGCCCCCACAGGATCAGGCTCTGGCGCAGATCGCCCGCGAGCGCTCCTGCCAGGATGCGCCCCTCCCCCACGAGGTGACGCTGCCCCAGGAACGCGTCCAGCGTCGCCGGCCGCATCCGCTCGGCGAGCGGCGCGTCCGCCGGCACCGCGAACGGATCGGGCCCGGGGCCGTCGTCGAAAAGGCCGCCGCTCATCGCCCTGCCCCCTCGATCCGCCCCCAGGCCATGCCCTGGAGAGCGGCTGGGCTCGTTGTGACTCGATTGGGTTCCGCTTTCTGCATCGCCTCCCGCCAAGGGGGTCAGGCTACACGCGAACTGCCGCCGCGGCCCACGAAGAGACCGGGATTCCCCGCGGGGAACCGTCCCAGGGGCGAGATGCAGCGCTCGCCGGGATGCAGAGGGGCTCGCTGGAGTCGCGCGAACCCCGTTGGACTGGTTCAGTTCGCGACCATCTCGAGCCCCTGGGTCAGGGCCCACCCTGCGGGGCCACCGGAGTCCTTGATGGCCGCCTGGGCGTAGAACGGCACGCCGAGGAGGGAGATCGAGTTGGGCAGGGTGAGTTCCACCTGAGCGAACCCCGCTCCGGCCTGGCCGGGGAAGCCGTCGAGAAGGAACGCACGCGTTGCGGAGAAGGGAGTCGCCACGAGCAGGGTGCCCCCGACGATCGGGGTGGCGGCCTGCGCCGTGCCGAACACCATCCAACCGTTCCCCTGACCGACGCCCTCGGTGACGGTGAGGGTGAGCGGCGCACCCAGCGCGGGGCAGCTCGCCGCCCCGAGGGAGGGAACCTGCCCTCCGGTCCCGGCCAGGCCGGTCCCGTACGCCGACACTTCACCCGGACAAGCCGTCGGCGGCCTGTTGACGTCGATCATTCGATTCGTGGTGCTCACGCCCGTCGTCTGCCCGCCCACCGGAATCGACGTGGCGAGCACCTGTCCTTCCCCCTGTTGTCCCTGGCCATAGGTGCGCAGCACGTTGGCCCAATCGTCCAGCAACACCACCCTCTGCAGGGTCTGACTCCAGACGATCCCGTCGATGTCGCTCGGGGAAGAGGTGCCCCAGAGCGAGGCGGTCATGTTCGTCGGATCGATGCGGTAGTGCTCACGCTCGCCAGACTGCGAGCGGTCACCAAAGGAGAGCAGCAGGGTGCCGTCATCGAAGACATCGAAGCCGATCGGCGACAACGCCTGGGTCACAAGGCTCATGCAGTCGGGGGTGCCGGAGAGCTCGCGCCCGAGCGCGCTCAGGGGAAGCCGGTGGACGGACACGACCCCGGAGCCATCGCAGGGCAGGGCGGTCGAGTTCCCACGGGCGACTCCGATCAGGCTGTTCGTTGCGGAGTCGTAGACCATGTGCTCGAGCCCCATCGTGACTGGCTGTCCCAAGGAATCGGGGACGACGGAAAGCGTGTTGTCGGGGTCGAGGACCGACAGGGTGCCGGCTCGACGGAGGTAGATCCGGCCGTCGCCGACGGGAGCCATCGACGTGATGTCCTCCCCGGCGAACCCGAGATCCGTGAGGAAGCCGTCGGCGCGCACCAGGAGCAGGCGGGGCTCGAAGACACCCCAGGGCACGTAGGAGGTGTAGACCACCACCCCATCCCGGTAGGGGTCGTACACCATGGAACCGGGACCCCCATAGCCCGCGAACAGGTCCTGCACCAGCGGGGTACCGACTCCGGTGAGAGGGTCGATGCGATAGATGCTGTCCGGGGCGATGTCCTGGACCCGCACGATGAGCTCGCCGTCGACGAAGGGGCTGGCCTGCCCATTGCTCGCGGTCGCAAGGAGGGGGAGCGCCGCCAGGATCGCGGACATGGGGCCGAGGGCAACCGGAGTGCGCGGGAGCCGCCTTTGGTGGGACATAGCCATGGGTCGAGTGCGGGTGGTGAGGTGTTCCAGGTCGTGCGGAGAGGCCGCGAGAATCCCACCGAGCGAGAACGGCCGAGGCCGACAGGAAAACAGGCAAGACCGGCCGGCGCGGGACTCGGGGGACCGGCCGCACCCCCGGCGGATCGAGGCGAGCAACGCATCTCAGGTGGTTCGAGGGCCTTCCCGGGGACGAGCCTGGGACGAACCCGCCGGTTTCGTGTCGGACTTCGGCGGGGTCGCTCGGCTGGAGGGGAGCACGGACCAACCACCGCTCCGGCCCGACCCCGGACGGAAGTCCTCGAACAACTCCCCAACGAGACCATGAACATCACCACTCCGTTCCTTTCGACGACCCTCCTGGCCGCCTCGGCCCTCGCCCTTGCCGGCACGGAGACCCCCGAGACGGGCCCGATCTCGCCGACCACGTCTCCCGACGAGCCGAACGCAAGGCCCGCTCGCGCCATCGACGTCGACCTCGATGGGCAGCCCGAGCTCCTCGTAACCCTCCCCGACGGACGACTGACCCTCGTGAGGGAGTCCTCCCCCGGCGTCCTCGAGGACTGCAGTGCCGAGTTCGGCCTCGGAGCCCTCCCCCCGACCCGACGGGCCCTCTTCCACGACATCGACGGGAACGGGACTCCGGACCTGTTCGCGATCGGCCTGGACGGCTCGGCGCACCTCCTGCGGAACGAGCTCGGAGCCGGGTTCGCGGACGTGACCACGGCCAGCGGCCTCGAGCGACTGGCAGGTGTGCGCTCCGCCGAATGGGTGGATGCCGACGGAGACGGGACGGCGGAACTCCTCCTCCGTTCGAGCGCGGGCCTGAGCCTCCACCGTCACGTCGGTGAGTTCGTGTTCGAAGCGGCTCGCCTGCCCCTGGACGACGAGGCGATCCTCCCGATCCTTCCTGCGGTGGAAGCGAACCCCACCGGGGCCAGCACCACCCCGGAGGAGGCAGGCCCGGTCCGTTCCGCTGACCTGGGGGAGACCGCGGTTTCGCAGGCGCCCCCCGAGGGACCCCGGAAAGACGAGCCGACGCAGCGCTCGACCCGCACCCCCCTACCGACCTGGACGACGCCTGGCCCGCCGCCCGTTGGCCCCAGCACGCAAGCCCTCGGGGGGAGCGCTCTCTGCGCGAAAACCCTCCTGGACCAGGCCACCGGCGCGTGCCTCCGCGCCTCGTCGACTCCCGAACTCGGGAAGCTCTACCCGATCAGTTCGGACCTGTTCGTCGACGCGGCGACGGGGCGGGTCGGCATCGGTGACACGACCCCTGCGGCTCGCCTGGACGTCCAGGCCACCTCGGAGATCGGTCTCAGCGTGAGTGGGGCGACAGGCCTCCAGGCTGCGGCCCTGTTCTCCTCGAACACCAACCCGAACATCCCGACCCTCTCGTCCTTCGTGGGTTCGGGGGGTACGTCGGGGTACTTCCAGGGCCAGATCTCCATCGGCAAGAACTTCTTCGGGCTCCCGCTCCACACGATCCTCCTCGGGGAAGGCCTGGCCGGAAGCGGCCAGCTCCTCATGAAGAACGGAAGCGGGCGGACGAACCTGACGATCGTCACCGAAGAGGGCGTGGGCAACGGCGCTCAGATCGAACTCGGGATGGACGACGGGACCACGACGATCTCCCTCGACGCGGAAGCGGGTTCCCTCGCCTCCAAGCTGGGGATGCACAACCGAGCGGGTACGGAGACGGTCGAGATCCTCTCCCAGGAGGCTGCCGGCAACGGAGCGCAGATCGTCCTGCGGAAGGACAACGGCGTCGCGACCGTGGTGCTCGACGCGGAGACGTCGGTCGCCGCCGAGATCTCGCTGCGCAACAGCACGGGCCTCGAGACGATCGAGATGCTGACAGAAGAAGTCGCCGGAGACGGCGCGCAGATCGTCCTGCGCAAAGCGGACGGGACGGCGAGCATCATCCTCGACGCAGAGCAGGGAACGAACGGACGGATCACGACCGAAACGCTCGAGATCACAGGCGGCGCCGACCTCGTGGAGTCCTTCGAAACGGCAAGCCTTTGCGCTCCGGGAACCGTGGTCTCGATCGACCCCGAGAATCCCGGTTCGCTCCGTGCATCCAGCGAAGCCTACGATCCTCGCGTGGCCGGAATCGTCTCCGGCGCGGGTGGAGTTCGGCCCGGACTGCACCTCGGACAGAACGGGATGCTTCAGGGCGACACGCCCGTGGCGCTGACGGGAAGGGTCTACGTCCGCTGCACCAGCGAGAACGGCAGCATTCAGCCCGGAGACCTGCTCACGACGTCGTCGACTCCCGGGTGCGCGATGCGCGCGACGGATCCCGAGCGCGCGTTCGGGGCCGTGATCGGGAAGGCGATGGGCCGGCTCGAGGGAGAGGAAGGGCTCGTCCTGGTCCTGGTGACCCTGCAGTAGGGCCCGCGCCGGGTTGCCCGACCGATCGCTCTGATCGGACGGGCGACCCGGCTGGACCTGCCATCGAGCCCCTGCCCCCGGAATCCATCCCAACCGCGAGAACGAACCACTCACAACCCCGACCAAGATGAAGATCGCTCCCCTCTACCTCGCCCTGATCGTGGGTGCCCTCACCCCCTTGTCCTCCGCGCAACAGATCAACGTGGAGATCGACTACATGGTCGACTCCGACCATTCGCACATGCCGAGTTCGATGGAGATCGCCGCGGTCGTCGACATGTTCGCGCGGCAGGGTTACGCCCTCAACGTCGTGGTGGACGATGCCATCCCGCACACGGACATATTGCGCTGCAACAACCCCGGAAGTGGGAACTTCTTCACCTGCACATCTCGCACGTACACGACTTTCAAGGAAATCAAGGACAGCTTCTTCGACTCCCCCTCCAGTGGCTGGCACTACTGCGTTTTTGGGCACCAGTATGACGACGGCAATGGAACCTCGAGCTCGGGAATCGCCGAGCTCGGAGGGAACGACCTCCTCGTCACGCTCGGAGACTTCTCGGGGATGACCGGAACCCCATTTGACCGCGCGGCCACGTTCGCCCACGAGCTGGGACACAATCTCGGACTCCGGCACTTCAGCCCCAATTCCGGCCCCGTGGTCGGCAACTACGCACCGAACTACGCGAGCGTCATGAGCTATCAGTACCAGCTCAGGGGCGTGAAGAGCCAAATGGAGTGCCTGGGACTCGTGGACCAAGATCACCTCTTCCGGGACCTCGACTATTCGAGTGGCCTCCTCCCGGGCCTGTTGGAGTCGACGCTCGCGGAGAAGCTCGGAGTCGGCATCCACAAGGTGGACTGGGATTGCGACGGGGCCCTCGATCTCAGTTCGGTCGCCCAGGACCTCGACAATGCGGCTCCCTGGTGTGCGAGCACGTCCCTGCCGATCGGATTCCTGAGTGATTACAACGACTGGGCGAACATCCAGTCGAACGCGGACAGTCCGCAGGTCATCAACGACCTCGTGGAGCTCGAGACGATCACCTGCATCACCGCCGAGGAGGCCCGTGACCTGCAGGCCGCCTCGCCCGACAGTTTTTCCGATCCCACGCTCTGCACCGGGGGATCTTCCCCCACGCTCTCGATCCCTCCCTGGCCCACGGGAAGGATGATCTGGGTCGACCCCAACGCAACCGCGCCGGGCTTGGGCACAGGCGACTCGCCCTACACGTCCCTCTCGTTCGCAGTGAGCGCGGCGCCCCCCGGAAGCGTGCTCTATCTCCAACCCGGCACCTACACGAACCAATCGGGCTCGATCCTCATGGACCAGAGCCTCGTCCTCGCGGGACCCGGCGGTGCCGTGATCGATCCCTGAAAGCAGAGGGCATGACAACCAGGACGGCGCCGCCCCGGCCCCGGGGCGGCGCCCCTACTCCCGTGCTGTCGGGCGATCTTGTGGCTCCCTCTCGCCGCCCCTAAACTCGATTGCGTCCAGCGAATGGTGCCGGAATCCAGAGACGATGTGACCGGGCTGCTACGTGCGGCCACCAGCGGCTCGGCTGGTTCGGACCGGGCCCTCCTGCGGAGGATCTACTCCGAGCTCCTTGGGATCGCACGCTCCATGCTCAGGGGTCGTGAGCACCAGACCCTCCAGCCGACCGCCCTCGTCCACGAGGCCTACCTGAGGCTGGTCGATCGGCAGGGCGGCACCTGGGAGAGTCGGCGGCACTTCTTCTTCGCCGCGGCCAGGGCCATGCGCGACATCATGGTCGAGCAGGCGCGGAGGCGCAGGGTCCGAGCGGATGGCCGCTGGCTCAAGGGCAGCGAATTCGACGAACTCGCGATGGTGGTCCAGCCTCCCGACGTCGACTTGCTCGCGCTGGACAGCGCGCTCGAGGACCTCGAGAAGTCGAGTCCGAGGCTCTTCCAGATCGTGCAACTGCGGTTCTTCGCCGGGCTGACGATGCGGGAGGTGGCGGAGGTCCTCGGCCTTTCCCAGCGTACCGTCGAGCGCGACTGGCGCTTCGTTCGAGCGATCCTCCACGTCGAGCTTTCCAAGGGCGAGCAGGACGACCTTCCGCCCCCAAGCGATTCTTGAAGGACGGATATGAAGGACTGGAGGAGCTTTTCCATCGGGCCCTCCAACTGTCCGCCGAGCAGCGAGAGCTATTCCTCGCCGAACACTGCAGGGGTGACACGGCCCTTCGCAAGAGGATCACGGACCTCCTGGAGGCCGACGAGATGGTCTCGCGGGAGTTTCTCGAACGCGGGTCGCCACTTGCGGCTCCGCGACTCGAACCCGGCTCCTCGCTCGGCCACTACACGATCCTGAGGAGGATCGGAGAGGGCGGGATGGGCACCGTGTATGCGGCCCAGCAGGCGTCCCCACGTCGAGACGTCGCGTTGAAGGTCATCCGGCCCGACCGCATCTCGGCGACTTCCCTGCGCCGGTTTCGACTCGAGGCCGAGCTGCTCGGGAGCCTGCAACACGGCGGGATCGCCCAGGTTTTCGAGGCCGGCACCGCCACGGCCACGTTGCCCGACGGTGAGCAGTTCGAGCTGCCGTTCATCGCGATGGAGCTCGTGCGGGGAGAGCCCCTCAAGGCATTCGCCGAACAGCGGGGCCTCGGCCCCAGGGAGCGCGTCGAGCTCGTCGCACGAATCGCTGACGCGGTCCATCACGCCCATCAACGGGGCGTGATCCACCGGGACCTCAAACCGGCGAATGTGTTGGTCACCAGCGCGGGTTCGGGCGACGCGGAAGACTCCGACGCGGGTCAACCGAAGGTGCTCGACTTCGGAGTGGCTCGCTTCGTGGGGTCCGTTTCCCGAACCCTGAGCCTGGAGACACGCCCCGGTGAACTGTTCGGGACGCTCTCCTACATGAGCCCCGAGCAGTTCGAGAGCGAGGGCGCGGAAGTGGACGTGCGCTCGGATGTCTACGCGCTCGGTGTCCTGCTGTACGAACTGCTCGCGGGGCGAACGCCGTTCGAGTTCACGGACCTATCGATCCCCGAGGCGATCCGTCGAGCCGCTTCCGGAGAGATACCGCCGCTCCGCAGCCTGGTGCCCGATCTGGATGGAGACCTGTCGGTCATCGCCACGAAGGCTCTGGAGCGGGACCGCGCGCGCCGCTACCAGTCCGCGCTCGAGCTGTCCACGGATCTGCGCGCCTACCTCGCGGGAGACCCGATCGAGGCTCGCCGGACGTCGACCGTCTACCTCCTTCGGCGGCGCCTCCGCCGACATCGCGCCGTCCTGGTGGTCGGCGCCCTGGCGCTCGTCGCCGTGACCCTGGCCCTGCTCGCGGCGATGGAACAAGCCCGTGAGAACCGGAGGCTCGCCGATCGCGCCAGGGCGGGGCTCGCCTTCAGCGACATCGAACGCGGTCGCCTGCTCGGCATGAGCGGGAATAGGCTGGGCGAGAAACTGATCTGGAGTGCCCTCCTCAGCGACCCCTCATCGCCCCACGCCCGCTGGGCCCTCTGGGAGTACTACTCTCGCAACAGGTGCCTGACGGCGCGTGTGATGCCGCCCAAGTCGGCCGCAGTGGTCGCCTTTCCACCGAACGGCTCCTGGATCGCCGTTGCGGGGGCCGGGAACCACGCGCGACTGCTCGACGCCGAGACGCTGGACTCCGTCGCGAGTCTCCCCGGCGCTCCCCGGCGGACGACCTCGCTCGCGGTCGGCGCGGGCGGCGGAATCCTCGCAGCCGGCGGAGAGGACGGAGAAATCGTGCTCTGGGATCCGGCCACCGCGCAGGTCCTCGCGACCGCATCGGCCCACGACTCCCGCGTCTCGTCCCTCGACTTTTCTCCGGACGCCGCGATCCTCGCCAGCGCTGGACTGGACGGTGCGGTGCGCCTGTGGAACGCGCGATCGCTCGAGCGCCTGGCCACCCTCTCGGAACCCGATCCGACGGACGAGGCCTGGTGCGTTCGATTCTCCCCGGGCGGGACTCGACTCGCCTCCGCATCGAACGAGACCCGGCTGTGGCAGGCCCCTTTCCAGTCTCCTCCACGGTCCCTGACCCTCCACGAGCGTCCCGTCATCTCCCTCGCCTTCGGATCGTCCGGCGAGGAGCTCTACTCGGGCTCGCAGGACCGCACCCTGATCGCCTGGGACCTGGAGAGCGGGACCCCCAGGGCGCGCCTGGAGGCTGACAACGGGACGCTTCGTTCCATCCTGCCGACCTCCGAAGAGGACCTCGTCTACGTCTCGGGCTGGTGGCGCACCGACCTCTGGGACGTAGGGGAAGAGCGGGTCCTGACGAGCACGCCCCACTTCGAGCCCGTCCCGATCGGTGGATCCGCGATCACCACGAACGGTGAACGGATGATCCTGGGGAGCGAAACCGACGTGATGCGCGTCTGGGACCTCTCGGAGTCCCACGCGAGGATCGCCTTTCCCGGGCACGAGGGGCGGGCGCGTGGAGCCCTTGCGCCCAGCGGCGACCTGCTGGCAACGGGGGATGCGGAGGGCACCCTGCGCCTCTTGGATGTACCGGGACGTCGCGAACTCTGGCACCGAACCGCGCACCCCGGTGGCGTCTGGGCCGTGGCGTACGCGCCGGACGGCCGCTCTCTCGCCACCGTCGGAGCGGACCAGGTGCTCCGGGTCTGGGAGCGCGAGAGCGGCGACCTGCTCTGGAGTCGACCCGGGGTCAAGGCGGCCTCCTCCGCGGCGTGCGCCTTCTCTCCGGACGCAAGCGAGCTCGCGGTCTGCTTTGCGGATGACTCGTTCCACTTCCTGGACGCGGACAGCGGTACCGAGCTTCGAGCTCTGCCCGGACTCGCGGGCGAAGCCCTGTCCATCGCGATTCCGGCCGCCGGCGAGCCGATCGCCACGATCGCGAGGGGCGAGGGAATCGAGCTCTGGAGCAGGGATGGGAAGCGCCTTCGCGGCGTTCGCCCGAAGACGCAGCCGTGGACGGCCTGCTTTTCGATCGACGGATCCCTCCTCGCCGTGGGCACCTGGGGCCGCACGGTGGAGATCTACGACACGGCGACGTTGTCTCTGAAGCTGGTCCTGGAGGGCCACGACGCAACCGTCTGGACGGTGCAGTTCCACCCAACGAACCCCAACCTCCTCCTGTCCGGAGCGGGGGACGGCACGGTTCGACTCTGGGACCTTTCGAATCAGGCCAACGTGCTGTCGCTCGAGCCGAAGCCCGAAGCCGACGTGATCTGCGCTCAGTTCGACGCAGCCGGTCGAACGGTCGCAGCCTGCGGTTCCTTTGGGAGCGCGATGCTGTGGGACCTCGAGTACTTCGACCGACACATCGCAGGCAACCTGGAACTGCAGTTGGCTCGGCTCGGCCAGGGGATGAGGCCCGAGGAGCTCGCTCCGCTCCGACGGTGGGCACAGGAGGTCAGGCAGCGGCGCTGGCCGCGCTGGTGACGATGCCGTACCTCCGGCTCAACTAGGCGCTCGCTTCGTTCCGCCCTGCCGCGAACAAGAGCACTCCCGCCGCGACCGCGACGTTCAGCGACTCCACGCCTCCGGCCATCGGGATCGTGACGCCCTTCGCCCCCTCGATGCGGGCCTCGACGTCCGGCGGCCACTCGCCCGACTCCGCCGAGAGCCACAGCGCGACTCGACCGGACCAGTCGAACGCATCGAACGGTTCGCCGTCGCGCGTGCACGCGACGACCGCGCGAAAGCCGAACCCCTCGAGCCGCTCCCACACGGCCTGTGCCGCTCCCCCTTCGATCGTCCTCACCCGCAGAAGGCTCCCCATCGAGCCCCGCAGCGCCTTCGGATTCCAGGGCCTGCACCCGCCGGAGGTCGTCACGAGCGCGTTCGCTCCGGCCGCCTCCGCAACGCGGGCGATCGCGCCGAGGTTCCCGGGATCCTGGACACCAGCGCATACGACGACGAGGGCGTCCTTCTCCGCCGCGCACTCGTCCAGTGCGCCGACGGAACCCGGGGTGGGCACGCGGCACAGGGCGAGGATCCCCGGTGAATTCGAGAGGCCGCTCACCCGCGCGAGGAGCTCTCCGTCCACCCGCCGCACCACCTCGACGCGCGCGCCACAACCGGCGCACCCGAGCTCCATGCCCTCCGCGATCAGCAACGCCTCGATCTCGATCCCCGCCGCGCACGCATCGCGCACGAGCCGCTCCCCCTCGAGCACGACATGCTCGGAGTCGTCCCCGCGCAACACCGACCGCACCTTCTTCACGAGCGGGTTCGCGGCGGACCGAATCGTGGAATCACCGGGCATCGGGCCCATCCTACCCGAGCCTCATCGCGAAACCCTCCCCTACGCCGACGCGGCGCCCCGGCGAGGATTCACCGAGGCGCCGCGTTCGCGGAAGACTTCCTTCGACGGACTCAGGGGGCGATGACCTTCGTGTCGGGGTTCGTGAAGTAGAACCCGCCGCCCCCCTGGGGCAGGACCATCCCTTGGCCGAACACCTGGAGCCCACCGAGAGCGGGGTCATTCAACGGCACTTTCACCTTGAGGAGGCCGGTGGAGTCCAGGACCCCGCTCGCGACGACGTGCGAGCTCGAAAGATCGAGAAGATAGAGGCTCTTCGAACGACCGAGCGGCTGGAAGCCGGTCCCCACGGAGCCGATCACGAAGCCGAAGTCTCCGGCGCCGGCCCACACGGAGAACTTCATCACGCCGCCGACCTTGGCTCCTCCTCCGATCGAGAAGGACTGGGGGACGACGCTCATCGAAGTGATGTCGATGATCGGTGTCTGCAGGGAACCGTTCCACTGCCCGACCGCATCGACATAGAGACCGATGAAGTTGTCGAGGTTGTACACCGACGAGGTGATCGGAACGTCCGCGATGTCGATGACCCAATCGAAGCCGGGGCAGTAGTAGCAGGCCCCCTCGCCGTTCTCGACCTTGCCCTGGAAGGTGACGGTCTGGGCGGAAAGGCTGGAAGCGAACAAGAGGGCAGCGGCGAAGGAGAGGAGAGAGGTGCGTTTCATGGTTCGCAGGACGGCCGCGTCGGGTCGCCGGGGGGGGGGTGAGGGGACCCGAAGGAACCGGGTCCGGGTGAGGGAAGGATCGATGGTCCGCTCCCCCACGAGGCAACGACCGTGCCGGCCCGTCCCAGCCCCCGGGAACCGGATTCCCGGGCCGATAGGAGCACTCTTTCCAAAACCTGGACGCATCCGTCTCGAATCTAGCCCCCCGGTTCGGCGCCGGCCCCAGCCTCGGAGGAGCCCCGCGGCCCCATAATCCTCGACTTTGTTGAACACGTAGGGAGTCCGGCGGGAACTCTCCAACGGTGCCCCATCGCACGACCCCATGGCCCTCTCGGACGACAACGCGCGCTCGACCCTCCGTGTCTGGGAGCGTCACTCCGGATTCCTGCGGCGGCTCGCCCTGGGGCTCGTCGCGGACGCCGCGGCGGCGGACGATGTGCTGCAGGAGGCCTGGATCGCGACGGCCCAGGGGGAACATCCCGAGGGAAGCCGCTCGCAGCGCGCCTGGCTCTCCGGGGTGGTCCGCAACGTGGCGCGCAAGCTCGTCCGAAGCGATGCCCGCAGGCGCGTGCGCGAGCACCGGGCCGCGCGAGCCGAGTCGCTTCCCTCCGCATCGGACACCGCCGCGCGGGTCGAGCTCCTCGGCCGGGTCGTCCAAGCCGTGCACGCTCTCGACGAGCCCTATCGCACGGTGCTCCTGCTGCGCTTCCTCGACGAGCTCACCCCCGGGGAGATCGCCGAGCTCCAGGGCGTCCCGGTCGACACGGTGCACACGCGCATCCGCCGCGGACTCGGGCGCCTGCGCACCGAACTCTCCACATCGGCCGGTAGCGACGAGGGCACGTGGCTCGCCGCTCTCCTCCCGTTCGCGAAGCTCCCCCACTGGACGCCGGGAGCCGCCGCATCCGCCACCGCGGCCACCACGGGTTCCGCACTCCCTCCCGCCTTGCTCATGAGTACCACCTCGAAGTGCACGCTCGCCCTCGGAGTCCTCGCCCTCGCCTCGATCACCACCTGGCAGCTCGTACGGCCACGCGCCACGCCCGCGGCCCCCGACTCCGGCTCCACCGCCGACGCGGCCGCGCTCCCCCCCGCCGACTCGGTCGTTCACGCTCCCCAGGCGACTCCACTCGCCCCGGAGGCACGACCCGAGACCCGCGTCGCCGCGGCGCCCGAAGCCGCCGCATGGGTCCTGCGCGGCCGGGCCATGCGTGGAGAGGATCCATTCCCCGGACTCGAGGTCGTCCTGCACGTCTGGGAAGGCCCCGAGCTGGACGCGATCGACACGGAACGCGCTCCGGACCGAGAACTGCGGGTGACGACCGACGAACACGGGGCCTTCTCGCATTCGTTCGAGGAGGTTCGGGAGTGCGCGGTCGCCAGCGCGGAACCGGCGGAGGACCCTGGGGAGGAGATCCCGTTCCGCTGGCACACGGCCACGGTGCGCACCGCCGCCGGAGAGCAACCGCCTGCCGTCGAGCTGCACCTGGTCCCCCTTGACGCTCTACTCGTTGGCACCGTCCGAAACCTGGAAGGCGACCCGATCCCAGGTGCGCGTGTTTGGCAATTCGAAGACCCCGTCACGACGGACGAACACGGACGCTATCGCCTCAGGACCCGTGCGAGAGAGGGCACCTTCCTGTACGCGACGGCGGAGGGCTACTCGATCCAGCGCTCGGTCGTCGAGGGCGTGCTCTCCGGCCGCGAGCGGACCGTGAACTTCGAGCTCAAGGCGGAGTTTCGCGTCGAAGGAACCGTGCTGGATACCGAGGGCCGTCCGGTCCGAGGCGCGACCGTCACATCGTTCTATACGCCCAACAACGAGGCCCTGACCGACGCGATGGGCCGGTACTCGCTCGGACACCTCGACCCTGGTCGACCGGAGTACACGATCTCCGCACGCAAGAGCGGTTTCGTCATGGCCTCCACAGGCCTGCGCAAGGGAGGCAGGGAGGTCGGCCATGTGGACTTCACGCTCGACCGAGGGGTGCGCGTCGAAGGGCACGTGGTCGACGCGAACGGGTCTGCCGTGGAGGGAGCGGAGGCCTACATCGGCTTCTCCCGATTCGCGTACGATCGCATCGATCCCGAGTTCTTTCCGGGGGGTGCCTTCGCCTTCCCCGCCGTCGGGCGGGGCATGCAGACGCTCGTGGTGGAGGCGGAGGGGTACGCTCCCAGTCGCACGGTGCTCGCGATCCCGGACCACGGCGACGTCCTCTTCGGTGTGGAGGTCGTGCTCGATCCGGCCCACTTCGTCGCGGGCCGGGTCCTGGATGAGTCAGGCGATCCGATCGAGGGGGTGCGGGTCTTCCCCCTCTACTTCTGCGAGTACATGGACACGCAGGCAACGAGCGACGCCTCCGGCCGATTCCGCCTGGAAGGCCTTCCGGGGAGCGACCTCGCTCTCGAGTTCTACGCACCTGGCAAGTGCTACCAGCGCCTGGAGGAAGCGGTCGCCGAGGTGGACGTGGACGACTTCGAGGTCTCGCTGGTCCCCGCCGGCGGCCTCGCGGGCCGCGTCCTCGACGGGATCACCGGACAGCCGGTGAAGTCCTTCCGGGTGCGATTCGTGGCTCCGGGGGAGCTCGCCCCCGGCGAGGTCCGACTCTCCTCCTACAGCGCCTCGTGGCTGCGAGAAGGGCACCTGTTCGAGTCCGACGAAGGGACCTGGAACACCGAGGACGAGGACGGACTCCCCCCATCGACCGTCGTCGGGATCGAGATCCGCGCCGAGGGCTACGCGCCTACCGTCGAGCCACACGCCGTCGTGTCCACGGAACCGGAGGAGCACCTGCTGACCCTCGAACTCTTCCCGGGGGGAACCCTCGAAGGGACGGTTCTCTCCGCGGAGAACCACTCCCCCCTCGAAGGAGCCACGGTCAAGCTGTACCGCTCGGACGAGGAGTTCGCGGAGGGCTACAGCGACGACACGCACAACAGGAGAATCGCGCGCGTCGACACCGCCGGGCGATTCCGATTCGAAAACGTCGCGAGCGGAGAGCACCGACTCCTCGTTCTCGCGGAGAACCTGCGGGCGGAGATCGACGGTCCGTTCGAGGTCGCTCCCGGCGGAACCACGCAGCGCCTCATCGAACTCGAGGCCGGATCGACGCTCGAGGGAACCCTTCGTGACTGGCAGGGAAACGCGAGGGCCGGAGTCGAGGTCCTCTTGACGCCCATGGTCGTGGAGCCGAGCAGCCCCTTCCGAGACTGGCGGACCACGACCGACGAGGAGGGAGGCTTCCGCTTCACGGGCCTCCCCGCTGGGACCTTCCGGATCGGCCCGATGGATGGGAGCGGAGGGAGCAGGATCGTCGAGTACCAAAACCCGCTCGAACTCCGAGATGGTGAGGAGCTCGCAGTCGACCTCGCTCCGATGGGCTCCGCGACGCTCATCGCTCGCATCGCGTGCGACGATGACCTCCCCGCACGCCTTCCCGTATCTGCGACCCCCATAGACCCCGAGGACAGCGCCCCCTACGTCCTGGATTCCGTGCAGGGCTTTGTCCGAAACGGCGTGCTCGAGATCCATGGCGTCCGCCCGGGCACCTATCTGGTCCGGGTCCGGTACGCGGACTACCGATCCCAGACCGTCTGGTCGAGTGAGCACGACGTCGAGGTGAGCCTCAGCGACGGCGAGGAAGCCGAGGTCTTCCTCGAGGTCCGCTCCTTCCCCACCGCTAGGTGAAGGGCGAGCCCCCGTCGCACGCCGGGGTTATCCTCCCCGGCCCATGGACGGCCCCATCCTGCTCTTCGACGGCACCTGCGCCCTGTGTTCCGGCCTCGTCCATCGCATCCTCGCCCGCGACCACCGCGGCGTGTTTCGGTTCGCCGCGCTCGCCTCCGAGGCCGCCGCCCGGGTGCTCGAAGAGGCGGGCTTCCACGAAGAACTCCCGGACAGCGTGGTCCTGCTCCGGAACGGCCAGGTCTTCCTGCTCTCCGACGCCGCGATCGAGATCGGACGCGAACTGGGGTTCCCCTGGTCCCTTGCCCGCGCCGCGGGGATCGTCCCACGCGGTCTCCGAAACGCGCTCTACCGCTGGGTCGCGCGGAACCGCTATCGCTGGTTCGGCCGTAAGGAAAGCCCCGCGATGCCGCCGCCGGGCCTGAGGGAGCGCTTCCTCGACGCCGCCGAGCCCCGCTGAGCCGCACGCGTCCGCGTAGCCGAGGCTCTACACCCTCTGCTCACCGCACGTTTTCGCGAACAGCCCCACTCCGCATTCGACCCCCGCAGAAACGCGACCGGCCTGGGCGACCGCCCGTCCCCACCAGCACCCGCGAAGCGAACACGCCAGGCGCGAATCCCTAGCTCTCCATCTCCGACTCGATGTATTCGTAGAGATCATTGAGCTGCTCCTGCAGGTCGCTATCCGTGGACTCATTG
>DRLC01000181.1 GCA_011053145.1 Planctomycetota bacterium | reverse complement strand
GTGGGCAAGACTGGTGCTCCGGCCGCTTCCCCGATCGGATCGACCGGGGAAACGTGCCGTCCCTTGCGGGTCAGGAGGCCACGAGGCGCCGGAGGACGTATTGGAGGATGCCGCCGTGGCGGTAATACTCGGCCTCCTTCGGGGTGTCGAGGCGTGAGACCACCTCGATCTCCCGCGAAACACCGTCCTCCGAGGTGACCCTCACGCGGGCGCTCTTCGCACCGCTCGCGACGAGCTCCTCGACGCCCAGGACATCGAAGGTTTCCCGACCCGTGAGGCCGAGGGACTCCGCCGACTCGCCATCCTTGAACTGCAACGGCAAGACGCCCATCCCGATCAGGTTCGAACGGTGGATGCGCTCGAAGCTCTCGGCGATCACGACGCGCACACCGAGCAGCGCGGGGCCCTTGCCCGCCCAATCACGCGACGAGCCGGTACCGTATTCCTTGCCGGCGAGCACGATCGTCGGCACGCCCTCGGCGCGGTAGCGCTCGGACGCGTCGAAGATGCTCATCGCTTCGCCGCTCGGAAGGTGCAGGGTCGAGCTGCCCTCGACGCCCGGGGTGAGCTTGTTCTTGAAGCGCACGTTCGCGAAGGTCCCGCGCATCATCACCTCGTGGTTGCCGCGGCGCGATCCGTACGAATTGAAGTCCTTCTGCGCGACGCCCTGCTCCGCGAGCCACTTGCCCGCGGGGCTCTCCGGCGCGATCGACCCCGCCGGCGAGATGTGGTCGGTCGTGATGCTGTCGCCAGCGAGCACGAGGCAACGCGCCCCGGTGATGTCCGTGACGGGATCGGGCTCTGGCCCCATGCCTTCGAAGAAGGGGGGCGACTTCACGTAGGTCGACGACTCGTCCCAGGCATAGGTCGCGCCGCTCGGCACGTCGAGCGCCCGCCAAGCCTCGGGTCCCTCGTAGACGTTCGCATAGCGCGCTTCGAACTGCTCTCGCTGCACGGCGGAGCCGAGGAGATCGGCCAGCTCGGAAGTCGTCGGCCACACGTCCCGCAGGAAGACGTCCTTGCCGTCCTTGCCCTTTCCGAGCGGCTCGGTGCGCGGGTCGAAATCGACGCGGCCGGCCAGCGCGTAGGCGACGACGAGCGGCGGGGAGGCGAGGAAGCTCGCGAGCACCTGGGAGTGCACGCGCCCCTCGAAGTTGCGGTTCCCGGAGATGACCGACGCCACGACCATGTCGTTCTCGGAGATCGCCTTCGAAACCGATTCGGGCAACGGGCCGCTGTTCCCGATGCAGGTCGTGCAGCCGTAACCGACGACACCGAAGCCCTGGGCTTCGAGCTCGCTGAGGAGCCCCGCCTTGGCGAGGTAGTCGGTCACGACCTTGGAGCCCGGAGCGAGGCTGGTCTTGACCCAGGGCTTCACCCGAATGCCGAGCGCATTCGCCTTCTTGGCGACGAGCCCCGCGGCGAGGAGCACGCCGGGGTTCGAGGTGTTCGTGCAGCTCGTGATCGCCGCGATCGTGACCGCGCCGTCCTCGAGGGTCGCCGTCTGGCCCCGCACTTCGACCTTTGCGGCGCGCTTCGTGGCGACGGCCGTACCGCCTCCGCCGCCGCCGCCGCGGCGCTCTTGGGCGAGGGTCTCGTAGGCGCCGCGCACCTCGCCGAGTCCGAGGCGGTCCTGCGGACGCTTGGGACCCGCGAGGCAGGGCTCGACCGAGGCGAGATCCAGCTCGAGCACGTCCGAGTAGGTCGCTTCGGGAGCGCCGGGCACGCGGAAGAGGCCCTGCTCCTTCGCATAGGCCTCGACGAACTTCAGGTGCGCCTCCGAGCGGCCGGTGAGCCGCATGTACTCGAGGGTGCGCGTGTCGATCGGGAAGATGCCGCAGGTGGCTCCATACTCGGGCGCCATGTTCGAAATCGTCGCGCGGTCGGCGAGGGTCAGATGGTCGAGCCCGTCACCGAAGAACTCCACGAACTTACCGACGACGCCCTTTTCGCGCAGCCGCTGAACGATCGTGAGCACGAGGTCGGTGGCCGTCGCCCCCTCGGCGAGTTCGCCGACGAGCCGGTATCCCACGACCTCCGGAATCAACATCGTCACCGGCTGGCCGAGCATCGCCGCCTCCGCCTCGATCCCGCCGACGCCCCAACCCAGGACACCGAGTCCGTTGACCATCGTCGTGTGGCTGTCGGTGCCGACGACCGTATCCGGGTAGGCCCACCCGCCGGTGCCGTCCGCCTCGTCGAACCCCATCACGCCGCGCGCGAGGTATTCGAGGTTCACCTGGTGGCAGATTCCGGTGTTCGGCGGCACGACCTTGAGGCTGCCGAAGGCGGACTGACCCCAGCGCAGGAAGAGGTAGCGCTCGCGGTTGCGCTCAAACTCGATCTCGGTGTTGCGCTCGACCGCATCGGGACTCGCGTAGACATCCACCTGGACCGAGTGGTCGATGACGAGTTCGGCCGGCTGCAGCGGCTCGATGCGCGTCGGGTCTCCGCCGAGCGCCGCCATCGCATCCCGCATCGCGGCGAGGTCGACGACCGCCGGTACGCCGGTGAAGTCCTGGAGCAGGACCCGCGCGGGCATGTACGCGATCTCCGCGGCGTCGCCTGCGTTCGGCTTCCAGTTCGCGACCGCCTCGATGTCGGAGGCCGGGACGCTCTCCCCGTCCTCGCGCCGCAGGAGGTTCTCGAGCAGGATCTTCAGCGCGTAGGGCAATCGCTGGAGATCAAACCCCTTGGCCTCCAGGGCCTTCAGGGATGCGATCTTGAAGGTGCGTCCATCGACCTCGAGGGTCCCGTGGCTGTCGAAACTGTTCGTCATGGCGGCGCTTTGGAAGCGGGGGAAGAGAATCGCCCAAGATCCTACCGCATCTCCGTCGCCCCATCGCCCCGCTCGGCATCGTTGTGGGCTGATTCGGAAGGCCGGAACCCCGACTCGGACGGGTTCGGCGCCCCCTTCGCCGCGACCCATACCCCTCCCGGGTCAGCGGGTACTGCTCTCGGGAGATCCCTATCCGGCGCGGCGCAGGGTCCCCGTGCGCCTCCCTCTTCGCCCGCCTCTCCAAGTGCGGAGCGCTTCGACGAGGAGTTCCTTGTCGATGGGCTTGCCCAGGTGCTCGTCCATGCCGGCGTCAAAGCAGTTGCGGATGTCGCCGGAAGTGACGTTCGCGGTCAGCGCGAGGATCGGCGTCTCCCCGATCGCTCCCTCGAGTTCGCGAATCCGTCGCGTCGCCTCGAGGCCATCCATGACCGGCATCTGACAATCCATCAGGATGATCTCCGGAGCCGCCGCGTTCAGGATCTCGAGACAGGCCTGGCCGTTCTCGGCGATGCACACCTCACATCCCAGCTTCTCGAGGACCCGCCTGGCGACGAGTTGATTGACCCGGTTGTCCTCCACGAGGAGAACCCGCAGGCCGGAGAACTCCGCGGCCGCTTGGGGTGGTTCCGCCGAGGAAGACGGCGAAACCGGATCGGGTGCGGACCGTGGGGAACGCGGCACGCCCTCCCCGCCTCCGAGGAGCATTTCCCGGAAGGCCGTCACCCGCAGGGGGGTATGGAGCACGCGTTCCACGCAGGCTCCTTCGGGCGCGTCCTCTCCGAAGGGGGAGATGAGGACGACATGGGAGCAGGAGAGTTCGTCGTGGAGCGCTCGTTCGAGCTCCTTGCGCTCGACGGACTTGCAGCCGATGAGGACGAGGCTCGCGGATCGATCCTTCGTTCTCAAGGCTGCGAGGAGCAGGTCCCGCCAGGACTCGGTGCGGACCGTGCGGACCCCGAGGCTCTTCAGGTGCTTCTCCAGGATCTCCTCGGTGGCGTGCTCCGGCGCGTGGAGGAGGCAGTCGGTGAACCGGAGGCTGCCGTTCTCGGGGGCCTGGGACTGAGCCGATACGGACGGGATGCGAATCGTGAATTCGCTTCCGACGTTCGGTTCGCTCTGGACGTGGATGCTGCCCCCCATTTCCCGGAGCAGTCCCTTGCAGATGACGAGGCCGATGCCCGTTCCTCCGTGGTTCCGCGCCATCGAGTTGTCCACCTGCTCGAAGGGCTCGAAGATGCGTTCGAGATCCCCCTCGGAGATTCCCTGCCCTGTGTCCGCCACGCGGATGCAGACCTCATCGGGATCCGAACTGGAGGACACCTGTACGATCGCGTGCCCCTCGGACGTGAACTTCACCGCGTTGCCGATGACGTTGAGAAGCACCTGCTGCAACCGGGTGGCATCTCCGAGGATCCACCGCGGCACGGCGGGGTCGATCTCCAGTCCGAGGAACAGCCCCTTGTCCCGCGCCCTCGAGAGGAGGGAGTAGGTCGCGACCTCGAGCACGTTCCAGAGGTCCACGGGCTCCGAGACGACCGTGACCTTGGACGTGGACTGCCGGGAGAACTCGAGCAGGTCCTCGATGAGCCCGAAGAGCACCCTGGCGGAGTCTCGGGAGGTGGTCGCGAGATTCCGCTGGTCGTCGGTGAGTTCGGTCTCGAGCAGGAAGCCGAGCATGCCCAGGATCCCGTTCATCGGCGTCCTCAGCTCGTGCCCCACCTTGGCCATGAACTCGTCCTTCGCTCGCGAGGCCTCTTCCGCCTTGGCCAGCGCTTCCCGGAGTTTCTCACTCTGTTCTTCGAGCAGTTCGTTGCGCTCGAGGATCAGCATCGCGGCACGGGCGCTCGCCTCCGCGACCTTCTTCGAGGTCTCGACGGCCGCATCCCGTTCGGCCGTGAGGGCCTCGACCCGCCTTTGGAGGTCGCGTTCTTCGTGGCTCTCTGCCATCACGGGGTTCAGATCGTGATCGTCTCGCAGCCGTCCACGGAGCGCTTCAGCATGCTCGCAAGCCCCGAGCGACGAACCCCATCGACGAGGGGAACCTCCAACCCGTCCCCGTCATGGCAGTGCTCGTGAACGCAGGTCGAGCAGCAATGCAGGGGCACCTCGGATTCCGCGAGCTGTTGGATCAGGTCCACGACAGGCCCCGCGCTCGCATGCTCCGCGCAGACCCAGCGAGCGGATCCGAGTGCGAAGAACACCGTCACGGAGATTCCGGATGAGGCGGCGACGAGCGCGAGATTGAGCCCGAAGAGGACGCGCTCTTCCTCACTCGATGAAACGAGGACCTGCAAGCAATCCGTGGATGCCTTGTCCATTGTCAGATGAAAAGGGAAGACTTGGACTTCGCCATCGCATTCACACAGGTCGCCGCTCCACCCATTTCGATCCCATCGACGAGTTCTTCCTGGGTGAGCCCCATCAAGCTCATCGACATCGCGCAAACGATGAAGCGCACGCCCGCCTCCTGGGCCACACGGACGAGCTCCTCGACGTCCGGAACCCGCTGGGTCTTCATCAAGTGGCGGAAGAACACCGGTCCGGCTCCGAAGAGGTTCCGCCGGGACAGGGGCAGGCGGCCCGCACGCGAGGGCAGGAGGAAGTTCATCGCCCGCTGCAGGACCGACTTTCCCCGGTAGGTGCGCTTCCGGCGGAGCGCGGAGATCCCCCAAAAGGTCGAGAAGATGGACACCTCGATCCCCATGCTCGCCGCTGCGGTCGCGATCGAGAGGACGGCGAACAACTTGTCCATGTCCCCGCTGAAGGAGACGAGGACCATCGAGTCCCGCTCCGTCTCGGAAGCATCCTGAACCTTCCCTCTGGGCTCAGCTTGGGGCGGGCTCTTGATCATCGCTAGGCCACGCGAATCCTGGCGACCTTGACCTCGCCGGGTTCGAAGGAGACGAGCTCGTGTCCGGTCATTTCAGCCCAGGCCTTCACATCCATCTCGAACGCGGGATCGGTGGATTCGACCCGGAGCATCTCTCCTCCCTTCATTCCTTTTACGGCCTTCGCCATCTCAACGATGGGCATGGGGCACTTGAGGTGCTTGCAGTCGAGCTGAACGTCCATGGATCTCGAGACAGGGGGGATGGGGGGATGGTCCTCTCACTGCTCCCGGATCGTCCCACGCCGGAGGAGAGCTTGAGCGGAAGTGCTCCGGGGCCACGCTCCACCCGAAGTTCACCGGCCTCCAGCCCTCCCATTCCTTCGAACACGCTGTCCGTCAGCCGGGGTGATCCGAGCCCTCCCGTGCCAGGGCTTCGTCCGCTCCGTACCATGCGCCCATGACTCGATCGGAATACAGCAGCGCACCCCCCCTGAAAAACCTTCGTGTGCTCCTCGCACAGACGAATCCCCGGCTCGGGGATGTCGGACACAACCTCGAGGAACACCTCTCGATCCTGCGGCAAGCGCGCGAGGCGCGGGCCGACCTCGCCATCTTCCCCGAGCTCTCCCTCACCGGATACTTTCTGAAGGACCAGACGTTCGAGGTAGCGATGGAGCCGGGCGATCCGACGCTCGCTCGAATCGCCGAGGCGAGCCGCGACGCGTCGGTGATCGCGGGTTTCGTCGAGCGCGATCGCGGCGGCAGGCTCTACAACGCGCTCGGATTCTTCGAGGGGGGAGAACTCCGGGCCGTGCACCGCAAGGTGCACCTGGTCAGCTACGGCATGTTCGACGAGACGCGAGACTTCGCCGCCGGAGACTCGTTCCGCGCGTTCGAGGGGGAGAAGGCGCGCATCGGGCCGCTGCTCTGCGAAGACATGTGGCACCTGCCGAGCGCTTACCTTCACTTTCTCGACGAGGTGGACGTGATCTCGTGCTCGAGCGCGTCCCCCGCCCGCGGGGTCGAGGCGGGCGGTCAGGGGCTCGCGTCGGAACGCTCCTGGGAGCTGATCCTGCGTGCCCAGGCCCTGCTGCTGCGCACCTTCGTCGTCTATGTGGATCGCGTCGGCTGGGAGGACGGGATCGGCTTCGGCGGTGGGAGTTGCGTGGTCGGACCGACCGGCGATGTCCTCTTGCGGATGGACGCGCTCGAGCCGGGAACCGCGATCTTCGAACTCGACGGAAACGAGCTGCGCCGTGCGCGTTTCGAGACGCCGCTGCGGCGTGACGAGCGGCCCTCGGTCCTCGCCGCGGGGCTCGCGGTGAAGCTCCCCGGCTGGCACCTCTCCACGGAAGGAGACGACGCGCGGTGAGCGAACTCGACATCCAACCCGAACTCGTGACCGCGATGCTCACGAGCTTCCTGCGCGAAGAGGTCGCCGCCGCCGGCATGCACCGGGCCGTGGTCGGCCTCTCAGGAGGCATCGACTCCGCGGTCTCGGCCGCCCTCGCCGCCCGCGCCTTCGGCCCCGCCGAGGTCCTCTGCGTCCTGCTCCCCCACGAACGCTCGAACCCCTCGAGCGAAGCCCACGCCCGCCTCGTCGCCGACTCCCTCGGCGTCGCCACGCGCCGCGTCGACATCACCCAGATGGTCGAGGGCTACGTCGCCCAGGAGGAGGTCACCGACCCCACCCGCGTCGGCAACGTGATGGCGCGCGCGCGCATGGTCGTGCTCTACGACCTTTCGGTGGAGTGGGGCGGCCTCGTCGTCGGCACGAGCAACAAAACCGAGATGCTGCTCGGCTACTCGACCCAGTGGGGCGACGCCGCCCACGCGATCAACCCCCTCGGAGACCTCTACAAGCACCAGGTCTACCAGCTCGCCCGTCACCTCGAGCTGCCCGCCGAAGTCATCGACAAGCCCCCCTCCGCGGACCTCTTCGAGGGCCAGACCGACGAGGCCGACCTCGGCTTCTCCTACGCCCAGGCCGACGAACTCCTCTACCAGATGGTCGACCGCCGCCTCTCCTTCGACGAACTCACCGAGCGCGGCTTCGACCCCACCTTCGTCCAAACCGTCGCCGCTCGCGTCGTCCGCAACCAGTACAAGCGCACCCCCCCGGTCATCGCCAAGCTCTCACGCCGCACGATCGGTACGGACTTTCGGTACCTGCGCGACTGGATGCGCTGAGAGCGCTCTCGGAGCTGTGCGCTGCATCGGCCATGGCGCGCCTCTCGGGGGATTCCCCACAGCTGTGCGCCTCGTTCAATGCCGTGGGATTGACGGACTCCGGGATGGACCCGCCCCCCGCGCCGAGCTGAGGAGCGACGAATGGGCAAACGCGCTGGGATCGCCGTGCCCTGGGGGTATGGACGGATTCGGGGCCCTCGGCCATACTTCGGAAAGACGCCTCGAGTTGCGAAGTGCTCCTCGGGTCGATGGTTTCTCGCTCGTTCCCTGCCTAGAGAGCCCATGTCTTTCCCTGCTGTTCGGTGCCTTCTCGGATTCCTCATCACGTGCTTCGGTTCTTCGGGGGTCGTGCTCGGTCAACGGCCGGCGCAGGCGCCCGGGAGCGCTGTCCCCGCGGCCACGGTCAGCGGGAACCCCCGCATCTGGGACACCGGGGTCGAGGCGTACCCGGTGTACTTCGGCTCCAAGTCGGCCTTTGCATGGACCACCGTCCAGCCGAATGGTCCGGGGGGTGGTAGCTCTGGGACGGGCTTCGATGTCGTCCGGCTGGAGTATCGGTCACAGACGGTCACCTGGCTGGGAGTGGCCTTGATCCGATTGCATTCCCTCGAGAATGGGCGGCTCCTGATCACCGTCTCGGAGGCCGGGAAGTACGACTACAACGGGGATGGAGACAAGACCGATGGGGTGGTCGTCGTCTACGACGAGGCCACCGAGTCGATCCTTCCGATCCCGCTCGCGGTGAAGTGGTCGATGGCCGGAAACGCGGAGCCCTGGGTCCAGCGCCTCGGGGACGCGGCCCTCGTCCAAGCGGACGAAGCGACCCAGGGTCAGGATCTGAACGGCGACGGAGACTTGCTCGACCAGGTCCTCCATGCCGCCGACCTGTCGACGGGCTCCGTGACCAACCTCGGAATCGTCGCCACTGCCTACCCGATCGACGTGCGGACTCCGTCGCGCAGATTCGTGCTTCAGGTGGAGGAGGCGTCGGTCGGTGACCTGAACGGGGACGGCGACGCGCTCGACGGGGTGCTCGAACTCTACAACCCCGAAGCCGGAACCCTGGAAAACCTCGGGATCGCCGGGGAACCCGCCGCGGCGAGCCAGGACTATCTGGTCGTGGGAGTCTTCGAGTCGGAACAGGGCGGGGTGAGCCTGAACGGGGACGGGGACACCTGGGACACCGTCCTGCATTCGGTCGAACTCGCCACCTCCACGATCACGAACCTCGGCTACGCGGGCTCCGGGCCCGAACTCGTCACCGTGGAAGGGAAGTACGCGCTCGCTGGGATCAGCGAGTTCTCCCAGGGAGCAGACCTGAACGGGAATGGGAACTCCTTCGACGACGCCATCGTGGCGTTCGACCTGTCGACCTCCTCCGCGGTGAACACGGCTCTCGCCGTGGACCGGAACTGGCTGGACATGACGATCTGCAACGACGTGGGAGGCTTCGTGGTTTCGGAGTTCAAGCAGGGCACCGACCTGAACGGCAACGGGACGAACGTCGATCTCGTGCCGGTGGCCTACGACTTCAAGAGTGGGACCACGACCAATACCGGTGTGGCGGTGCCCTATCTGAGCCCCTTCGCGGTCGACCTCCTCCATAGCGATTCCTCGGGCCGCCTCCTGTTCCCCACGGACGAGACCGCCAACGGAGCCGACTACAACGGAGATGGCGACAAGCTCGACCACGGCTACGGAGCCTTCAGCCT
>DRLC01000180.1 GCA_011053145.1 Planctomycetota bacterium | reverse complement strand
CCTGCCGGGCTCGAGCCGCCACGGTGTCCTAGCGTTCCTCGGCGGCGGCGACCTGCTGCTCTTGCGCTTCCTCCGGGGTGCCCGGGGGAGCGGCCTCTCCGACATAGGATTCGCAGGCGGCGAGGACCGCTTCGAGTCGCTGATCGACCTCCTGGCCCCAGGCCGACAGGGCCCGCACCTGTTTTCGGATGCCGCGAACCGAGGCCGGGTTGAAGTCGTTGCTGAGGAACGTTGCGTGGTCTCGCAGCCCGAGGTTGTAGGTCTCGTAGGCCGAGTCGGCGCGGTCGAGGGCGATGACCACCTGCTCGAAACGCTTGCGCGTCGCCTCGAGGCGGTTGCGGCTCTTGTTGCGCAGCTCCGGCGTCGAGTAGGTCAAGAGATCGGCTTCCCAGCGATCGAAGACGGCGCTGGCGGCCTTCCGCATCGGAGCGTCGGTGCGCCGCAGGGCCTCGGCCTGTTCCTCGGAGCGTTCGACCGCTTCGACGAACGCGTCGAACGCGGCGATCGGGTCGCCCTGGATGTCTCCGGCCACGATCGCCTGCAGGTCGGCGAGGGCGTCCCGGACGCGTTCGCGCGAGACTTCGGCCTCCAGGTGGACGCGCCCGACGCGCCCGACGAGGTCGTCGACCTGGCGGACTCCTGAGTCCTTCTTCGAAAAGGAGGCGCAGCCCGCGGCGAGACCGAGGGCGCTGAACGTGAGAAAAACGGATGCGAAGCGATTGAGAGCGAACACGGAACCTCCCGATTCGAGGCCAAGGTGAGGGACCTTCCCAAGTCCAGGCGCCTCTTCGTCGCACGTTCTCGTTCGCCTTGAGTTCACCCTGGGAAAGCGAGCTGCAACCCGTGCGCGTGCGGCAGTGGACCGGGGGGGGGAGGGGGAATCCCCTTCCCACCCCACAGGGGACCCGAGCCGGGAGGGTTTTCCCCACTTTCGCCACCTCGATTCGCACACCCCCCCGGGGCGTCCGCTATCGTCCCCGGGGTGGAGAGGCGACCCGTCCCCTCCGCGGACCCTCCCGGCACCCCGAATCGAGCAGGCGAGACCCATGCGACAAGGATCCCCCGACCCCAGTGCTTCCAGCGCGACGCCCCGAGCCCGCCTCGAGAGCTTCGAGACGAGCTTTCCGAGTTCCCACAAGGTGTTCCGCGAGGTCCCGTACGGGGATACGACCCTGAGGGTCCCCTTCCGGCGTGTGCACCTCGGTGCCGGGGAGCCGCCCGTGGACCTCTACGATTCTTCCGGACCCCAGGGAGTGGATCCGCGCGAGGGGCTCGAGCCCCTGCGCAAGCCCTGGACCGAGGCTCGCACGCCCGACGTCGGGCCCGGTGGAAACCGCACCCAGATGCATTTCGCGAGGCGCGGCATCGTGACCGCGGAGATGGCCTACGCCGCGGCGCGCGAGGGCGTGGATCCGGAGTTCGTGCGCTCGGAGATCGCCCGTGGCCGCGCGATCCTGCCCTCGAACGTGAACCACCCCGAACTCGAGCCGATGCTGATCGGGCGGAACTTCCTCGTGAAGATCAACTCGAACATCGGCAACTCCGCGGTCTCGTCCTCGATCGAGGAGGAGGTCGAAAAGCTGCGCTGGAGCGTGCTCTGGGGAGCGGACACGGTCATGGACCTCTCCACGGGGGAGGACATCCACGCGACGCGCGAGTGGATCCTGCGCAATTCGCCGGTGCCGATCGGCACCGTGCCGATCTACCAGGCGCTGGAGAAGGTGAACGGGGTCATCGAGGACCTTTCGTTCGATGTCTTCAAGGAGACGATTCTCGAGCAGTGCGAACAGGGCGTCGACTACTTCACGATCCACGCGGGAGTCCTCCTGCGCTACGTGCCCCTCACCGCCAAGCGCCTCACCGGGATCGTCTCGCGCGGCGGCTCGATCCTCGCCAAGTGGTGCCTCGCACACCATCAGGAGAACTTCCTCTACACCCATTTCGACGAGCTGTGCGAGATCATGAAGCGCTACGACGTGGCTTTCAGTCTCGGCGACGGCCTGCGTCCTGGTTGCATCGCCGATGCGAACGACGAGGCGCAGTTCGCCGAGCTCGAAACCCTCGGAGAGCTCACGAAACGCGCCTGGGAACACGACGTCCAGGTCATGATCGAGGGCCCCGGGCACGTCCCGATGCACAAGATCAAGGAGAACATCGACCGCCAGCTCGAGGTCTGTGACGAAGCCCCGTTCTACACGCTCGGCCCGCTCACGACGGACGTCGCCCCCGGATATGACCACATCACCTCGGCGATCGGCGCGGCGATGATCGGTTGGTGGGGGACCGCGATGCTCTGCTACGTCACCCCCAAGGAGCACCTCGGCCTTCCCGATCGCAAGGACGTCAAGGATGGCGTGATCACCTACAAGATCGCGGCCCACGCGGCGGATCTCGCCAAGGGCCATCCCGGTGCCCAGGCCTGGGACGATGCCCTCTCGAAGGCGCGTTTCGAGTTCCGTTGGGAGGACCAGTTCAACCTCTCCCTCGATCCGGTCACCGCGCGAGCGTTCCACGACGAGACCCTCCCCGCGGACGGCGCGAAGGTGGCGCACTTTTGCAGTATGTGTGGCCCCCAGTTCTGCTCGATGAAGATCACCGAAGACGTGCGTCGGTACGCGCGCGAGCACGGGCTCGACACCGAGGAGGCTCTCGACGCAGGCATGGAGGAGAAGCGGATCGAGTTCGTGGAGACGGGCGGCGAGCTGTATCGACCGGTGGACTAGACAGAACGGGTGGAGCGGCCCTGAAGAGGCCGCTCCACCCATTCTGTCTAGCCGGGTTCCGACGCCGCTCGGAGCCTCGCCGGGGAGAGGGCGCGAAGGGTCTCTTCGTCCCCGCCCCGCGCCGCGAGCGCACCGAGCGAGACCGCTGCGAGCCGGCCTGCCTCCGGACCGCAGCTCATCCCGTGCCCGCCGAGACCGGCCACCCAGAACAGACCCTCGAGGTCGGGGTCCGGGCCGATCGCGAAGTGGTCATCCGGAGTCAGCGTGCGCAGCCCATGCCAGAAGTGGGCGACCGGGGCGTCGTCGAAGCCGCGCAGGAAGCGCGCGGTCTTTTCCGCGACGAGAGCCTTCACCTCGGGGTCGTCCACCGCCCGGTCGGGGTCGACGTCGGTGAGGTCGCAGGCCGAGAGCAAGAGCCCGCCGCTCTCGGGGCGGCAGTAGAAGCCCTCGTCCTCGATCCAGGCGATGCCGAGGTTCGGATCGATCGTCGGGTCGGGTGCCGTCACGAGGAGGTGGCGGCGGGTGGGGCGCAGGGCCACGTGGGAGCCCGCGGCGGCCCCGAGTTTCCCGGCCCACGCGCCCGCGGCGAGCACGGTGCGGCGCGCTCGGATCGTCTCCCCGTTCGTGAAGCGCGCCCCGCGCACGACTCCGGCTTCGACGAGCAGGTCCCTCGCTTCCCAGTTCGTTCGGAGCGCCGCGCCGCGGTCGCGCGCCCCCGCCGCGAAGCCGTCGAGCAGCGCCGCCGTGTCGATGCGACCCTCGCCGGGGAAGAAGAGCGCGAGCTCGGCGGATGCCGCCCGCTCGCTGAGGAGCGGGTAGCGACCCTCGATCTCGGTGCGACCGAGTCGTACCGCGCCCAGATCCTCACCGCTTTCGGCTCGCATCGCGTCGAGGGCGGTCTCCATCGCGTGAGCCGTTTCTCCGGACGCGAGCAGGAGCAGTCCGACAGGATCGAGCAGCGGGACGGGCGAGAAGCCCTCGGGAGGATCCGCGATGAAGCGCGCGCTCGCGCGCGCGATCCGCGCCGTCATCGGCGCGGTTGCGAAGGTCCGCAGGATCGCGGCGTTCTGGGCCGAGGCCATCGAGCCGAGCGTTCTTTCGCGCTCGCACAGAAGCACCCCTTCACCGCTCCCGGCGAGACCGAGTCGCCAGGCCGTGGCGAGTCCCGCCACGCCGCCCCCGAGGATCAAGATGTCTGTTTCCATGGTGCGGGCGGGAGCCTAGCAGCTCTTCGGTTCTCCGCCCACGCGGCTCCCGCCTTCTTCGACGAGGCGTTCGTGCAGTCGCTCCATGTGCATGCGCAGGTTGTAGAGCTCTTCCATGTAGGAGGCGGGTACGTTGACCTGCTCGCGGATCTCGTGATCCACGAGATCGAGGTCCGCGAGGCAGGACTCGAGGTTCGCCGGATCCGAGTCGAAGCGCGTCTCGAGCCGGTCGAGGGCCTGGTACCAGCGGTAGATCCGGCTCCGGATCCGCCAGCGATAGAGCGGAATCGCGAATCGAAACAGCGGCAGGAGCAGCGTCAAGAACGGCAGCAAGAGGATCTTGAGCGGGTCGATCATTGCTGCGAACGGGAAGGGCAGGATCCGGTAGAGGAAGCTCTTGCCGCGCTCGAAGTAGATCTTCGCGGGGGTGGCCAGCGGGGCGTCGAGGTTGCGAGGCGAGGGGAATCGGCCCGGGGCCGATAGGACGGTCCCTCCGCCGTGGGTGTGTTCGGCGGCTTCGATCAGGAGGGGCACGATGGCGGGGTGCAGATCTTCGCGCGCGAGTAGCGTCGCCGCCGGAGCGATGAGGTCGACGTCCCGTGCTGGGATGTCGTGTTCGAAGTCGAGCACGCCCTCGGGGAGGACCACATGGGAAAGGGTCGGAAAGGCGCGTTCATACGCGAGGTGGCGTTCGATGCCGACGAGGCGCACGCCGTCGTCCTCGAGGAGCTTCGCCACCGTGGGCGAGGTGGGGGAGATGACCAGGAAGAGCGCGTCGAGCCTCCCGGCGAGGAGCCGCGCCGTCGCGTCGTCGGTGGAGAGTTCGAAGAGGCTCGTCTCCGCCGAAGCCCGCACTCCGTTCGCGGCGAGGAGCTGCATCGCGATCGCGTGGGTGCCGCTCCCGCTCTCGCCGACCGCGATCCTTCGACCGCGGAGTTGCGAGAGGTGCTCGAACTCGAGATCCGAACGCGCGAAGACCCACAGGGGTTCGAAGTAGAGGCTCGCGATGCCCTCGAGTTCGTTCGCCCTCTCGGCGCCCAGCACGCCGCCCTGGACGAAGGCGACGTCGGCATCGCCGGAGCGAAGCAGGTCGAGGTTTTCGACCGATCCGCGCGATGCGCGCAGTTCCACCTGGATTCCGGCAGCCTTCAGCTCTTCGCGGAAGCGCTCACCGAAGGCCTGGTAGGCTCCATCCGGGCTCCCGGTCGCGAGGACGATCGTCTTGGGCGGTGCCGGACCGACGAAACGCAGCGCCACCAGGAAACCCAGGAGCGTGAGGGCGATCACGGGTCCCCAGACCTTGAGCCCTTCGCGGGACCGTGAAGGGCCTCCCTTCAGGATGTCGAGCCTTGCCACGCGGGCCAGCATACGGATCCGTCGGGCCGGGTTGTCGCACCGATCCGCTTCGAGATCGCCGGGCCGTGGCCCGGGGGTGGGAATCTTCGGTCCGTCGCGCTCCACGCCGATCCTCGAGACTTGCCCAGGCCCGATCCACCTGCTCGAATCCAACGGCCCAAGGAAGTCCTTCAACCCCAGCGTGAGGTTCCATGTCGGCCCGACCGAATTGCAATCCTTTCCCGATGCGTCCCCGGCCCCGTTCGCGTGCCTTCACGCTCGTCGAGCTCATCATCGTCATCGGGATTCTCGCGGTCCTCTCGGGGCTGCTCGCTCCGAAGGTCCTAGCCCACCTCAGCAAGTCGCACGACGTGAGGCGCATCGCCGACATCCGTGCGATCCAGAAGGCCCTTGCGAGCTACTACACCGACCACGGCAGCTACCCGGCGGGGAAGAAGAGCACGATCTTTCGTCAGTGGGACGTTTCCTTCGACGGCGGGTTCATCCCCGAACTCGTGAACGAGGGCTATCTCTCCGAGGTGCCCGTGGATCCCGGCAACGACTTCCTGTGCCACTACCGCTACGCCGTGTTCCCCGCCGGAACCGGGGGCTGCAAGGGGACGACGCCGTTCTATGTGCTCGGCGTGACGAAGTTCGAATCCCCCGGGTTCGGTGAGGAACACAAGGGCTTCTTCAAGTGCTCGGGCCGGGACTGGGGACGGGAGTTCGCCTACGTCGTCGGCGACGGCGCGACCTTCCTCGAGTGATCCCGGATTCGTTCCGCTGCGCGGCCCGAACCCATCACCTCCCGAGCCAGCGCTCCACGATGCCGCGCAGGGCCGGCAGCGAGACCGCCCCCTGACCGAGAATCACATCGTGGAACTCCGGGTAGGAGAAGGCCGAGCCCTGCACGCCCCGCGCTTCGTCGCGCAGCGCGAGGATCTCGCGTTGCCCGATCTTGTACGCAAGGGCCTGGCCGGGCCATGCGATGTATCGGTCCACCTCGTTCGCGATGTTGTTCGGCGCGAGCAGGGTGTTCTCGAGGAGATAATCGATGGCTTGCTGGCGGCTCCAGCCAAAGGCGTGGATGCCGGTGTCGACGACGAGGCGAGAAGCGCGCCACGCGTCGAAGGACAGCACGCCGAGACGGTCGAGGTCCGAAGAATAGAGGCCCATCTCGTCGCAAAGGCGCTCGGTGTACAGGGCCCAACCCTCGACGAACGCGGTCGTGCCGCCGTTGCGACGGAAGAGGGGGAGATCCTCGAGTTCCTGGGCCAGGGCGATCTGCAGGTGATGGCCCGGGACGGCTTCGTGGTAGGCGAGGACCTCCGCTTCGTAGCGCGGGCGTGTCTCGGGAGCAAAGGTGTTGATGAAGTACTGACCCGGACGGGAGCCGTCCGCGGCGGGCTCGCGGTAGTAGGCGATCGTCGAGTCCTTTTCCTCGAAAGCGGGGATGCGCACGACCTCGCACGGAGTCCGCGGGAGCCTGCCGAAGAAACGGGGCACCGCGCGGTTCGCGCGCGCGAGCGAAGAGACCGCCTTGGCCTCGACCTCGTCCCGGGTCGTGAAGTGCAGGTCCGGGGAGTGGCGTAGCTCGTCCTGGATCGCGCCGACGTCGGCGGTCCCGAGGACCTTCTGGCCGAGCGCAGAGATTTCGGAACGGATGCGCGCGACCTCGGCGAGGCCGAATTCGTGGATCTTCCGGGCGTCGCACTCGGCGAGCGGCAGGGTCGTGTGGTGGTGGATCAGCGTGCGGTAGGCCTCCTCGCCGCCCGACAGATTCACGAGGCCTGGGCGGGTATCCGGACGTGCGCGGGGCAGGATCTGGTCACGCAGGAAGTCGCGGTACCCGGCGAGCGCCGGGTAGAGGTCTTCCTCCACGGCGAGCAGGACGGCGTTGAGGAACTTGCCCCGCTCGGTCGGCGAGAGGGGATCGTCGGCGGCGGGAATCAGGACCTTCGTGCCGATCGCGAGGCGTTCTCCATCCTGCAGGTGCAGGTTGATCAGGCGCAGCTCGCGCTGCTTGCGGGCATCTCCGAGGTAGTCGTGGGCGAGCTCGGCGACGTTGCCGCCGGGGGGGAGCTCGACCCAGCGCCCGCCGCCCATCGCGACGGAGACGAGCGGGCTTTCGAACGGGTCGCCGTCGAGGGTGGCGTCGAGCTGGGCGATCACCTTGCGAATCGCGGTGCGCGACGCGTACTTCCCGCGCGCTGCGCCGTATTGCAGGTTGATCCCGGCCTGGCGGATGAAGCTCTGGAACTTGCGCCAGCGTTCGACGAGCTGTGCGCGTTCGCGCTGTGTGCGGTGGGGCTGGACCGCGGCGAGGCTCTGGATGCGGATGTGGGGGCCTGCGAGGGGATCGACGGCCCAGTCCTCGAAGCCGAGGTCGATGAGGGAGATGCCGTCCTCGAGCTGCGCGAGCAGAAGCTCGCGCGTCAGCCGGTCGGCGTCCCCGAGCTCGTCGGTGGGGATCGAGCGGCAGCGGGCGAGGAACTCGGCGAGCCGCTGGCGGTGGCCCGCGCGCGCTTGCTTGCTCGTGAGCGGGATCTCGCCGTTGTAGCGCGGGTCCCCGAGGAAGGTCGCGCCGAAGGGATCCCACGCGAGGTGTTCCTCCCAGACGTCGCGCGCGAGCAGTGCCAGGCGGCCGTCGGAGATGCCGGCGGATGCGTCCTTCCAGAGGTCGAGCTCCTCCACGGGCGTCGGGGCGATCGCCTCGCAGCCGAGGAGTCCGAGGAGCGGGAGGGTGACGAGGGCGCCGAGGATCGTGTGTCGCATGGAAACGATGGGGGGACCGCGGGGGTCGAGGGGAGCGGCGCTCGGCCGGACCGAGCGGGCGGTGATTCTACCGGCTGGCCCGGGGCATCAAACCCGCAGGTCCAACACGCGTGCGAGGGCGCACAGGACGAGGCTGTGGTCGATCTCCCCGGAGCGCACCGCGGCCAGGATCTCGGCCTCGTCGAAGAGCTCGACCGCGATGTCCTCGCCGGGGTCGAGACTCGGCTCGGCGGTCCGCCGGCAGCCCTCGGCGAGGAATTGGTGGCAGGCGCCGGTCAGGAATGCGGGGTTCGGAGCGACCGTGGCGAGTTTCGTCCAGGAGGGGCTCGTGTAGCCCGTCTCTTCTGCGAGTTCTCGCTTGGCGCACGCGAGGGGGTCCTCGCCCGGGTCCACGACGCCGCCGGGGATTTCGAGGGTCAGGGAGGCGGTGCCGAAGCGGAACTGGCGAACGAGCACGAATGCGCCCGTGGGGGTGCGTGCCACCACGTTCACCCAGGGAGGGGACTCGAGCACGAAGCGGCGGTGGGCCTCACCGGTCCGCGGGTTTCGGACCGTGTCGAAGCGGGCGCGCCCGACGAGGAGGTCGGGGCCCGGTTCGCTCGCGACGAGCTGCCAGGGGTGGGGGGTCGGATCTTGGGAGGACATCGAGTCGGGCGGGCAAGAATACGCCGCCGCGGACTACGATGCTCGGCCTCGTGAAGGGTGCTGTCGAGTTTTCCGCGCGGGGCGCTCCGGGAGCCGACGGCCTCGAGGAGCGCCGCCGGCTCCATGGCCTGGTGGCGCTGGTGTTCGTGCAGTTCGCGTTCGGGCTCTTCCCGGTGCTGGTGAAGCTCGCGCGGGCGGGCGGGGAGGGCTTCGAGACGCGCGGCCTCGCGTCGTGGCGGATCCTCGTGGGGGCCGTCGTGCTCGGCGGCGTGGCGTTCGCACGCCACGGCCGTTCGGTCTTCCTCGGACGCGGGGACCTCGTCCGCCTCGCACTCTGCGCCGCCCTGGGCGTCGTCGCGAACCAGGTCCTCGCCCTCGAGGGGGTGGCGCGCACGTCGGCCACCCAGGCGGGGATCCTCTTCACCCTGATCCCGGTCTTCACCTTCGCGGTGGCGGTGTTCCTTCGCCAGGAGCGCCCGAGCGCGCGGCGCGCCGCGGGGATCGGACTCGCGCTCCTCGGCGCGATCCTGCTCGTCCTCGGGCACGGCACCGAGGGCGCCGATGCCCCGGATCCGGTGGGGGGTGCGCTCCTGATCGTCGCGAACTCCCTCGCCTACGCGTTCTACCTCGTCCTCGCGCGCGATCTCCTCGCCCGCATTCCGAGCCTGGTCGTGATCGCCTGGGTGTTCGTCCTCTCGCTCTGGGCGCCCCCCCTGATGCTCTCCCTCGGCGATGGCGCATCGCTCCTGCCGAGGGTCGGCACCCGGGAGGCCTGGCTCGGCCTCGCGGGCCTGCTGCTCTTTCCGACGGTCTTCGCCTACCTCGTGAACACCTTCGCCCTCGCCCGGGTCCCGGCCTCGGTGACGGCGGTCTTCATCTACCTCCAGCCGCTCGTCTCGGTGGGGACCGCGGCGCTGGTGCTCGGCGAGCGTCCGGGCCCCCGGGACCTCGGCGCCGGCCTGCTCCTGTTCGCGGGCATCGCGCTGGTGGCGAGAATGGGCGGGTGGAGAGACTGACCCGGAGGGGGAGGGGGGCGCGGAAACCGGGCATTCCCCAGGGACCCCCCCTGGGTCAATCCCTCAACCCGCCCATCTTCGCCACCGGCTCGATCCAGCGCTTCGCCGGGCGGGTCTGCCAGTCGCGCAGCCAGGCCTTGTGGGCGTCGTCCAGCGGGAAGGACTCGTCCTCGCCGTAGGGGTAGCCGCTCATGCCGTGGAACGGAAGGGGCTCGACGAAGAGGGCCTCGACGGTGTTCGGGTCGCGATCCTTCGCCCAGCCGTCCAGAAAGACGAGGTAGTCGCGCGTCCAACCCGCGGGGAGCGGTGGGACCTCGGTCGCGTCGAAGCGCACGGTGAGTGCGTCGCCCGCGCCCATGACCACCATGCGGTCGTCCACGCTCTCGATGAGTTCCGCCGCCTCGCCGTAGCGCGTGTAGAAGCCGGGGTGCTGGTTCCAGCGCGGGAAGGGTTCGAGACGGTCCCACTCGAACCACTCGAGGCCGAATTCGGGGTGGCTGAGGACGCCGCGGCTGAAGCCCCGGTCCCAGAGATTCGCGCTCTTCGGTTCGAGGGATGTGGTGCGGAACTCGGCGTCGTCGGCGTCCACCGCGGCCCGGATCGAGTCCCAGTAGAGCCGCAGCGTCGAGAACAGTCGGATGCGCGGATCGTCGCGGTCGACGAGCTCGGTCACGTCGATGACCATCGTCTTGAGCTTGCCGGCCGGGAAGCCGAGTGGAGGGCCGGCGACGCGCCAACCGCCCTCGCCGTCGGGCACCGAGAGCAGCGGGGGGACGAACTCGTATTCGGGGTGGCGCGCGGCGGCGACGTTGACCGATGCGTCCGTCCAAAACAGCCAGCCGTTCATCAGCAGGCGGATCCGGGGCGCGTTCTTCCATGCGTCCGCGTCGAAGGTGAGTTCGAGGGTGTGCGGGGTCGCGAGGCCCTGGTACTGGCCGGGGACCGGCTGGAACGGCGCCGCGAGCTCGTCGTCGTTCGCGGCGAGCTCGGGGGCCCAGTCGCGGCCGGAGTCGTCGGTCGCGGAGAGCGGGGCGAGGGCGCCGCGCACCGTGTGCGTGTGGGCCTCGGGAAAGGGCGGGAACGAGAAGCGCTCGTTCGGGAACACCTCCACGTCCGCGGGGTGGTCCACCACGTCGAGCCGCAGCCGGTCGAGGTAGGTCACCTCGCGTAGCTCCTCGGTGAACTGCAGCACGTACTCGCCGTCCTTCGGCACGAGCTGGTCGCCGCGCACGAGCACGTACTCGTCGTGGTCGGGGGGGACGAGCATGCCGGGTTCCATCGGCAGGCCGAGCGGCGTGATTCCGAGCACGTCCGTGACGTAGGTGAACGTCTCACCGTTCCAGGTGTAGAGGAACGGGCACGAACCGACGAGCCCGACCCGCTGCCAGAACTCGAAGGCGTCCCCGGCGGAGAGGTCGAAGTGGCTCTGCACGACGCCGTTCGGCCAGGTGATCCGCAGCTCGTCGAGCGCGTCCCGGCCCGCCGTCGCGATCCAGTGCTCGGATCCATCCCAGTAGATCCGGCGGTAGGTCTTGCCGGCCCGGGCCTCGACGATCGCACCGACACCGAGCGCGTTGTCCTTGAAGCCGGTCAGGGTGACCCGGACCGACGGGCCCGCGCCCGCGAGTCGCAGCTCGACCGAACCCTCTTGGGAGCCGCGCACGAGGTCGAGGTCTCCATCGCCGTCGATGTCGAAGGCGACGAGGGTCGCCGGGCCGTCCGGCATGGTCGCTCCGGAGTCCGCGAAATCGAACTCCACCCCTCCGTTCTCGAAGCCGGGCGAGAGGAGCCCGGCGACGCCGACGCCGTCCGCGGGCCAGACCAGGTCCACGGTCCCGTCGAGGTCGAGATCCTCGGCGAGGGGCGTGCCGCTCGCCGGGTGCGCGAGGGCGTACTCGATCGTGCGAGCCTCTCCGGGCATCGCGACGTCGAAGTGGATCGTGACGCTCCGTTCGCTGAAGGCCGCGATGTCCACACGCCCGTCACCGTCGAAGTCGGCGGTCAGGGTGCGCGTGCCCTGCACCGAGGCGAGCTCGGCGCTGAGATCGGCGAAGCGGCCCCCCCGAAGGTCGTCGAGCAGGCCCACACGCCCACTCGTGCTCGGGAGGACGAAGTCCACGTCGTTGTCGCCGTCCACGTCCTCGGGGAACGGGAAGAGCGCGCCCAGCTCCGCGGGAAACGGGATGTCCGCGGTCACGTCCGTGAATCGTCCCTCGGGGATCGCCTCGGCCGTGGGCGTGTTGACGCGGATCGCCGCGGTCATCGCCTCGGCCCGCGCCGCGTCGAAGTCGAAGCCGTCGTTGCGCAAGAGTCGCGCCCCGTCCGAGGTCCCGAGCAGAACGTCGAGGTCTCCGTCGTGGTCCATGTCCACGACGGCCAGGCGTGTGGGCGCTGCGTCGAGGCGCAGGATCGCTTCTTCCCGCAGAGTGAACGTTCCTCGGACGTTCTCGAGCAGGCGCAGTTCGAAGTGTCCTTCGGCCGGAACGACCACGAGGAAATCCACATCCCGATCTCCCGCGGCCGTCTCCACGGTTTGGCTCTTCGGGGCGGCGCCGAGGTTCGCGCGATCGAAGGCGACCGCCGCGAGAACGGGCGTGTCGATCGGGGTCGCGACCGGCGTCCACAGGCCGAAGGATTCGCGCCTCTGGATCGAGAGTCCCGCGTCTCCGAAGACGACGAGGCGCGGAGCGTCGGGGGCCGTGGAGTCGGCGTTCGGCGCCGGCCATCGGAAGCACTCTTCCTCCTGACGGCTCCGGGTCTTGTCGAAGTCACTCGTTCCCTCGGGCGGGGCGAGGCGTGCGAAGAAGAGGCCGCGCGGCTTGCCGAGGGACGGCGCGCTCTTCGCTTCGGCCGTGAGGTTCGCGCTCGGCGCGGGAGGATCGAAGTAGCCCTGGGTGTGGGGGGGGATCTGGCCGAGGGTGCCTGCCTGGTGTTTGGGCTCGCCGGGGGAGGTCAGGCCCTGGGCCTGGAGGTCTTCGAATTCGTGCAGGAAGGGGAGGGACTCCTCGACGCGTCCGAGCTGGACGAGGAGCTGGCGCAGGCGGTAGAGGGCGGTGATCCGCCAGCTCCCCTGGAACTCAGCGGGGATCGAGAGGAACGCGCGGTAGGCGGCCTCGGCAGCCTCGGCGTCCCCTTCCTCCCCGCGATCCTGCAGGACCATCGCGCGGGCGAGCTTGGTCGGAACGTCGTCGGGCAGTTTCTTCTCGATCTCGTCGAGGTAGGCGAGGGCCTGGTCGAGGTCGTAGTTGATGCGAGCGATGCGGTAGCGATCCCAGGCCAGCACGGGGTTCTCGGGGTCGGAAGCGGCAGCTCGCTGGAGGAGCGGCTCGGCACCGGCCACGTCGTCCACGGCGAGACTGAGGTTGGCCGCCCTGAGGAGGTCCTCCGCGGCGGCGTCCTTGCCTTCGATCAACGGGGCGAGCGCGGTGCGCGCTCGATCCCAGTCCTGGAGGGTCGCGAATTCCGCGGCGAGGTCGCGCGCGAGGATCGTCTCGGGGGAGGTCTCCTGGGGCGCACCACTCCCGCAACCGGAAGCCGAGACCAACGAAAGTAGGGCGAGCCCGTACCCCCAACGAATCCGATTCCGTTGCCGTGTCCTGGGTTCCATCGAACCGATCTCCTGTTTCTAGCCCTCCCGGGCCGATCTCTTCGTGTTGGAATCCGCGCCCCTTTGGCCCCTGCCGAGGTGCTTCGCATTCCTGGCCGGCTACACTCTACGGAGGTGTCCCCCCCGTGGATAACGCGAAACCACCCCCAATGAAGATCACCCCCCTCGCCATCCTGTTTCCGGTCGCCACCGGACTCGCCCTCGCCCTCGGCGGCTGCTCCTCGGAGGAGGACCCGGCGCCCTCGGCAGGCGCGAACGACGCCGCGAACAGCGCCGCCGCCGCCGTCGACGACGGTGCGCCGTCGGCCGACGCCCTCGCGGGCGTCGAAGTCGTGATCCCGAATCCCGACAAGCCCATCGTCGACATGGGTACCGTCGAAGACCTGTCCGAGGAGGTCGCGAACCGTTTCGTCGACTTCGCGGACAAGCTGCGCAGGCGCGAGTTCAGTGCGCTCCCCGAGTGGGTTGCCTCGGACTTCGTCGGCGAGGCGCTCTCTGGGTTGGCGGTCAAGGAGACCGAGTCCCTTCCGCTCGGCTCGGAGAAGATCACCTATGACGTGGACGCGGCGCGCGTCGTCGATCGCGACGGATTCCTCGCGTCCCTGCGCGCGATCCTCTCCGAGTGGGAACACGTCGAGGCGATCGTGTGGAAGGTCAAGGGGGCGGAGTTCCAGACGGGCTTCCCGTCCTGGGGGCGCGTGCGCTTCAAGGTGTCGATGCTCGGGTCCGCCGAGGGCGGAGCTCCGCGCTCGGAGACGGCCTGGGGCTGGGCCCGTGTGGAGAAGCGGCGCGGGAACTGGCTCCTCACGGGCTTCGAGGTGACGAGTCTCGATTCGCTGCGCCGCGACGCCTTCCTGTTCACCGACGTCGCCGCGTCGGCCGGCGTGGCCCACACCGGGATCCGCTTCGGCCAGCCCGGCAACACGAGCTTCGCCTGGAACGGCGCCGCGGGCGGCGACGTGAACGGCGACGGCCTCTGGGACATCTTCGTCCCGAACGCCGAGCGCAACTTCCTCTACATCGGCAAGAGCGCGGCGCCCGCATCGGAGGGGGAGCCCGAGGTCGCGTACTTCGAGGACCAGGCCGAGCAGTGGGGCGTCGCCTTTCCGGGCGGCGGCACGGGGGCGGTCTTCTTCGACTATGACAACGATGGGGACCAGGACCTGGCGCTCGCGGACGTGGGCTGGGACGGTGGCGGGAATCCGCTCCGGCTCTGGCGCAACGACGGCGATGGCAAGATGACCGAGGTCGGCCAGGAGCTCGGTTTCGGGGCGAACACCGACGGATACTCGCTGGTCGCCTTCGACGCGGAGAACGACGGATTCCTCGACCTGTTCGTCTGCAACTACGGTCGCGTGGACGTGGACCCGAACAACTCTTGGATCCAGGCGACGAACGGGACTCCGAACCACTTCTATCACAACGAAGGGGGCAAGGGCTTCCGCGAGGTGGCCGTGGAGCGCGGCCTCGTCGACACCTATTGGACCTACGCCGCGGCGGCCGCGGACTACGACCGCGACGGGGACACGGACCTGTACGTCGCCAACGACTACGGGCGCAACCAGCTCTGGGTCAACGACGGCACGGGCCACTTCACCGACGCCGCGGACAAGCTCGGCGTGCAGGACCTCGGCAACGGCATGGGCTGCTCCTGGGGCGACCTGAACTCCGACGGCGAGTTGGACCTGTACGTCTCCGACATGTCCTCCACGGCCGGCAAGCGCATCCTCAAGCGCCTCTCGAACAAGGACGACCCGACCTGGAAGGAACTCTTGAAGCTCGCGTCCGGCAACTCGATCTTCCTCGCGAAGGCCGACGACGGGGGCGCCGAGGAGTTCGAGAACTGCCCTCCGGAGATGGGCGGAACCGGCGGAAGCTGGGCCTGGAACAATTCCCTCGTGGACCTCGACCTCGACGGACGGCTCGACATCTACTGCTGTAGCGGCTTCGTCACCGGGGACACCCCGGCGGACACATGAAGCACCTATTGGCGCCACGTGGTGGCGTCGGAAGTGGACGTGGACGCCGAGGAGAGCATCGCGACCAAGCAGAAGGTCAACGCCTCCTCGTACACGAGCTTTCACAACGGCCAGATGTTCGAGGACGGGCTGTCCTTCAGCGGCAACGAGCGCAACAAGACCTGGATCCGCGCGGACGACAAGTACGCGGACCTTTCGGACCTTTCGGGTGCGGACAGTCCGAACGACTCTCGTGCCGTCGTGGCGGCCGACTTCGACGGAGATGGGGATGTGGACCTGTTCGTGCACTCGATCCAGCGCGAGCGCCACGCGCTCTACCGCAACGACGCGGTGCGTGCGGGGCAGGATGCGAACTCCGTCACGGTTCGCCTGCGGGCGACGAGCACCCAGCACGAAGCCGTGGGCGCGATCGTCACGCTGCAAGGCCCCTTCGGTCCCACTTCCCAAGTCCTCTCGCGTGGCGCGGGTTACTCCTCGTGCCAGGTTCCGGAGCTCGTCTTCGGACTCGGCTCGTTGGACGGCGCGGAGATTTCGGTCTTCTGGCCCGGCGGCAAGGATGAGAGCTTCGGCATCGTGCCCGCGGGCAAGGTGGTCACGCTCGTCGAGGGAACGGGCAAACCCGAGGTCACCGAACGCCATCGCCGGGTGTTCCCCGATCCCCTTCCCCCGGGACTCAAGCTCGACGAAGGGGACCAACTCCCGCTCCTGGCGGTGACCGACGCGGACGGCAAGGAGGCGGTGCTCGACATCTCGAAGCTCTCCGACGGTCGGACGGTGCTCCTGAACCTGTGGGCGACCTACTGCACGGCCTGCATCAAGGAGTTGCCGCTCCTGCAGAAGCGCGGGGCGAGCGATGATGCGACCCGCATCGTGTTGCTGTCGGTGGATGAGCCCACCGAAGCCGCCGCGGCGCGTGAGTTCCTCGCTTCCCGGGGCATCGACCTCGTCTCTTTCGGGCGCGTCGACGAGGGCGGGCAGGAGGGGGCCGCGCTGCTCTCGGAGATCGTGGATCTCGATCGTCTGAAGCTGCCGACGACGCTGATCCTTTCGGCGGACGGCCAGATCGAGTCCATTCTGCAAGGACCGCTCACCGAGTGAGTCCCCGGAAGACCGAAGCTCGGACTCCGGTTCCCGGGGCCGAGCTTCGGTTTTTCGCTCTCCCCTGCCGATCCCTCCCGCTCTCGCCATGACCGACCCTGCATCGAACCCGGGCGCCAAGGGCGCCATCGTCATCGGAGCCAGTTCGGGGATGGGGGCCGCTCTCGTGCGGCGCCTGGCCGCCGAGGGCTGGAACGTCGCCGCGCTCGCTCGGCGCGGCGGTGCGTTGGCCGAGCTCGCGGACTCCTGCGCATCCTCGCCCGGGCGTGTGGTCACACGCAGCCACGACGTCCACGAGACCGAGCAGGTGCCGGAGCTCTTCGCGGAGCTGGTGCGCGAGCTCGGGTGCCTCGACCTGATCGTCTATGCGGCCGGCATCATGCCCGAGGTGGGGGAGCAGGAGTACGACACCGAACGCGACCTCGATGTCCTGGCGGTGAACACGGGCGGCTGCGTGGCCTGGTGCAACCAGGCGGCCGAACTCTTTCGCACCCAGCGGCGGGGCACGATCGTCGGGATCTCCTCGATCGCTGGGGACCGCGGCCGCGTCGGCAACCCGATCTACTGCACCAGCAAGGCGGCGATGAACACCTACCTCGAGGCGCTGCGGAACCGCCTCGCGGCGTTCGACGTGCACGTGTGCACGATCAAACCCGGATTCATCCAGACGCCGATGACCGAGGGTGTGGAGGGAATGTTCTGGCTCATCGACGCGGACGAGGCAGCGAAGCGCATCCTGG
>DRLC01000179.1 GCA_011053145.1 Planctomycetota bacterium | reverse complement strand
TCGAATGGACCCTCTCCCGACTGGGTGATCGATGGCAACCGACTGATCGTCCTCTTGAGCGGGTCTAGCTCGGGCATGCCAGTCCCCGCTGCCATCTACCTCGTGGACCTAGCGACGGGGACTCCCCTCGTCCCCGCTCCGATCGAGATTCCCACACCGCCGGGCGAAGTCGCCCGGACGGTCCGGCTGGGCCCGGGCCCCGGTGGCGAGGTCGCCGTCGTGTCCTTCACCACGGGGGGGCCCACGACATTCTTGGCCCTCTCCACTTCGAGCTTCACGCCGGTTGCTTCCTTGACGGAGTCCGCCGGCCAGACAAGCGCGACGGAAATGCTGCCCAGCCCCGGAGGAACGGAATGGCTCGCACTGTTCGCCGGCGCGCCGGCTCCCTTCGCAGTGGACGGGAAGCTGTTGGTCGTGGACGCAGCGACGTTTACGAAGAAGGCACTGATTTCCCTCGGGCAGGAAACGCAGACGGACCTCTTGGCGTTGCCATCGGACTCTCTGCGCCGAGTCTTCGTAGCCAGCGGAGTCCCCGCGCTCTTCAACGGCACGGACGTCCTCCTGGAACTTCCCTCGGACCCCACCACCGGCGTTCCCGTCCGGCATGTATTGTCGAACCTGGCGGTGGGCGGCAACGGCAGGAGCCTGTTCACGAACCGCTGAAGCGGCGCGAGCGCATCGCGCCATGCCCCAATCCGCCGCCACCCCCTCTGCGTGGCGGCGGATCGTATTCCCGCCGGAGACTCATCCCCCGAGACCGAACGCCACCACACTCTCCTTCCCTCTCTCCACGCGGGCGACGCCGAGTTCCGCGCCTCCGGGGCCCTTTGTGCGCACGAGATACTCGCCTTCGGGGAGGCCTTGGAAGTGGGTTTCTCCGTTTGTGTTTGTCGCACCCGACCAGCGGACGAGGCCTTGCTCCAACCAAGTGTTCGCGTCCGTGCCGGAGGTGCGATCGAGCACCGTCAGTTCGATGCCAGGTGCAGGTACGCCCTCGCTCGAGAGGATTCGGACAACGAGGCTACCGAGGGCTCGCAGCTCCGCGGTGTGGGTGGCCTTGTTCGCGGTGGCTGCAACCTGGAGAGACTCCGTCCAGAATCCTGTGCGGCGCAGTTCGACCGAATAGGTTCCCTCCGCGAGCCGATCCCAGGCCAGCACACCGTCCACGCCAGAGGTGCGAGTGGACCCTCGGAGGAGTTCGCCCGAAAGGCGAATGCTCCCGCTCACCGCGCCCAGCGGTATGCCGTCGTGGACCACCACGATCTCCAGGGAGCGGTCGGCTTCGAGCACGAGAGTGCCATGGTCGAGCCTCCCATCGATGCTGCCCGAGAGGGAGGTTCCGTGGGTTGGATGCTGCAGGAGCACGGAAACGGGCGCTTCCGGGAGAGCGAAGAGTTGCATCTCTCCCTTCGCATCGGTCTTGCCCGCTTTGATTCTTCCTCCGACGAGGGGATCGAGGATCGAGACCTCGACACCCGCGAGCGGGGCGCCCGCGCTGTCGGTCACGGTCAACAGGAAAGGCGCTGCATCGCTTCGGATGTGAAGGCTGAGGGACCCGTCGCGGAACGTCCCTCGGGCCGCCCCGAAGACCTGGCCCGTTCCGGAGAGGATCCCCGCCCAAACCGTTGCGGACTCGATTCCTGCGATCTCGCACACCCTGTCCTCGCCGAGGTCGGCAAGGATGAAGGCCTCTTCGCCGCCGGGAAGCCGATACCGGACCACACACCAAAGGAAGGGATCGCTCGTAGCTCCACCGTCTTCGAACTCGACCGTCAGGTGGTTTCCCCCTGCAACTCGCAAGTGCGCCGTCGCGTGCGAACCCGCGTGGACCGCGAGGTCGAGGCCGCGGATGAATAGCCGGTCGGGAGGTCTCGTGATCTCGACACGCACGGTCCCAGGGGAGACTCCATCGAATCGTGCGATACCCGCACCATCGAATGTCGTGTCCAATGCCGCCCCGTGTTGGCCGGTGAGGAGGCACTCGAACTCGGAATATGCCCCGTCCTTCAGCCCGTCCAGGGAGACCTCGACCGATCCAGGACGAGGAAGCGCGATGCGCAGCGGCTCTGAGCCGGAGGCTTTCTCCGGTGAGACTCGGACGGTGGTCTTCGAATACCCCGGAGCGCTTACCTCCACCACGGCTCCCGACGAACCGACACGTGGCAGGATGAAGTGGCCGTCGTCCTTCGTGAAGGCATCGGCCCCCCACCACTCAGCGACGTTGAGCTGGGCGGAAACGGCTCTTCGCAGCCTTGCTCCAGCTATCGGCTGCAGGGTCAGCGCATCGACGACGACCCCTTCGCAAGCGGTGCCCTCCCGAAGTTCTAGGATCACCGTCTGGGTCTCCCCATCGACCACACGGACGGGAACGGGATCGCAGGGCGGGCTATCCGCCGAGGATGCAAGGATCCAGTTCTGGCCGAGCGCTACAGTCGTTAGCTCGAAGGATCCGTCGTCGCGTCCCTCGAACTGCTCTTTCGTCCACGTTGAGCTTCCTTCGCTCTGGGCCACGACCGTGAAGTTGCGAACGGGTACACCGCTGCGCATGCAACGGCCCCGAACGACGCCGCTCCTCGGAAGGGAGAGTTGGAGTGCACGCCCGTCCTCGAACACTCGATGCCCTGGAAACTCGACCGTCGCGAACCCCGGCGCTCCGGCGGTCACGCGGAAAGAAACATCCGGGACGGACCACATGTTGATGTATCCGTCTTCCCCCGCACGACGGGTTACGTGGTTCACCTTGCCGTCGAGTTCCCAATCGAACGTTGCCCATCCGTCCGGGATTGGGTGCTCGTCCCCGTCCACGAGGAGGACCCACTGGTGCGCGCCGACCTTGCCCTCCAGACGAACGCTGACGACCCCTCCAGGAGCCGGGACTTCGATGGGCTCCCGGTCCGGGACGATCGGAGAGCCCTCCAACTCGACACGGTAGGAAGCTTCCGGAACCCTCGCGACCCTGACGGGACCCCACGGCCCCTGCTCCACATGCCGGAGAATGGCGAGGTCCCTCTCGATCCCGCCGCGTGTCATCACGACCCGGATCCGTCGCTCTCCCTCGTAACCCAGCTCACTCCAGTCTTCGAGTTCTACGGTTCCTTCGACCAGAAAGGACTCGGTCAGTTCCAAGACCACTCGCCCTCGCGGCACGCCCTTCCAAGGAAGCGAAACCTGGTCACCGCTCTCCGCAACCAGGACTTCCTCGCCGGGAATCGCGGGCAAGAGGACGAGGCCATCGAGCCCGGTCACGCCCTCAGCCACGGCCCACCGCCGCCACCCCTGTTCGAGCGGTCCTCCGCCGCGTGCTTCCTCCTTGGGAACGGTGGAGAATCTGCGCACGGCCGCACCGGGAACGGGATCCCCGCCTGGGGACACGACGAGAACCTCGACACCCGGTTCGTCCTCGAGAACGAGCCGGTGGTTCCTCGCGCCAGGGCTCGGATAGATCGCGTGTTCCAGGTTGGTTCGCGATCCTACCCGTGATGCGAAGAGGACGTACTCGCCCCCCTCGCCCTCCCCGATCCATTCGGAGAAGGAGAAGCGACCTCGCGCATCCGTGCTCGTCGCCCTCCGTGGAGAGTCCAACGGCCCCCATTCCCCTTCCCGCCATGCGGGCTCCCACTCACGGTCCGTCCGAGTCAGACCGACCAGCTCCACCCTTGCACCTCCGATCGGATCTCCCCGTCGGTCCACGACCCAACCGGCGATCCCCGATCCTGCCGCGGGAGTCCTCGTCCCGTTGACCTGCGTTTCGTGCTCCGAAATCGGTGTGCCGATTCCCTCGCTCCCCACGTCTCCTGTTACGACCCCTCCCAGGGGATCCGGAGCGGTGCCTCCACCCGTGCGTTCGCCGACTGGGCCTGGCGCAGGATGCTTTTCACCACCCCGCCCCAGAAAGAGAAACCACGCGCCCAGCACTCCAAGGCCGGCGAGCGCGCCCCACAGCCCTAGACGCTTCATGTTCGAAGCGGGCGCATCGGGGAAAGCTTCGGCTCATTCCGCAAGTCCGTCGGTATCACGGGCTCCGTCACTCGGCCACATCGGCCAGCCGCAGCAAGGGCAGGCATGGATTCCAACCCGATTGGGCCGCGGCTAGGGAAGGGGCTTGGGGTGGTCCCGGCCGCTGGGCAATTGTGCCTTGTTGGGGCCCCCGCCGTACTGTGCGGTTCCGATCTGGGCGAGAACGCCGACAAGCAAGAGACCCAGCGCTGCGAGGATCACCGAGGACAGACTAGTTCGCCATCGCATAGAGGATGCTCCTTGCAAACCCAAGGTTTTGAGAGGACGCATAGGATTCGGCGAACCGGAGTGCATCGAGATCCAACCTTCGTCCAAAGAGTGTTTCGCCGTTCCAGGAGGTTTTCAAATCGTCCCTCAGCGAGTTGCTGATCGGTTCCATTCTGCTCGCGTTGTCTTCCATGAGCACCAAGGCCTCGGCCACGAGCCCCTGCTCGCCCATGAGGAGAGCCTGATTCAGGCAACAGAAAGCGGAGACGCGATCAGGCACTCGAGCAGTCGCGGCCTCTCGGTATGCCCGGTAGGCTTCCCTCCAAGACGCCATCTGCCAGTGACTCATCCCCTCCCTCGACGCGGCGACTGCACGCCACATCGGACTGAAGGAGACTCGCTTCCAGGCCCGGGACACGTCCAGCGCCTCGGCGCCCTTGTTCTCCATATGGAGGGACGACACGAGGGCGAAGGCTGCCTCATCCGACGGCTCCAACGCCATGGCGAGACGGGCGGCCCGCGAGCCGAGGCCGCCGGCGTCGTTGACTGCTCGCAGCTCTTCCCGCTCCGGGGGGATGGCTGGGTGGGTCGAGCGAAGAACCTTCTGGCAGTCCCGCTTCCAAGCATCTTCCCCGACGAGCTTCCTGGTGAGGAACGTGCGAGTGCGTTCCACCGGACCTTGGAGGGTGATCATGCAGCCTTCGTAGAGGAGGCGGCCTACTTCGGAGCGGTGGCGCTCGATGAGGTGGCGTTCGGTCGCGGAGAGGAACGGTTCGCCGACCGAGAGGCGCTTCTCGAAGATGCTCTTGGGGTGGAGAGTGGAGAGCTGGGTGAACGTGGAGTCGGGGTCGGCGAGCACCTCGGCGAGCAGGTTCACGTACTCGGGGGAGTGCCGTTGGATGTCTTGGTTCATTTGGCTTCGTCCTCCCCGCTCTTCTCCTTCCGTGCCTCGCGCGCGAGGCGTTTCTCGATCTTCCTGAGGCATTCCTCCTTCGCCTCTTCGGTCACGATCTGGAGCGCGCTCAGGCAATCCCACACATCATAGCGCATCGACTCGTAGCTGCCGACCCCCCTGGCGACGGCCTCGTCGGGGAGCAGGTCGTCGATGAAGAGGGCGAAGAAGGTGCGCCGCGTCTCGAAGGGCAGCGCGTTGAACGTCACCGAGGCGAGCCGTCCGTAACCGCCGGGGACGCAGTAGGCCTGGTAGAGGAACTCGAAGCGTCGCGCTTCGGGGGGCGCGTTCTCGCCTCGCTCTTGCTCCAACGCATCTCGGTGCAGCGTGCGCTGGCACGCGCGGCGGATGCTGTCGTCGACCCAGTCGGGGTGGAGGTCGTCGATCGTGCAAAGCGACGCGTCGGCGGCGACCTCGACGAGCGCTTGCTCATAGAGTCGCTGGGGATCCATGATCAAGCATTCCCGTTTGAGGAAACGCGCGCACGACTCCTGCAAGTGCAACGGATCCCCGGTGACGAGTTTCGGTAGGATCTCGTCGGGATCCGCGCCCATGAAGCGCTCCAGGATCCCGATCCCTTCGGTCAGGAGTTCGCGCGGCTCTTCGCGCGGTGGCGAGGGCACGAGCACGCCGGGACGCGACTCCTCGGTCTGGTTCGATTCGAGGACCGGGAAGTCCGGGAAGGGGGCGGGGTCACCTGGGGCAAGGGGTGCGGAATCGTCGAGTGCGATGGCAGGGTCTCCTCTCTCTGATGCGCGATCCTAGTGAGATCCCCCTATCCTCTGTCAAGGGGCGCTAGCCGGGAGCTCGCTCGATCCTTCGCGGATTCCCGAGAATGGGACTTCCTCGCTGCAACACCCACTCGGGCCCTGTGACTTGTCACCTATTTTGCTCCATGCCGTGATGGATACTTCTCGCTTCGATTCGCGTCCGGCTCCCCCCGTTCCCCGTTGGGGATGGTGGGGTGTCCTGATCGCACTCGCGCTCCAGATCGCGAGCTCGTTCACCGTGAACGCTGTGCTCTTCCAGAGCGGGATGCCTTCGATGCGGCGGCTCTATCACCTGACCGGCGGATGGATTGTGCCCAATCTCGTCGCGAATGCTGGGGTGCTGTGTGTCGTCGTCGGATTCGGCCTCTTCTTCCTGCTCCGGCTCGACCTTCGCGGGCTCTCGATTCGCGGGCGCGATGTGCGGCCGGCAGCGGTCGGGATCCTTCTCTTCTGGCTCACGATTCAACTGATCGTCGTCGCGGCCCGCCTCCGGGCAGGCCTCGAAATCGCGCTCGCCGAGGAGCTGCGCGATCCCGGCATCCCGGCGGTGATCGGAGAGTTCCTGGGTCAGCTCTTCGGCAACGCCCTCGTCGAGGAGATCTTCTTTCGCTCCTTCCTGTTCACGGCGCTGTGGGCCTTGTTCTCTCGCTCCACGACGCCGCGGCGCGCCATCTGGCAGGCCGCGCTCCTCTCCCAGGCCCTGTTCGCGCTGATGCATCTGCCCAACCGGGTGTTCGTGAAGGATGTGGGGGGGATGGACCTTGTCGTGGATCAGGTACGGCTCTTCGGGATGGGGCTCTTGTTCCTCGCATGCTGGCGGATGAGCGGGAACCTGCTCTTCGTGGTCGGGCTGCATTCGCTCGGGAACCGACCGACGATGGTGGTGGAGGGGCCGGGGAAGCCGGTGTGGCTCGGGCTGTTCGTGACGTTGATGGTGGGGCTTGGGGCGTGGCGCTGGTGGAAGAGGCGGGTTGGGCGTGGGGTGGTCGGAGGGGGGTGAAGCTGCTCCGCGCCGGCCCTAGACCATCCCTAGCCCCCACCCTCCCAGGGGCTGGCCCAGGGACACGCCGGCGGCGTTTGGGGTTTCACGCGAGCGCTCCCTTTTCTCGCCCCCGGGCCGCTCGAGCAAGAAAACCCGAGAAGAAGCGACTCCATTCGGCCCAGGTCCGGTCCTTGTCTCTACCAGCGCACCAGGTCCCCGTACCGCGCTCCCCTTGCCTGCACGACAGGACGGAGCCTCGGACCACGCGCGACTCACCTTCCTGCAACACGAGGAGACCTTGCCATGACGAGCTCGCTACTCACCCTGCTCCCCTTCCTGCTTCCGATCTCCACCCAGGGAGACGATCCGGCCCACCGCGCGCCGGCTCCGAAGCCGACGGTCACGGTCTCCGGCACCGTCCTCGGGAGCGTGGATGCGGACGGGGACGGCGAGGCGGACACTTGGTTCATCGACACCGACCGATCGGGCACCCCCGACGTGACGACGTACAACTTCAAGGAGCCGCGGGGGAGCGAACTCGCGGTTCCCGGTCGCGATGTCACCTTCGAAATCGACGGGCGTCGCACCGAAAACGGGTACCACCTCTCCAAGTGGATCCGCTTCGGCAAGAATTCCCAGCGCTCCTCGGGTGGCTCGAGCGGTCAGATCCTGCTGCTTTCGGGCACGGTCATCGAAGCCCGTGACACACCCGTGAAGGGCAAGACGAACGGGATCCCGGATTCCTGGGACATCGACACGAACAAGGACGGCCAGGCGGACATCACCCTCAACGCCACCCCCGGCAGCGAGCCGCCCTACAGCGAACTCGTGCGCAAGCACCAGCGGGTCGAAGGAGCCCTCATCGGCAAGAAGACCTCCAAGAGCAAGAAACGCCCCGGCTACGACGTCGAGTACTGGACCCACATCGGAGAGCAGTGACCCGCACTCCC
>DRLC01000178.1 GCA_011053145.1 Planctomycetota bacterium | reverse complement strand
GGCGGGGATCGTGTTCGCCGAGGGGCCGATCCGGGTGATGGCGGACGACCTCACGGCTCGTTGGACCCTCGTGTCCGCCGAGGGCAGCATCTCGTTCCGCGGGGACCGCCAGCACCTCGAGCCGTTCCTCGCAGGTCAGCTGGCCGTCTCCTTCGAAGGGGGCGTTTCCGTGCTCGGAAACCGGCTCTACCTGGCTGGGATCCTGTCCGCTCCCAAAGGGGAATTGGCAGTTCGAGGAGATCACAATACCCTTCTGGGTGCTCTCCACGGCGCTTCCCTCTCCCTGGCCGGATCCGACAACTCCCTGACGGACGGTTCGGTGGTGCCGAAACCCTGACGCCGCCATCCCCCAGTGATCCCAGCAAGACCGGACTCGCACGAGCATCCCGAGGCCCGCTCCGGGCCGGTCGACCGAGGGCGCGCGCGCTTCCAGCGCGTGCGTCCCCTCGGGGCAGGGTCCTTCGGGGAGGTGGACCTCGTGCGCGAGGTCGCGAGCGGATCCCTGTTCGCGCGAAAGACGATCTCCCTCGAAGAGGAACGCCGCTTCGGGATCCTCGAGCGCGAGGTTCGATTGCGGGACCGCCTGCGGCATCCGCAGATTCCTCGGGTTCGTGAGTTCCGCGTCGAGCCAGAGGACCGCCGGGCGTTCCTGCTCACGGATTTCGTCGTGGGCGAGCCCCTCGGCAAGGCGCTCGGGGTCGAAAGCGCCCGTGCCCACGCGGGGCTCTTGCTCGCCCAAGCGCTCAACGTTCTCGCGTTCGTCCACGGCCGCGGTGTCGTGCACGGCGACGTGCAGCCGGGGAATCTCCTGGTCGGAGGTCTCTCCCCTGGGGCGACCCCCTTCCTGTACCTGATCGATTTCGGGACCGCGTTGGACCGTGGCCGCGGAGAGACGGTCTGGAGGGGGGGCGTTGCTGCGTTTCTCGCGCCGTGGCTCCTCGACGGGGAAGCGCCCGGGGAAGCCTCGGACCTCTTCGCACTCGGGCAGAGCTTTGTCGCTGCCGCCTCCGATGCCGGGCTCGAATTCGCACCCGAGCTCCAGGCGGTTCTCACCCGACTGACCTGCTCGGATCCCTCGCTCGGCTTTCCCGACGCGGAGAGCGCCCTCCGCGAGCTCCTCTCCTCTTCCCCGAGCATTCGACGGGACCTCGAGCACACGCCTCTCTCCGTACCCCAGGAGGCTCCCTTCGTCGGGCGAACCGAGGAGCTTCGCTGGCTCGAGGAGCGTTTCGAGGGCCTGCGAGCGGGCACGCTCGACCAGCGCCTCGTCCTCCTCGAGGGGGCGGAGGGCGTGGGCAAGTCGCGTCTCCTGCAGGAGTTTCGACGGGAGGCGGTGCTCGCCGGAGCACACGTCTACCGCCTGCCGTGCCTTCCCGGGGGCGGACCCCTCGAGCCGTTCCTCGACCTCTTCGCTCGGCTCCTCTCACCGGACCACCCGGAGCTCACGAGGCTCGCCCGTGCCCTCGCGCCGACCCTCCCGTCCGATGGGCGCATGGCTTCCGCCGCGCCGGACGAGGCCGGTGTGCTGAGCCTGACCCAGCGCACCCTCCGCGACCTCGCCCGGATCCTCCGGGACGAGGCGATCGCCCGTCCCCTGGTGCTGATCGCCGACGACCTCGAGCACGCGGACGAGTGCACGCTCGCTCTCTTGGAGTTTCTCTCGAGGCTCGAGGGGACGGAGGGTCCCCTGATCCTCGGGGCCCTCCGGCACGGCGGACCTGGTTCCTCGCCTCGCGTTCTTCCCCAGCTCACCTCGGCCGATCGCCTTCGGATCGAGGAGCTCGGCGAACAGGAGCTCGCCGAGATGGTCGAGGGGTTGCTCGCGTCGCCACGTTGGGACGATGGGGACCGCCGCGACGCGGTGCGTCTTTCTCGTGGCAATGCGCGCGAAGCCACCCGAGCAGCGCTGGCCTTGTCCGCCGGTCCCGACGGAGCCGCCCTGCGCTCGTTCTTCGAGACACGCCTCGGACTGTGCGGGGTCGCCGAAGTCGAGCTCCTCGGCGCACTCGCGCTGCTCGCTCGCCCCGCCCCGCTCGAAGTCCTGTCCGGGGTCTTGAACTGGAACGTTCCGCGCACCGAACGCGCCCTCGAGGCCCTCGATCGCAGGGGGCTGGTCCATCGTGAGCGGCGGGCCGCCGGGGATCGATACGTACTGGCCTCCCAGGGCCTCGCGGAGCGCCTCCTGGAAGGGCTCGACGCGTCCCGGCGGCACGAACTGCACGGCCGCGCCCTCGCGTGCTGGAGGGAGTGGTCGGTCTCCCTGGAGCGACCCCCCGAACGGCTCGCGCACCACGCCCTCGGGGCCGGGCAGGTGGAAGCCGCCTTCGAACTCGGGTTGCCCGCTGCGAGCCATCTCGTCGCCCGCGGAGCGCTCCGTTCCGCCGAGGGGCTCGTGCGTTCCCTGCTCGATGTGGTGGCCGTCGGCGCGCGCGACAGGCAGCGGGCGCGCCGCAGCGCGCTGACCGCGCTGCTCGCGGAGATCCTCCACAGGAGAGGGCGCTCCGAGGAGGCCGAACAGAGCGGGCGCTCCCTCGGAGACCCCCGGGATCCCGAGGTCCCGCTGCTGCCCGCGGACCGCATGAAGTTGCTGCGCGTCCTCGGAAACCTCGCCGAGGACCGCGGGGACTATGCCCTCGCGCGCGACTTCTTCGAGAAGGCTCTCGATGCCGGCGGCCCGGGAGTCTCGTCCGTGGAGATGGGCCGGGCCGCGGAGGCGCTCGGACGGGTCTGGTTCCGCGAGGGCGAGTACGTGCGCTCACGGGAACTCTGGGAGCGGGGACTCGAGTGCGCCGCGGAGCGCGGCACGAACGATGCGGGCGTAGCCGAGCTCTGGAACGACCTCGGCGTCCTCGATTGGATGGAAGGGGACTTCGAGTCGGCTCTGTCACGCCACGCCAAGGCCCTGCGGTTGCGCCGTCGCGCGGGGGATCTCGACGGCGAGGCGTGCTCGCTGACGAACCTCGCCCTCGTGCTCGCCTCGAAGGGGGACCTCTCGCGGGCCATCGACATGCACACCGAGGCGTTGCGCCTCAAACGTCTCGTCGGCTCACCGGGGACCCAGGCTCTTTCCCTGCGCAACTTGGGATCCATGTACCGCCCCCGCGGCGAGTTCTCCCGGGCGTTCGAGTGTCTCGAAGAGGCGGTCCGGCTGCGCGAAGAGGCGAACGAACGCATCGGCGCGGCCGGGACGCGTCTCGTGCTCGCGAGGTACCGTCACGCGAAGGGGGAGCGGGCCGCAGCCGCGGAGCAGTCCGAAAGGGCGATGCAGGCCCTCGATGAGGCCGGGGTGCGCGGTCCGGTGCGCGCGGAACTCGAGACCCATCGAGCTCGGGTCGCGCTCGATGAAGGTCGGTTCGATGAGGCTGAGCGATGCGCCAGGGCGGGGCTCGACGAGCTCGGCGAGGCCTGCATCCACGGAACGCGAGCGGAACTCCTGGGGCTGCTCGGCAGGGCGCGGCTCGCGCGCGGCGCGCGGACCGAGGGCGTGGAGTTGCTCGAGAGCGCCCGCGATGCCGCCGAAGCCTCGAGGGACCGGGTCCAGCTCGGGTGGGCCTGCCATGACCTCGCGGCCGGGTTCGTGCTCGCATCCCGGGCCGACGTCCCGCCCGAAGAGCAGGCGGAGCTTCGCGCGAGGGCTCGAGGTCCCCTCGCTACCGCCCTCGAGATCGCGCGCGACATCACCCTGCCCGAGCTCCTCTGCGCCACCCTGCTCGTGTTCCACGATATCGAGGTCGACGGACCGGCGTCGGACGAAGCGATCCGGGCTCTCCTGGAGGCGGAGCACGTCGCCGTTCGGCTCGCACTCCCTCGCCTCGAACTCGCGTGCGCACTCCGGATGGCTCTCCAGGCCGAAAAGAGCGGCCTCCTGAATCGCGCGGTGCACTGGTACCGCCGCGGACTCGAGGCGCTCGAATCGCTCTTCGCGGATCGGTCCGATGCTGACGTTCCGACGCTGCGGGAGACGCCGGAGGTGCGCGCTCTCCTGGGCGGGCTCGCGTCGCTGCTCGCGCGGGAGGCGGGTGGAGATGCCGTGGAGCCCGAACGCGGCTGGGACCGCCGTGAACTCTTGCAGCGCGCCGTCGCGTTCCTCGATCGGCCGAGCGATGCGGATGCGGGCGCGGCATCCCTGCGTCCCGAGGTCCTCCGGCGCTTGCTCGAGATTTCGCGCGCCCTGAACTCGATGCGCCACCGCGAAGAAATCCTCGCGTACCTCTGCGATCGGCTCGAGGAGCTGTTCGGGGCGGAGAACAGTCGCATCGTGCTGCTCGGCCGAGACGGGAGCTACCACCTCATGGGAGAGAGCGAGGAGGAGACGGAACGATCGATCAGCCGGACGGTCATCGATCGAGTCCTCGCCGAGGGACGCCCGATCCTCGTGGACGATGCCCAGAGCGACTTGGAACTCAAGCACCGCCAGAGCGTGCACCGACTCGGCCTGGCCTCCGTGCTCTGCGCACCGCTGATCGTCGACGGTAGGACGATCGGGATCATCCAGTTCGACCACCGCGCGAAGCCGGGTCCCTTCCGAGCCGACGACCTGGCCGTTCTCGAACTCTTCGCGCACCAGGCCGCCACCGCGCTCAAGAACATGCTGCTCGTGGAGCGTCTCGACGAGACGATCGACGAACTCCGCGCGTCCGAGGCAGAGCGCGAGGCCGGCGAACGCATGCGTTCCCTGGGCGAGATGACGGCGGGCGTGGCCCACGACTTCAACAACCTGCTCACGATCGTCGTCGGAGTGACCGAGTTGATGCGCTCCGAGCGTGGGATCAGTTCGGGGATGCGGGACGATCTCGACCTGCTCGAAACGGTCTCGAAGACCGCCGCGGAGACGGTGCGTCGTCTCCAGGAGTTCCGAGGGGAGTCCCGGGATCGCTGGGCGCGTATCGATGCCGCACGCGTGGCGAGGCAGGCGGTGGAGATGACCCGCAGGCGCTTCCCGCATCGCGGCGACATCTCTCTGCGCTACGACGGAGTCGCGAGTGCGGTCGTCCTGGGCGTCGAAGCGGAGCTGCGCGAAGTGCTCTTGAACCTCCTGATCAATGCCGTCGAGGCGATGCCGGGCGGGGGCATCGTGTCGGTGAGCTGCACGCTTCGCGACGGGCGCGTTCACGTGCGCGTCGAGGACGAAGGGGAGGGGATCCCTCCCGAGGTCGCGGCGCGCATCTTCGAACCCTTCTTCACGTCGAAGCGTACGGGGCAGGGGATGGGCCTTTCCGTCTCGCGGGACATCGTCCGACGCATGGAGGGGCGGCTCACGGTGGAGACACGCGCGGAACGTGCACGAGGCGCTGCCTTCTCGATCTCCCTGCCCGAAGCCCCCGCGAGGGAAGAGGAGGTGCCCGAGACGCCGAGCCTGCGCGAGGTGGCCGGAGACTCTCGGATCCTGGTCGTCGACGATGACCCGATCGTACGTGAGGTCGTCTGCCGGCTGCTCAGCTCGGTCGGCTACTGCGCCGTCGGTGCGGAGGGTTGCATGGATGCTCTGGCGCAGTTTCGCAGCGGCGCCTTCGACCTGGTGCTCACGGACTATGTGATGCCCGACGGAAGCGGTGCCGAACTGGCTCGCGAACTCCGGGAGATCGACCAGGGGTGTCCGATCGTGCTCCTGACAGGTGCGACCCTCGAGGGGGACGATATCGCGAGCCTCGAGGGCGACGTTCTGCCGAGGGGAGAGGAAGGGTCGTTCAATCTCGTCCTGCGAAAGCCCGTCACGACCGAGAAGCTCGCGGCCGCCCTCGCGCTGCGTCGGAACTGAGGGGGCCGGCTTGGCCCGGCGTCTTCATGGGCCTGCACCCCAGACTTCGCCATCGACCGCCTTCGGCGGTCTCTCGTCCCCAGACGGCACTTTGCGCCTCCTGCCGTCCTCTTTCGACCCGCCCCCCTTTCCAGGGGGCCACTGGATCCCTGGAATCCGCTTCGCGGACCGGCGCTTACCCTCCGGGGTCAGGAGCCGCGCAAGCACCATCAGGAAACGAGCTGCTGTATCTGGTGCACAGGCCCGTGAAGAACCAGGGTTCGTCGCCGATCGGCGATCCGGGAGGGATTCGCACCGGCG
>DRLC01000177.1 GCA_011053145.1 Planctomycetota bacterium | reverse complement strand
GCGCTTCAGGATGTAGACGATGTCGTTGGCGTACTCCTGCATGGAGTAGTTCATCGACGACTCGAAGTCCGTGCTCGATCCGTCGTAGTCGACCCCGAGTCCGCCGCCGACGTCGAACCACTCGATCCGGGCCCCGGACTCGGTGAGGCCGACGAGGGTACGGGTCGCTTCCTCCATGGCGTCCTTCACGCTGCGGATGCGTGTGATCTGACTCCCGATGTGGAAGTGGAGGAGTCGCAGGCAGTCCAGCAGCTCGCGGCGTTCGAGCTCTTCGAGGAGCAGCACGATCTGGCGCGTGGTCAGGCCGAACTTCGATCGATCGCCGCCGGATTCCTTCCAGCGACCCGAACCGCGAAGCCCCAGTTTCGTCCGCACCCCGAGGATAGGCCGGATCCCGAGTTGCTTGGAGCAGTCGAGAACGCGCTCCAACTCGGAGAGCTTCTCGATGACCAGGACCGGGTGGGCGCCGAGCCGCTTGGTGAGGAGCGCCGTTTCGATGTAGTCCCGATCCTTGTACCCGTTGCAGATGATCAAGCGACCGGGTTCGGCGAAGAGCCCGAGAACCGCGAGCAGTTCCGGCTTGCTCCCCACCTCGATCCCCATGCCGTTCGCGGCGCCCTCACCGAGCAGGGTTTCCACGAGGTGGCGCTGCTGGTTTACCTTGATCGGGAACACCGTGGAGTACCCACCCATGTACCCGTACTCGGCACTCGCGCGCTCGAAGGCTCCGGCGATTTCGCGCACCCGAGAGCGAAGGACGCCGTCGAACCGCAGGAGCACGGGCGCTTCCACCCCGCGTCGGCGGATCTGGCCGATGAGGTCCCAGAGGTCGATTTCGGGGCAAGGACCGGCCTCGGTGGAGTGACCGTTCGGCCGCACCACGACGTGTCCGCGTTCGTTGATTGCGAAGTAGCCGCCGCCCCAGTTGGCGATGTTGTAGAGCGCGGCCGAGTCCTCGGGGGTCCAGGGGGTCATCGTTCGGGGCGGGAGTATAGGGGGGAGTGGGGGAGGATCGCCGTTTTCCCTCTCCGAACCATCCCAAGCCCCCACCCACCCAGGGGAGACCCTCCGGCTCCCCGGACGGTTTCAGGGCCGAAGGCTCTTCTCTCGCCCGCCCTTCCCCCCGGTCCCCATTCTCCCCAGATTCCATGGAACCCAGGGACGATTCGTTCGGTCTTAGCAGCGCACGGTCCGAGTGAATCCGGACCCTCGGCCAAGGCCCGTTTCCCCGGGTCTCGAGGGCGTTCCACTCGGGAGGGACCCTCTCGGTGCAGGGGCCTCCCGATCCGGGTTCTTCGCGCGAGAGAATCCGTGTGACTGATGTGGCTCCCGACCGAAGGGGGAACGGAGACCACTGCGGCGGGTCGCGAGTCGAATGCCCTCGCGGCCCGCCGTCTTTTTCCACCCCGGGCTCAGGCCAGCGGGGACTCGATCGGGATTCGGAGCGTGAAGGTCGATCCCTCCCCGGAACTCTCGAGTTCGACCCGACCGCCGTGCAGGACGCACGCGTGCTTCACGATAGCGAGCCCCAGCCCCGTGCCCCCAACGGCCCGCGCTCGGCCGGAGTCGACGCGGTAGAAGCGTTCGAAGATGCGCATCTGATGGTCCGCCGGGATTCCGGGACCGTCGTCGCTCACGGCGATTTCCAGGAGCTGGGCGCCGTCCTCGGTCACGAGCTTCGCTCGCACCTGGACCCAGCCTCCCTCATTCGTGTACTTGATCGCGTTCTCGACGAGGTTCGCCAGGGCCTGGTGGACGAGGTCTGGGTCCAGACGCAGTCGACCCACCGACTTGAAGATGCGGACTTCGAGCGCGATCTGCTTGCGTTCGGCAGATTCGCGGTACGCGTCGACAATTCCGCGCAGGAGCTCTGGCACGTCGGTCTCCGAGAGGACCGGACCGGCGCCGTGCTCGAGGCGTGAAAGCTCGATCAGGTCGCGGATGATCGCGTCGAGTCGGCGCGCGTTGCGCACGATGCGACCGGTCGCATCGCGCTGCGCGGAGTCCAGTCCCGGGTCTTCCTCGAGCAGTTCGGCATAGCCGAGGATCGAGGAGAGCGGCGAGCGCATCTCGTGGGTCACGTTGGCGACGAAATCGGTGCGCACGCTTTCGAGGTGGGCTAGTTCCGAGAGGTCGCGGAGCACGATCACCGATCTGCTCTGGTTGGAGTCGCCGGGCACGCGTGCGCCGGAGAGGCCCACCACGCGTTTTTCGGACCCGACCGGCAGGTCGAGCGTGCGAGCCTTGGCTCGTCCCTCGCCGCTGAGCTCGGAGGCGAACTCGAGCAGCTCCCGTTGGCGGATCACCTCCTCGAGTCTCCGGCCGAGCGGATCGATGGAAGGGGAAAGGAGGTTGCGGGCGGTCGCGTTCAACATCTCCACGCGGTGTCCTTCGCCGAGCACGAGGATGCCCTCGCTCGTCGCCTCGAGGATTCCGAGGACGTCGTCTCGCTCCTTCTCCGCCTTGCGGTGCGCGTCGGCGAGGCTTCGGCGCGCCAATTCGAGCCGGTCCGCGAGGGTCTCCAGGGAGGCGGTCTCGAGCGATCGATCCTCGGGATCTTCACCGGCTGCATCCCGTGCCAATTGAGCGATTCGGGCCCGCACGCGTGCGAGGTTCGCGACCAGGGATGACGAAACGAGGGCGGATCCCGCGAGGGCGGCTCCCGCGGCCCACCAGAGTCCGAGGCTTCGCGCGAAGGCCACGGCTGCCGCGAGGGCGAGGCTGAGCAGGAAGACCCGACGTCCGTAGGGGTCGCGCACCGGAGAGAAGCCCACGGATCAGCGTGGCTCGCGCGCCCGGTATCCGACGCCGCGCACCGTTTCGATCCATGCACCCCCGTCAGCGAGCTTCCTTCGGAGGGAGGCGACGTGTACGTCGACCGTGCGTTCCAAGACGTGTCCTTCGCCGATCGCTTCCAAGATGTCGGGGCGTGTGCGCACCCGTCCCGGCTTCGATGCGAGGTAGCGCAGGATCCGATACTCGGTGTTCGTGAGTTCGATCGTGCGCTCCTCGACCCGCACCTCCCGCCGTCCGTCGTCG
>DRLC01000176.1 GCA_011053145.1 Planctomycetota bacterium | reverse complement strand
GTCTTCGACAAGCCGCTCGCGGCGTTCCAGATCCCCCAGAAGAAGCTCGCCGACGTCGCGACGGACATCACCCTGGCGCAGCTCCTGGCGCTTCGCGTGGGACGGATCAAGGACGCGGGCAAGCTCGACCCGTTCCACATCAACATGGCCAAGCGCAACAACTGCGACATGGCGCTGCGCGCTGCACGCACCCTGCGGGACATGCTCGGCGCGAACGGAATCACGCTCGAGTACCACACGGGACGGCACATGTGCAACATGGAGTCGGTGTGCACCTACGAGGGAACCCACGACATCCACACCCTGGCGATCGGCCAGAAGCTGACCGGCATCGGCGCCTTCCGCTGAGCCGAGGACCCCTGGAGAACGGAGGCTGGTACACGGCATGCGCAAGTCGAAGCAACGATTCGTGGTGGGGGACCTCGGGTTCGCCTGGGCCGTCTTCGACACCGCGGTCCACGCGGACTACGAGTTCGAGGCGGGCAAGGACGCGCCCCACCCCTCGACGAATCTCCTCAATTCGCGCCGGGTCGACATCTTCGCCACACGCGAGGAAGCGGTGCGCCGGGCCGAGGAGCTGAACGCCTCCGAGGGGCGGGGCCGGGCCGCGAGTTGATCCGAGCGCGCGCCGGCCTGCTCACGCTTCTCGCCGCCCTCTCCTGCGTCGCCTGCGGGGGAGGAGGCGCGAAGAGGCGCATCGTCCTGGTGACGATCGACACCCTGCGCGCGGATTCACTCGTGCCGCGGACGATGCCCCGTACGAGTGCGTTCCTCGCCGAGGGGCTGTTCTTCCCGGTCTCCTTCGCAGCCACCTCGACGACCCAGCCGACCCACGCCACCCTCCTGACCGGGCTCCCCCCCTGGGTGCACGGCGTCACGCGCAATGGCGTCGTCCTCGCCGAGAAGCACGAAACCCTCGCCGAGCGACTCCACGGAGCCGGCTATTCGACCCACGCCGTCGTGGCATCGTTCCCGCTGCACGCGATGTTCGGGTTCGAGCAGGGCTTCGATCGTTACGACGACGAGTTCGACGTTCCCTACGTCCGTGTCTGGGAAGGACGCCCGACCGAGGCCGGGACGTTCTATTCGCTTTCCGAGTCGGTGACCCGGCACGCGCTCGACGCGATCGATGCGGCCCAGGGAGACCTTCAGTTCTTTTGGTTCCACTACTTCGACCCCCACGATCCCTACGGGGATGCGGTGGGCGACCCCTACCCCGTCCAGCGGCTCTTGGCCCTCGCGACCCGGGGGGACCCGGGACTCGGGGCCGCGCTGGTCGACGCGCGCGCGCGGTACGAGCGCGACCTCGGAGCTCTGGATCGTTCCCTCGGCCGGCTCCTCGACCGACTCGCGGCCGACGAACGCGAATTCGAGACCCTCGTCGTGCTGACCGCGGACCACGGAGAGAGCTTCGGCGAGCACGGCGCGCTGGGCCATGGCAAGCGCCTGACCCCCGAACAGATCGAGGTCCCCCTGGGTTTCGTGGGGCCCCGAATCGATCCCGCCGTGCGCTCCGACGTCGCGAGTTCGGAGGATGTGGCCACGACGCTGCTCACCTGGGCCGGGGTGGATGACGCGGGCTTCGCGGGCGCGTCTCTGTTCACCGTCAGCGAAACCCGCAGCGCGTTCGGCATGCGGCGTACGTTCGTGGAGACCAAGGAAGAGATTCGGACCGACGGGCGGCGCATCCCGCTCCCGGAGGAACGCTTCTACCTTGCGCGTGGCGGCTCGCTCTGGGTGGGAGACTCCAGCGAAGTCGTTCTCGACGACGATTCCGCGATGCCGGTGGAAGGGTCGGAGGCGGATGAGATTCGCAGCGCGTTCGCTTCGCTCGGGATGATTCTGGAGCGGGTCGGCACTGGAAGAGAACTCCTCGACGAAGATGCACAAGCTGCGTTGCGTGCCCTCGGGTACGGCCGCTGATCTCGCTCCGAGTGAGTAACTCTTTCTCGATCTCCCGATAGGAGTTCTCGGAAGCGGAAGATCCTATCGACCCCGAGTTCCCGATCTCGGGAAAGTCGCACTCGACGAAGAGTGCGCCCCTATTCGGCGAGAAGGGCCTGGGTTTATAAGGGATTTCTAGGACGTTGCTCTGCGTCTTCCACAGAGATTCTCCCCGCCGTTCCATCGGAAGAGTCAAGAGAGCTCCGTCCGCAGCCAGTCCCTGAGCGGTTTGGCGGGCCGCCGGGATTTCCTTCGATACTCACTGACATGTTGAAAACGCGTGCACTTCCCAGGGAGAAGTCTGCCCTCAGAGGACTCCTTCTCTCTCTTGTATTCCTATTCTCGATCTCGAGTGTTCATGCCTACGCCCAGCAAGACCCGGGCGGTGGAGGCGAACACGCGGGTGGCGAGGGCGAGGGCCAGCTGAACTGCTTCGAGGTCTGGTTCCCGTCCTCCGACGTGCGAGCGATCGTGCCGAACTACCCGGACATGGGACCGGCCTTCGCCGCTCGGATGCGCACCTTCGCGAAGCGGACCTTCCGGGGCACCGTCTTGGAAGGGGAGAACGAACTCTCGAGCGCGCTCTCCGCGGGCTCGCTCTACGGGATCGAGTTCGACTGGTTCTTCGTGCTTCCGCCCGCTTCGACGACGGGCCTTCCCAGTGTCGGGCCCGTCAGCGTCTACGGGACCTCGGCGAGCGGCGAGCCCAAGCTCTTCGCCCAGGTGTTCGGCTACGACGCGGCAGGCTATGCGGCCCGCAAGGCGATGATCGAGGACATGGTGGGTCACCCGATGGTGACCTACGCCCTGTTCGCCGGCGACCTCGTCGCGGTGAATGACCTCTCCATCGCCGGCAGCCGGAACGCGCTGTTCGGTCCCCTCCACGCGAACGCCGATGTGGGGGTGACGGGCCGGAGGAATCGCGTCGTGGGTCCGCTCGTGATGAGCGGCCGTCCCGAGTTGGCGAACGGCAACCTGATGGGGCTCGTGATCCAGGGAGCGGCGGAGCCCATCCCAACCCCCCTGGACAGCGCCGCCGCACTCCGCAGTCAGGCCCTCGCGGGCGGAACCTACGCGCCGGGTGAGCTCACGATCGACGCATCGAACCTTCCCCCGGCGGGGATCGTGTTCGCCGAGGGGCCGATCCGGGTGATGGCGGACGACCTC
>DRLC01000175.1 GCA_011053145.1 Planctomycetota bacterium | reverse complement strand
GCGGGGACACCTTCACGGTCCAGTTCAGCGGACCGCAGGTGGTCGAGGCGACCGCCGAGGACATCGCGAATTGGGATCTCTCGATCGGGGGGACGAGCCTCGACCTCACGGGTTCGACCTTCACCTTTGACGCCGCCACCCAGTCCGTGGCGGTCGTCCTCGGCACGTCGGCGAACCTGCACGCGAACTTCGACCTGTCGGCCCCGGGCGTGATGAGCGTCGCCGACACCCCGGTCGCGGTGCAGGTGGCTGGAACCGCTTCCGGGGATAGCACGGCTCCTAGCCTCGTGTCCGCCCAGCAGAACCTCGCGGAGAGTGAATTCGGGTTCGTCGTCGATTTCACCTTCGACGAGGCCATGGACCCCGCCCTGAACCCGTTGGCGGGATTCGACGCCGGATTGCCGATCTTCGCGACGCAGTTCGAGCAGCCTTCCCCCGAAGTCCTGCGGGTGACCTTCACCGGGCCCGTGATTCCCGGCCAGGACACGGTGACCCTCACCGGAATCATCGACGCGCACGGCAACGCGTTCCCCACCGGGTCCACCGCGATCGCTGCTCCGACGACGGTCGCGAATGCCTACAGCGGTAGCGGCCCGGTCGTTTCGACGGTTGAGAACGTCGGTGGTGACACGATCGTGGCCACCTTCGTGCAGGCCCTCGATCCCGATGCGGCCGCTCTTCCGGCGAGCTGGAGCTTCGAGTCTCCCACGGGCACGAGCGTGGACCTCACGAACGCGAACTTCGACTACGACCTGATGGCGAAGAGCCTGACGATCACGCTCACCGATACCGACCTCGCGACGAGCTCGACCTTCCAGCTCGCGCCCTCGGGGACCCCCGCGCTGGACGTGGACGGCGAGGCCTTCGCCAGCACCGCGACGGGGACCGTGGGCGGGGACGTGACCGGTCCCGCTGTCACGAGCGCGACCCAGAACCGGGTCCTCGACCCCTCGGGGCTGACGTTCGAGGTTCTGCTCAGCGAAGACGTCGATGAGGTTCAGGCCGAGACGACGTCGAACTACACCGTCTCGAGCGGGGCGAACGTGACCTCCGCGACGCTCTTGAACGATGGAAACACCGTGCGTCTCGTGCTCGACACGCAGACCCTTCCCGGCCAGCACACGATCGACGTGGCGAATCTCGTCGACATCGCCGGCAACACGATGACCCCCGTCGCCGGGCAGGCTCTCGTCTCGACCGACACGAACGCACCGCTGTCGATTTCCGAGGAGGTGTATGCCGAGGTGGGCTACGACAACGACACGGTGACGATCGTCTTCGACGACACGATGGTCGCGAGCGAGGTCTCCGATCCGGACAACTGGGTCTTCCAGTCGCCGACCGGAACCTTCCTCGACACGAGCAACGCGTCGGTGGTTTGGACCGCGGCCACGAAATCGGCCGTGCTCACGTTCGACGGTGGCGACGGGATCAACCTCAAGAGCGGCGACACCTTTACCGTCAGCTTCGTGACGATGCGTGACATCGCAGGCAATACCGTTCCGTCCACGAGCTACTCAGGGACGGTTTCCGCGGAGACGGGATTCCCGAGCCTCGAGTCGGTCTGGGTCGAAACCGCGGATCCGACCCAACTCCACATCCGCTTCGACGAGCCCGTCGAACTCTTCAGCGATGCGTTGACGAGCTATGTGATCCGTGATGCGGCCGGTCTGGACATCGGAGGGGGTCCGCCGACGGTCACTCCGGATGCCGACGGCATGGGCGCGACCCTCGGCTGGGCGGTCGGAGCGGTAGCCGGGACGCATACCCTAGACGTCCAAGGCATCACGGACCTCGCTGGGAACCAGATGTTCCCGGCGCTGCTCCATCCGATCGAGGCGGAGGTCGGTACGGCTCCGTCTCTGGACGCCGGGATCTCGGACTACGTAGCGGTCTCTGGGGAGAACAACGACGTCCTCACGATCGTGTTCGACCAGCCGGTCTCCGCTTGGCAGCTCCTGGATCCGGCCAACTACACCTTGACCGACGGGGGCACGAGCGCCGACTTCACCCAGGCGACCTTGAGTTTCGACGGCACAGACACCGTGACCGCAACCTTCGATCAGCCAGGGTCCTTCTTCTTCGACAACGGGGCTTACACCCTCGATGTGTCAGGCGTCCTGTCGGCACAGGGAATGCCGATGGTCGGGACCTCTTCGGACACCGCGAATGCAGCCGCAGGGACCGACGCGACCGCACCGCAGCCGGTCAGCGGCCAGACACGTCTCGACGCGGCGGATCCGACGAACTCGGTCCTGATCGAACTGGATGAAGCCCTCGACTCGATGCAGGCCGTGGTCGCTGCGAACTATGCGATCTCGGGCGTGAACCCGGATTCCGTTCAGATCCTCGGACCTCGCACGGTGCGGGCGACCTTCAGCGGTGGCGTTTCGGCGGGGCAGACCGTGGACATCACCGCCGTCGACCTCGCCGGGAACAGCGGACTCGTCTCGGAGGCGATCCAGGTCGCGGATACGGCAGGGCCGGCCGTGATCGGTGTGGCCGGGGTGGTTGCGCCGGGAACGGGCGGAGACGTCGTCCGGGTGACCTTCAGCGAGCCGGTCAGCCAGACGAACGCGCTCAACCCGTCGAATTACACTGTCAGCGCGGGGGGCGTCCCGATCGATGTGTCCTCCTCGAACCCCGCCTACGAGAGCGCGACGAACACGGTCACGATTCCGTTGCCGGTCGATCTCCTCGAGTCGGACACGATCAACGTGATGGTGTCCGGAGTCTCGAATCTGGCGGGGATCACGATGAGTTCTCCCGCGAATGTGAACGGCTCGATCTCCGGCGACGGCGTCGCTCCCGGGTTCGTCGCCTCGTACGTCAACTTCCGCGCGGATCCCGGTGGAGCCACCGTCGACATCCTCTTCGACGAGGACGTGGACGAGAGCTTCGTCACCGACCCGCTCCAGTACACCGTGGTCGGCGGCCAACAGGTGCTCAGTGCCACGATGATCCGCGCGGACACGGTGCGCCTGACCCTGAGCTTCGGTGTGTCGAGTGGCGACATGATCAGTCTGACGGCGCTGCCGGATCTGGCGGGCAACGTTTCGGGCACGATCACAACGACTCCGACCCTCTAGGCCGGCCCGATGGCACTGTTCGGCCGTACGCCGCCGGGGCGTACGGCCGAACCGGAAGAGCTTTCCGGGGGGGGCGCTCGCGGACCCGCCGCCGTTCTTTCCCTTCAGGTGGCCCGGGAACCCCGTCGATACCTGGCGGGTCCCGGTTCCCCAGGCCCCGGGTGCCCATGTCGACCCTCATCGTTCGAGACGCCACACTCGCCATCAACGGCGCTCCCGAGACCCGCGGCGAGCCCGAGGAGCACCTCGAGGCACGGATTCGCGAGGTTTCCGGCATGGCCGTGGAGACCCTGGAAGAGTGCGTCGATGCGCTCTTCGCCGTGGGGGGCGAGCAGGAGGATCTGGAGGTGCTTCTCGCCCTTTCGATCGTCGGCATGGCGCATCCCGAGGTCCTCGAGGCGCGGGGGGCGTCCCCGGTCGCGATGGGGCGCCGGGCAGCCGCGTGCAGGGAGCGCGACGGCGACCCCGAGGGGGCGCTCGCGTTGATCTGTGCGCTGCGCGACCACAACCAGGGGCATGCAGCCCTGGATCGAGATTACGAGGCGATCGTGAGGCGCATGGGGATGGTGCGCGACCTCGCGGACCGTTACCTCGAACGCGCCAACCAGCTCATGAAGGTCGGCAAGGAAGACGAGGCGATCGCGTGGCTGCGCGAGGTCCTCGTGCTCGAACCGAACCGTGTGGAGATCGCCCGCCGCATCCGCAACCATCGCCTCAAGAGCGAGGGAAGGATCTCGAAGGTTCCCGTTCCCCGCGGACTCCTCCTGGGGGCGATTCTCGTGCCGCTGATCTTGGCGGCGCTCGTCCTCGGAGACCGCAGGGTTCGGAGCGCGCACGACGCGCTGCCCCCGCGCCGCGAGGGAGATCTCGCGGCGATGGAGGCGCGGCTCGGAGCGCTGGATGCATTCATTCGGGCGCATCCCGTCTGGTCCGGCGCACTGGCCGCGACGAAGGAGCGTGCCGCGCTGCGAATCGCCGTCACCGAGCTTCGAGAACAGGAACAGGAACGCAGGGAGAGGGAAGCCCGGGCCCGACAGGAAAGCCTGGAGAAAGCGGAGAGCTTGCGTTTTCGCGGGCGCTCTCGTGCCGATGAGGGAAAGCTCGCGGAGGCGGCGGACTTCTTCCGGGAGGCGCTGCTCATCGCTCCGCACGACTGGGAAGCAAGGGAGAGACTCGAGCGCGACATCCGCGCGATCGAAGAATACATGGGAACCACAGACACGGAGGACGAGCGGTGAAAGGCTTTGTTCGCAAGCTCCTCGGTCGCAGTCGCCTGCGTACCGCGAAGCGCAACCTGACCCGGGACCCCTCACCGCAGAGCTACGCTGCCGCGGTGCAGGAGTGTGTGCGGGCCGGCAGCCTCGCGGATGCGCTCGCGCTCTGCGAAGAGGGGCTCCTGAAGTTCCCGGGGAACCCGTTGCTGACGCAACTGCATGACAGGACCCAGCACGCGGTCCGAGAGGACCGGCTCCTGGCGCTCCGGGCCGAACTCGAGGAGGCACCTCGCGCAGCCCTCTGGAAAGAGATGTGCGAACTCCTCCACGACCTCGGCCAGCTCCGGAAGGCGGAAGAGTTCGCCCGCGAATGGGTGCAGCGGGAGGACGGGGGGGAAGCTCGCCTCATGCTCGCGCGACTGCGCGTGGACCGCTTCTACGAAGACCGCGGCCGGTCCCTCGGGAGTGCCGCGATCGAGGCTCTGGAGGATGCGCGTTCCGTGCTCCCCGGAGATCTTCGGCCCCTGCGCCTCCACGCGGCTCTGCTCGCTCGGATCGGTGCCTTCGCGGAGGCACGGGACCTCGTGAAGAAGATGCTGGAGATCGCTCCGGGAGATCTCGAGCTCGAGGGGCGTTTCCGCTCCTACTCCGATAAGGCAGAGGGCGCACCGGACCTCGACCGCGCTCTCGTGGCCGTGGAACGAACGGGTCAGTTCGTCGACGAACACGAGGAAGTCGCGAAGGCGCCGGAGCGCGGTTTCAGCGGGATTCGTCCGGTACTTCGGGAGTTGACCGAAACCGAGGGCATCCACGCGTCGCTGTATCTGCGGGGGGCCACGGTCCTCGTCCAGGGACCCCATGGGGCGACCGCCGAGCGCATGGCGCGCGGGGTTCGCACGATCCTTTCCACCGGGCGCACCGCGAGCCGCCGCCTCGGCCTCGGTCCCGTCCAAGACATTCAACTCGAGGGAGACTTCGGAGTGCTCACGATCGCGCCGGGCGATGCGGACGCCGGAGCGGTTTGGAGCACCGGGCTCCTGGACGAGTCCCACCGCGTCACGCTCCTCAGCCTGGCGGGTCGCGGGACAGCGGGCGCGGAGTCCACGGAGGTGGAATCATGAGATCGGCGATCGAGAAGCTGTGCCGGGTCGCCGGCGTGCAGACGGCGATGGCCACGACGGAGGATGGGGTCCCGATCGCATGCGTGCATCGCGCGGACTTCGATGGCGACAGCGATGGAATCGACGCCTCCCAGGAGGTCGGGGGAGAAGACGCCTTGGCCGCCCTGACCATGGGATGGGTCAACGAACTTCGCCTGGCCACGGGGCTCTTGTCCTGGGACGTTCCCGAGCGTGTCGTGCTCCGGTGTGCCCGCGGCGCGATCGTCTTGCGACGGATGCGCGGAGCCGTCCTGATGGTCGTGCTACGCCGCGGCGCGAATCCGGAGGACGTGCGGCTCGCGATGGACGCAGCCGCCGGGCGCATCGAACGCTCACTCAAGCCCAAGACCTCGTCCGGAACGAGGCTCTCCGGAGCCGACATCGATCAGCCGCCGGGCGCCCTGCCAGGCTGTTCCACTTCAAGTCCCGATGCCCGTGCGGCCGAGACATCCTGTTCGACACACCGCCGAGAAGACCCGACCGAGCACTAGAACCATGGTTCAGATCAACTTCGCCCAGAAGACCGTCAACGTGAAGATCGTGTACTACGGTCCGGGGATGAGCGGGAAGACGACCAACCTGGAAGTCATCCACCAGCGCGCCCCAGATCAGAACCGTGGTGACCTGACGAGCATCAGCACCGACGGCGACCGCACGCTCTTCTTCGACTACATGCCCCTCGAGCTAGGCACCGTGGCCGGGATGCGCACGAGCTTCCAGCTCTACACCGTTCCCGGACAGGTCTACTACAACTCGACCCGTAAGCTCGTGCTCCAGGGGGTCGACGGCGTGATCTTCGTTGCCGACTCTTCCGCGTCGATGCTCGATCAGAACCTCGAGTCCATCCGGAACCTGGAGGAGAACCTGAACGAGTACGGGAAGAGCCTCGCCGACTTGCCCCACGTCATCCAGTGGAACAAGCGTGACCTTCCGGACGCGATGTCGACCGACGAACTCGACCGGCACCTGAATCACCACGGGGCTCCGACCTTCGAGGCGACCGCGAATTCGGGGCAGGGGGTCTTCCCGACCCTCAAGGCCCTCGCCGCGAACGTGCTGCGCGGGATCATGCAGGAGAAGCGCGGGATGGGGGCTCCTTCCGTGCCCGCCGCGGCTCCGGCGGCGCAGCACGGTGCCGCGCCCGCCGCCCCCGCCGCTTCGGCCGCACCCCAGCCCACGGCGCCTCCGCCCCAGGTGGCCCCGGCGCCGGCCCCCCAGCCGGCGATGCAGGCGGCGCCGCAGCCCGCTGCCCAAGCGACCGCGCCGGTTCCGCACCAGGCGCCAGCCGCCCAGGCCAGCCCCGGTTCCCTGATGAACCACCAGGGCGCGGCCGCCCCGGCGCCCCGCCCGCACACGCGCCCAAAAGCCCAAGGAGCGGCCGTACGGCGCGCCCGCTCGCGACCCCAGCCCGTGGAAGCCGCCCCCAAACGGAAGGGGATGCCGACGGGTGTCTTCGTGAGCATCGCCGCGGTCGGCGGTGCAGCTCTCGCATGGGCCGCCATGCACTTCCTCGGCTGACCCAAAGAGAGAGGCTCCTCCCATGTCCAAAGACCAAGAACTTCGCCAGGCTCGTCTCGTCTTCTACGAGAATGACATCCAACGCATCGAGGGAGAGATCGACACCTTCCTCGAACTCTCCAAGGCGCGCTGCGTCCTCCTCGTGGACCGTGACGGCCACCTCGTGACCCGCCGCGGGGAGGCGATGCCGAACCAGGAGGACACGATCTCCGCGCTCATCGCCGGGTCCTTCGCGGCCACCCGCGAGATGGCGCGCCTGATGGGAGAGAACGAATTCGCGATCCTCTTCCACCAGGGGCAGCGCGACTCGCTGCAACTCCAGCTCATCGGGGACCGGACCCTGATGGCCATCCTGTTCGACGGTCGCACGAACCTGGGCATGGTCCGCTTCTATGCCCAGGAGACCGCGGACCGCATCGGCAAGGTGCTGGAGGAAGTCCTCGCCGCCGACCGGGACTCGGGGCTCTCCGAGGACTACGGCAGCAGCGCGGAGAGCGCCCTGGACGATCTCCTCTGATCCCGGCACCCCGGCCCCCGGGGAAGATCGGGGCTGCGCCCGTCCTGGAGAAGGGACGGCGCCCCGGCCTTTTCCGGGCGCTCCGGGGGGGGGGCGAGGCGGGGGGCGCCTCCGGGGAGGTTTTCTCCGATCCTTTCCGGGTCCCGGCTTGCCCGAGGGGGCCCTGCCCGTTAGTCTCCTCCGCCCTTAAAAGAAGGCAATCCCCCGAGGAATCCGTCGGAGCGAGTCATGGCCAGGGTCTGCGAAATCTGTAAGAAGAAAACCACGAGCGGTGGCTCGATCGCCCGCAGGGGTCTTCCCAAGGCCAAGGGCGGCGTGGGACTGCGGACCACGGGGCACACCAAGCGCAAGTTCTTGCCCAACATCCAGCGGGTCCGCGCGGTCGTCAAGGGCGAGGTCAAGCGCATCAGCGTCTGCACCCGCTGCATCAAGAGTGGTCGCGTCGTGAAGCCCGCGCGTGGCGCGGGGGCTTCGACCACCGCCTGAACGGGCGTTCGCCGGCCACGGGCAGCGCGCTTGGGCGGGGAGGCCCGAGGGAAGGACTGCGCCGACGACTTTCCGGTCGCCCCCGACTCCCTGGAAGGGCTTGTGGCGGCCACCGGAGCCGGCCCCGAAGGGCGGGCATCCGGAGGGCGGCGTGCATCGTGGCCGCCGGCTGATGCGTGGGCCGAGCCTCGTGCCCCGGGGCCCGATCCGTCCTGGCTTTCCCATTTTCTCGCTTTTTTTTCTCCCCCAACCGCGGCCTGGGGGGACCGGGGAGGATGCGTGCGGTCGAACGGCGATGCATCGGATCACCCCGGGCCCGGCAGGAACGCATGGGCGGCGCTTCGCTGCCGTGCCCCGGCCGGAAAGGCACCCCCGCGCATCTCGCAGTCCGATTCAGAATCGTCACTGTAAGTTTCCATCGATGCACCTGTTAGGAAATGCGGTGCGCTAGCGGAGCGGCGCACTAAGGCTTCCCTTGCCCTGGGTTCTTCTCCATCACGGCGTTCCGAGCAGTTGGAAGCATTCCGGCCTTCGAAGGGCTTCGCCGCATCGTGCGCTTCACCGAATCTTCCCGTCGTTGCTAACCGTTCCGCGGGGCGCGGACGGGAAGAATCGAAAAATGGGAGGAAAGCAATCTTCGGGGTGAGCCGATGGAGGGAGTGATGTCGTAGTGCGGAGCACATCACGTGCTCCCGAAGGACACACTCCAAGGAGAATTCTCTCAACATGGCTAAGAGGAAGAAGAAGGCCACCAAGCGCAAGGCAACGAAGCGCAAGGCCACCAAGAAGAAGGCGACCAAGCGCAAGACCACCAAGCGTAAGGTCACCAAGAAGAAGGCCAAGAAGAAGGCAACCAAGCGCAAGACCACCAAGCGCAAGGTGACCAAGAAGAAGGCCACGAAGAAGAAGGCGACCAAGCGCAAGGCCACGAAGAAGAAGGCCACTCGGCGCAAGAAGGCCTGATTCAGGTTCGGAATCGAGCCCGGTCCTCCGGGACCGGGCTCGTTCCCATTCACAAGGGGAGGAACTGTGAACAAGAGCGACCTCATCGCGACCATCGCGAGCGAGATGCACACGTCCAAGCTGGCTGCGAACCGGGTTCTCGACACGGTTCTCGGCAGCATTCAGAAGGGGCTCATCGATGAGGGGACGGTGACGATCACCGGCTTCGGGACCTTCGAGGTCAAGGAGCGCAAGCCCCGCATCGGACGCAACCCCCACACCGGTGAGCCGATCCAGATCCAGGCCGGTCGCCGGATCGGATTCCGAGTCGGCAAGGGGCTGAAGCAGCTCGTCTGAGCGAGTTCCGCCGACCGTTTTGCGTAGGGCTCCCGGCCCCCGGGAGCCCTTTTTCGTGCCCCTCGTGGTGGCGGTGGCCAGGGGGCCGGTCTTCTCACCCCATGTGGCGAGTCAGGCCTCGGCCCGGGCCTCGAGAGCCGCCACCTCGGCCTCGATCTCCTCGTCGGTGAGCTTGCGGAACGGAGGGGAGATCTGGCCGAGGGGAGTGCCCGCCTCGAGGACCCGCCAGGAGCCGGCGATCGGGATGCCCGGCCATCCCTGGGTCTCCACGGGGCCCACGCCGCCGAGCATTTCCCAGAGGTCCTGGGCCTTGGCGGGCATGAAAGGGACCATCGCGCGCGCGATCCACGCCAGCCACTGGATCGCGGTGTTCAACACGGCGGCCGAGCGCTCCGGATCGCTTTTTCGCAGCGCCCACGGGGCTTCGCGATCGATGAAGACGTTTCCGACCGCGGCGCCCGCGATGAGTTCCTGGGTGGCTCGGCGGAAGCGGAACTCGAGGATCGAGGGGGCTGGATCGGAGAGTTCCCCGCACTCCTCGAGGAGCACGCGGTCGAGTTCCTCGGCGAGGCCCGGGGAGATCGCGGGGATCCTTCCCTCGTGGTGCTTGGCGACGAAGCGCAGGACCCGGGTCGCCAAGTTCCCGATCGTGTCCGCGAGGGAGGTGTTGACGCAGCGCTGAAACTCCTCCCAGCGCCACTCGGAGTCCGCCGCCTCGGGTGCGCTCGACAGGAGGTAGAAGCGCGTTGCCTCGGCGTCATAGGTCTCGAAGAACGCATCGAGCGGGATGGTCCAGTTCCGCGAGGTGCTGAACTTGCGCCCCTGCAGGTTGTAGAACTCCATCGCCGGGACCTGCCACGGAAGGACGTAGCCCTCCTGCTGTCCCCAGAGCATCGACGGGAAGATCAGGCAGTGGAACGGGATGTTGTCCTTGCCGATGAAGTGCACGAGTCGCGTCGAATCGTCCTTCCAGTAGCGTTTCCAGAGTTCTGGCTCGCCCTTCGCATCCGCCCATTCGCGGGTGAAGGAGATGTACCCGATCGGCGCGTCGAACCAGACGTACAGCACCTTGCCCGTTTCCCCGTCGGCGAGGTCCTCCGGCACCGGGACCCCCCAGCCCATATCGCGGGTGATCGGGCGCGGTTCGAGGTCGGCGAGCATGTTCTCGACGAATGCCTTCACGTTCGCCTTCCACGGATGTCCCTGGAACCACTCGCCGATGTGGGCATCGCGAAGCTTCGGAAGGTCCAGGTACCAGTGCGTCGTGGAGCGCTTCTCGGGCACCGATCCGCAGTTGCGGCAGCGCGGTTCGACGAGGCGGGTCGCATCGAGCCAGGTGCCGCACTTCCCGCACTCGTCGCCGCGCGCGTCTTCTGCCCCGCACACGTAGCAGGTGCCGAGCACATAGCGATCCGCGAGGAAGCGCTCGTCCTTCGGACAGTACAGCTGCTCGCTCGCTCTCTTGATCAAGAAGCCTCCCTCGGAGAGGCGCCGAAAGAAGTCCTGGGCGAGCTCCGTGTGGTGTGGCGAGATGCTCGTGCCCGACCAAACGTCGAACTCGATTCCGAGACGGTCGAAGGTGCGCTTGATGTCGGCCCGCCAGCGCGCGACGTACTCGGGGTACTCCACCCCGTCGTTCTCGGCACCGACCGTGATCGCGAAGCCGTGCTCGTCGGTTCCGCAGACGAACAGGGCCTCCTCGCCGAGCATCCGCAACGTGCGCACGTAGCAGTCGGCGGGGAGATAGGCTCCGACCGCGTGCCCGAAGTGGATCGGGCCGTTGGCATAGGGGAGAGCGCTCGTGACGAGGGTGCGGGTCATCGGGATGGAAGGGTGGGGCGTCAGGGGCGGCGCATCGTACGGGGCGGTTCGCCGCGCTTCGAGGGGGGCTCGCCGTCCTCCCGCAGGAATCCCTTGTCGAGGCGTAGGACCAACCACAGGCCGCCCACGGAAGCCGCCGGGACCATCAGGAGCGGGCCGAGGACAGGGATCGAGAGGAGGAGTCCCGCGCTGACGCCGAAGGCCAGGAACGCGGGGGCGTGTCGGAGCACGAACCGCAGACGCATGCGCAGGGGCCAGCAGCGACGCTCGAACGGAATGTCGAGCAGGCCCAGGCTCGTCGCGAAGCCGGCGGCCCCCGCGAACAGGAAGTAGCCGACGACGGGCACGAAGTAGAGGGGAAGGGCGAGGACGATCAGGAGAGCGGTCAGGGCGCTCGCCTCGAGCGAGGCCCAGGTGGCGCTGCCCTCGATGCGTGCAACCCAGACGATCCAGGTCAGGTAGCGCCGGTCCCAGAGGGCCAGCGGTGCCAGGGCGAGGAGCGGAGCCAGGAGGAGGGCTCCCCAGGAGACCAGGGGCAGGAGCAGGAACACGAGCGCGATGGAGAGCCCGACCCAGATCGCGGACAGGAGCACGCAGCGCCCGGACGGAATATCCGTCGGCCGGTGGAGGTTGTTGCGCGGGTCGATGCCGAACCAGCGGTGCTCGAGCTTGCCCTGGATCTCATCGAGGAACGGTCCGGCGAGCGCTTCGTAGGCGATCGAGAACACGTACCACGCGACCAGCGATCCGAGCAGGAACCAGCCGAGCCAGCGCACGCTCTGGAAGAGGGACCAGCCAGCGTCCAGCATCCATTGCCCCGTCGCGAGGAGGGCGCTCCAGAGGGAGGTCATCCAGCCCGGCCAACCCTCCGTCCAAGAACGGTAGTGCTCCAGGTCGATCCCGTCCCCGACCGCGCTGTCGATCCCCCGATCCACCAGCCGAGCGATCCAGACCAGGACGGACACCAGGAGGCTCGCGGTCAGGATCAGCGGCGGCACCATCCAGCGCTTGGTCCCCGGTGTGCCCAGGAAGGCGAGGAGTCCCCGGGGCAGGGCCTGGACCCCTTCCATGGCTCCGGTCAGGGGTCCGGCGAGCCTGCGCGTGAGGGAGTGCTCGCGGGGCTTCCCGCCGCAGTGCGGACAGGGCAGCTCCGGGGCGTCGTAGCCGCAGAGGGGGCAGGGAATCGGAGGGACGGCCATCGTGGGGCGTGAATTCCTTGGGGAGCGCCGCGGGCGCGTTCCGCCAGGCTCGCTACAATGCCCGGATTCTCGCCGCCGGGGAAAACCTCATCCGGTAGATTCCCCGCTCTTTCGACCCCTCCCCAGGAGGCGCGCCGGCCGCGCCCTTCCCAGCCGACCCCCCCTCGATTCCCATGGACACCTTCCGGCAACTCGATTTCCTCGACCTCGACGACCAGTTCTCCGAGGAGGAGCTGATGGTGCGCGACACCGTCCGCAGCTGGGT